>JAUYEF010000341.1 GCA_030691635.1 Bacillota bacterium
TCCAGGGCATCGGGCTGGCGGGGGCCACTTTGAATGACAAGGACCGACGCCACAATGGCCCCAACCACGAGCAGCATCAGGGGCGAGAATGCAAGGATGATGCGCCCTCGAAGCGATCGCAAACCAGGCATTCGCCTGTCAACCTTTCCCTAAGCCGGACGGACTAAACGACGCAATCCACCCCCGATCCCTGTCGAGGCACCCCGAGCGTCGCCTAGCGTCGTATCCGCGCCGTTTTACAGGACTCAATAAATTGACGCACTCCGAGGCGCTCCGTTACATCCAGGCCTGCCCTGAGCCTGTCGGACGGGCTGTCCCGCTATCCTCGGTTCGATGCGGGTTGGCGGCGTAGAGGCGGTTGTCCCGCAGACCCTACCGGCGTGCCCGGCTTTGTCAAGGGCCGAAAGCCGGTTAGAATGAACAGGTCGGGAAACCGATGCCCGACGATCAAGGAGGTGGCCAGTGACGGTACAAGAGATCGCGCCGGACGTCTTCCGCTTCGCTGGCTGGTTGAGCGATAACTGGGCGACCGAAACGCCCTATTGCAATACCTATCTCCTGCGCCAGGGGGACGACCTGGTCATCTACGACACGGGAGCCTTCCGCGATATCCGCCAGCGCATGCTGGAATCGATCGCCTCGTATCAAGAACGGTGCCGTGGGCTGTACGTAGTGCTGGGGCACGCTCACTACGACCACTGCGGCAACAACGATATCCTCGAGGAGCTGCCTTTCGCCGAGAAGCACCTGCTGGTGGCTGAGCCGGGCATCGCTCGCCTGGATGTTCTGGCCGCCGACAGGGCAGGTGTCCTGGAGGAGATGGCATACTACGATGTCTTTGCCCACTTCCCTTTCCGCATCCTGCGCCTGGCTAATCGAATCTCGCCTCGCCTGGCCCTGGCGCTTCGGGGCTGGGCGGTGGCCAGGGCCTGGAAGGGCGTCAAGCCCATGCCTCACCTGGCGGAGCCGCTTCGCCTCGATCAATGCCAGACCTTTGCCTTTGGCGATGTCCAGTTCCAGGGCTGGCGTCTGGGCAACCTCTATCTGTTCTACGACGGCGCTCACGTGCCCGAGCACTGCTGTCTCTTCGACCCGGAGCGGCGTCTGCTTCTGGTGGGGGACCTTACGGTGGAGGTGAATCCGGAGGGTACCGTGAGTTCCCTGAGCGCCTTGATCGATTACTGTGATCGCTTCGCCAGGATGGCCGCCCAGGGCCACGTCGAGGTGGTGGGCGACGGACACCGCAGCGAAGTCACCTTCCGTCAGTTGTTCGCCAAGTATCGCCAGGAGTATGGTGTGGAGCCGTTCGGGGAGAGCCAGCTAGCGGACGTAGTCAACGGCAAGGACATGGCGGTGGAGTTCTTCCAGGGCTTTCGTGACTACTACGCCAGCCTGCGAGACGCAGTCATCTCCGCGCACGAGCGCCTGGGCATCGCCTCCGTGGAAGCCATCGCCGCCGCCCTGGCCGAGGTGGACTCTCCTGCTCTGCGTCTCAAGCGAGCGCTCGAGTTGCCCCGCTTTCCCTCCTTGATCCGCGGCTGCGTGACCAGCGTGCTGAAAGATCGAGGCTGTCGGCGAATCCAGCGGGGGAAGGAGGTGCTCTTCGAGCCGGCATCTGGCTAGCGGCGTTCTCGCCCGCCTGGCTCTCTCGGCCCACGTATGAGCAAGAACCGTCTTCACCCCGTCACTGGGATGTTGTTCGCCAGCAGAATCTCCCCGACAAGCTGGTGGGCCGTCGCTACTACGTGCCGACGGAGCAAGGCTTCGAGCGGACGATCGCGGAAAGGCTAAGGAAGATGAGGGAGGAGATGGAGACGCCGGACGACCAATGAGCGAGGAACTGCCCCCTCCGCCCTTCGACAGGCTCAAGGCGAGCGAGCTTGACTGCCGTTTTATTCCCGCTCATGGTGAGCCTGTCGAACCATGAACGGAGCGGACAGCATTTCAACAGTCTCCACCGTTGAGCCGAGCTAGTCTCATAGCCGAGACCTAATCTCTTTGATAATCGTGACTAGCGAACCCTGTCTATCCGCAGGGTTCGCTGCGTCCCAATCGGCCAAGAACTCTGGGCATTCCCTATCGATCTTGTTCCGAACCCTCTCACTCCATTCTGCCAGTGCCCTATTGTAGTCTTCACGCTTCTTGCGGAACTCGGTCTGCGTCGGGCTGTCAGCGACCCCCCAAATCATCGGGCCAGCGCCTTCCATATTGCTGAGATCTGTCCCCTCAGTGGCCAAGTGTGTCAAGTGCTCGATCGTTCGCAACTTCCGCTCTCGATAATTGAGCGCACGCCGGAGCCTGAATTGCTCCATGGCCGAAAGAGCAGTGAATACCACGAAAGCGGCTAATGCCAACCATTGCCAGTCAAGCGATTCGCCGCCCGCCTGTAGCTGACGAACCTCATTGGCATCTAGAGCAATAAGCGCTGCCGTCGCACCCCAAGTGGCGATCTGCCCAACAACAATGAGAATGGCAAAGACGCGACCCACGCCGCCATTCTAGCACCGCCTCGCAC
>JAUYEF010000363.1 GCA_030691635.1 Bacillota bacterium
CTGCACCTCGGCCAACCGTTCCTCGGCGACCTGAACCTCGACCCCGCCAAGCCGTTCCCTGACCCAGCTACCGAACGACCGGCCAGCTAAAGCAGCCTCCAGTCGTGCGGCAGCGGTGCTGGACAGCTTGGCGGCAAAGACTTTCGGGGACACAGGAAACCACCTCCAGGGCGGCGAGTCGTCTGAGTTTACCGTCAGCAAGCGGCAAAGTAAACCCTGGGGTACAACCTTGCGCAGTCGGGCTGAGCAGGGGTGCAGGACGCGGACCAGGGCGACGCTGGCATAACCCCGGGTGTAACCGATTGCAAACGCTTTGCCCGCAGTCTGTAAACGGTCCCGTCTACAGACGGCCAATCTCTCCGACTGCAAAGACGAACATTTTCCCGACTGTGCAGGACGATTATCGGCCAAACCCCCGACTTTTCGCTTTCGTCCGGCTGAGGGTCTTTACCGGTGCGCTTTTCAAGACGGCCTCCATGGCTTGCTCGTGCTGAGCGGTTGCCTGGTCGATCCGGCGGGCGAGGTCAAGCATTGCCTGCCGGTGCGCCTCCAGTGCCTCGGGCGTCAGACTGCGCCGTAGGCGGGCCAGGCCGATGCCCGACCAGAGCAGGAAGCCGAACCCGGCCAGATTCCCGGCCATGCCCAGTTGGGCCAAAGCAATCATGGTCATGGTTCCCGCCATGCCTCCAACACCTCCAGGATCAGCGCCCTGGCGGCCGGGTGCAGGGTCAGGTCCTCCTGGTCGAGCGTCACGGTACGCCCCCGCTTGGCCTCGCCGGTATCGCGGTCGGTGAAGAGCTGGGCGATCTGCAACTTGCCGGCCTCGGGGAAGTAGCTAACCCGGACCTTGGCCGTGTCGGTCTCCCGCGGCCGTTCGCGCTCCCAGTATGGATCACCGACGTAACGCTTTGCCTGTGTCGTCAAACTGTCCGCCTCCTTTCCCGTTCTTCTGCCTGCCGCCAGCAGCCGGTCGTCGGTCATAGCCGCGTCACCTGTCCCGGCTCGAAGAAGGCCACCTGCCCGATGGAGTCCAGTTTCACGCCGACGCGGTCGGCGAAAACCTGCCACACAGTCCCCGCGCCCTGTGGGGTGCTGACCCGCTCCCCGACGCTTAGAAGTATAAAGAGGTGCGAATTAAGCGAAGTATGCGAAGAATCTTCCTCACACCGGCCTTTAGCAGGGCTTAGGTCACCAACCATGCCCGAAGGGGCTTGCGAATTATCGCGAAAGAAGGGTTCCGTAGTTGTCGGGCATTGGGCGTCTAGTACCCTTATTTCGCATTCTTTCGCAGCCTCTTTTTCGCAAGCGCCCAAGGAAAGGCCAGCGTCAGGGGCCTGTGCCGACCTTTCTTCGCTTACTTCGCTTCTTTCGCGGGTTCCTATATGCTTCTGCGGCCGGACGGCACTCCACCGCTCCGCAGTTCGGCCCCCGGTTTCGACCCGCTCCCGTTGGGCCAGGGCCCTCTCCTGCAACATGCCGAGGGCCCGCGATAGGTCGGCGCCCTGCCGGTGCCTGCCGAAGCGATGATGCAACTCCGTTCGCGTCAGCCCTTCAGGGCTGGCCCGGAGGACCCGCAGGAGCTCGTCCGCCAGGGGGTCCCCGAGAGCTTCCCCGAAGATGAACCTGGCGGAATCGTCACAGTATCGCCATAAAGCCAGAGCCGCCTCAAGGTGTTCGCGGCAGATCATCGGCGAGCGATCCAGCAGAGCGTAGACAAGTGATAGCCGGAGGACCTGCGCCTCCGAACGCGCGGTAATCGCGCCAAGCAGCCCAGGGCGGTCCTCGGTGAGGTCGGGATATACGGCCTCCCAAAGCGCCTCCGCTTCGGCGTCCCGCCGCAGTTCCCCCGCCTCCCTGGCAAAGCTCACGGCCGCACCGAGTTCCCGCACCAAAGGGGCAAAGTCAACCTCGCCGATTCGTCCCCCATGAGGCAGGAGCTTCGACCGGCGGACGCAGGCCCAGAGGAACCGATTGCCAAACCCATTACCGCATTCCGCGTCGGCCAGGTGCCGCAGAAGTTCATCCTTCGTGACATGGCCCAAGATGCTGATGTGGGCACCCGTTGCCCTTGCCGGACTATTTTTCGTGAGCGTTCGGAGCTGGCCCGTATCCCAGGCCGAACGGACCAGGGAGCTAAGGATATTCCCTTCCCGCTTGAGCACTTGGAGGGGCGAGGCAAACTCGGCCTCGTGGGCAAACAGCCGTTTGTCCTCCTCTCCGGGGTCCTGAAGCACCGTCTGGCGGCCGACTACCTTGCCCTTTTCTTTGACCGCCTCCTCGGCCTCAATCGGGTCCCTGACCGCCCAAATCAGGCCCTCCCCGGAGCTGAGCCCGGACGCGATTCGGTCGCCGGTCCAGGTGCCGTCAACGGCCTCCATAAGTCGCCGGACATGCCCCCAAGAAGATCCCTTCCGCCCCCGCGACGTTGTGCCGACAAGCACGGCGAATAGGTTGGTATGGTGGCGATCTGCCTCTGCGAGGCAATAGGCCGTTCGCCCGATCAACGACCCAAACGCAACCAGGAATTGCAGGAGCAGGGCCGTGGCGTCCGCCTCGGTATGCGGTCCGACCAACCGCACAAAGCGGCCAGCCAAGCCGTGCCGTGCCTCCCGGGCCGGAGGGTCGGGCCAGGCAGGTGCTCCCGGTCCCGAGTTCACGTGGTCCTCCTCGGGCCGTTGGCCGGCGCGTAGCTCCTCGCCGGCCTCAAACCGGGTTTCTAGATCGGCCAGCCGTTCCACCAATGCCCGGCAAGCCGCGCCTGCCCGCTGGTGGAGTTCGCCAACCGCGCCGACGACGAGCGGTGCCAGTTCCTCGGCCTCGCTGCCAGATAACGCGGGCTCGATGATGTCGCGCCAAAGCTCGAAGACCTCGTCCGCGCCGGGTTGCGCCCCGCCGCCCAGAGCAGCCGTCGTCGCCGTTCGCAACCAGCTAACCGCCGTCAGCGGCGGTAGACTATCGCCGCCCCGACGTGGTAGGATGGTTTCAGGCAATTCCTTTCACCCTTCCTTCTCACCGGGGCGGCCTGCTGCGGCCGCCCCGTTCGCGTCACCGAGGCTTGCGCGGTAGCGGGCCGGTCAACTCCGCGATGTCTTCCGCGCTAAGCGGGCCGCCAAGCAACTCCTCAACAACGCGCAGGGCGATAACCCGACGACGCTTGCCGAGACGGATGGAAGCAAGTTGACCTTTCCGGGCGAGATCGTACAGGCTCTCAGCGGAGCACCCCAGCTTCTGGGCAAGCTGGCGAATGTTGCAGGTCAGCGGTTTTAGCGATTTCATTCGGCAGTCACCTCCATAGTCGATCATGGCAGGCTTGTCAACGGAAGGTCAAAGTGACTCGTTTTGGGGGTTCTAGCAGGCCGGATGTCGCTGGTTTCCAGACGGGCGGGGGATGTCTAACTGTTCATATACGCTGTCTGCCTGGCCTATTCATGGTCCTATGCAGGCAGGCTTCAGGCTAAAATGTCGCTGGGAGCTTCAACGACTCTTTGCAACGGCCCTGCTAAACGGGGGTGAAAAATACACCGTGCGATGACTGGGAAGGGCGATTGGAAAAAACGGTGGTGCAACGGTGTCGTCGCAACCGTTGCGCCCGAATATGCAGCCCTTTGTATGGCCTATTCGCCGTACCTCTCGCGCCGGGCCGGGGGTTGGCTCCCGGCAGCCCACATGCTCTCCCACACGCTCTCCCACAAATCCCCGCCTTGTTATTTGGACAGAAGTTGTTTCGTTGGACGCAGTAACCCCTCTACCTGGCCCTTTTGGACGCCCTAGTACGCCTTGGACGCAATTCGCGCGACTCAAAATCGTGTGGGGTAGCCCCTCGTGTGGGTTCGATTCCCACCTTCGGCACCAA
>JAUYEF010000368.1 GCA_030691635.1 Bacillota bacterium
TCCTTCTGCAGTGATGACATCAAACCCACTGATCGCGCTGGATTGACCTGGAAGATGATGGATTGTACTTAGGCTGTGTGTAGGTATTCGATGCAGGACTATGCTGTCAAACCATGGTCTTCTTCCAGTGACCAGCCCTGAACCAAAGCCAGCTGGAGATGCCCCGGAAGATCCAGTCTACGGCCATCGCGTACCAGGCGCCTTGTGGCGGCGGTCGCGTTCCGGAACTGATGGCCAGTCTCTCCGGCAAGATACTATGTGGCCAAGCGCACACTGAGGCCTGTGAGACTCCTCACCGGCGCCGCGGAGAGGGTGCGGCACGGTGACCTTGGCGCCCGTGTCGAAGTCCCCGGGGACGACGAGATGGCGCATCTTGCCCGCTCGTTCAACGAAATGTCGCTGGCCCTTCAGGACGCCGAGAAGCACAGGCGGGAAATCGTGGCCGACGTCTCACATGAGCTCAGGACGCCTCTCGCTGTGCTCAAGTCCAATTTCGAGGGTATCAAGGACGGGGTGGTCGAAGGCACGCCGCAGCTGATGGAGAGCCTGGCCGGCGAGGTGGACCGTCTGACCAGGCTGGTCTCGGACTTGCACGTGCTGTCTCTCGCCGACGCTGGCAGGCTCGACTTGCGCCTGGAGCCGGTCCGGTGCTCTGATCTGCTCGCCCAGACAGTAAGCGCTCACCAGGCCGGAGCATCCGCGCACGGGATCCGCCTCGAAATGCAGCCGGTCAAGGACGCCGGGGCCTGGGTCCTCGGTGATCCGATACGGCTGGCGCAGGTGCTTTCGAACCTGGTCGACAACAGCTTCCGTCACACGCGCGAGGGCGGTAAGGTCACGCTGACGGCGGGGCTGGTGCAGGACGGAGGCAAGCGGCTCGCCCGCATCACAGTGAGCGACACAGGTGAAGGCATCCCCGCCGACGACCTTCCACACGTGTTCGAGCGGTTCTACCGCGGTGAGAAGTCGCGGTCTCGCAGGACCGGAGGCAGCGGGCTGGGGCTCGCGATAGCCCATGATATAGTGACGGCTCATGGCGGAACGATCACGGTGGAGAGCACGATTGGCAAGGGAACCACATTTGCAGTGACTCTTCCTGCTGCCGAGGCCTGAGGCTTCTGGGCTGGCGGGGCTGCGTCTTCATTTTCCAATTTCTCCCGCTTAAAAGGTCCGGCATGGCGCTCGATGTTATACGTGTGTGCAAAATTCCAGGGAGGGAATGCGCCACGTGAGGAAAGGAATCGTTTCTTGCCTCGAGTGCGCCAATCTTCACCAGTGCCACCGGATGGCCAAACCTCTTCGAGAACAGGCGCGATCGCTGGCTTCGAGATGTGAGCACCCCGCACGAGGACACACGACTGACGTCGTAAGAGTCTGGGGCCGGGACCGTGGGCTCAGTCGAAAGAATGCCGTGAGACTTGCTTCGCTAGGCTTCATGATGTGGGTCAACGGAACCATGCTCGTGCCGCGCAATCCTTTGGAGCAGGCGCGGGGCGCCCTGCTCCAGGGTTTCGCAAAGTAGCGCAAATAGCGCACGGGTCCCGCAGGTTTCCCCGGCCGACAACTCGGGGCCGGGTCGTCCACCAGATCAGCCCGCCGGAAAGTCACTCCGGCGGGCTGATTGTAGTCGTGGAAGAGCATTCGGCTGTATCGAACTGCCAGGAAGTCAGTAGAGTCCTCTAGCAAGCGTATTCTGACGGCTCTGGCTTCAGGTATTTCTTGAACCAGTTGAGGATCCGTGTGAGCCTCTCGGTACGGTGCACTGGCTGGCCACCACGCGACAGTCCGTGGCTCTCGTTCGGGAACCGGACGAACTCGGCCGTCTTACGCAGCAGCTTGAGTGCAGTGAAGAACTCCTCGCCCTGCGCGATCGGACAGCGGTAGTCGTTCTCGCTGTGGATTATCAGCACCGGAGTGGTGATATTCTTGACGTACATGATGGGTGAGTGGGACATGTAATAATCAAGGTGCTCCCACGGTACCCCGGGGAACTCGAAATCCGCGTCGTGAAAGCCGATATCCTTGATGCCGAACTGCGAAAACCTGTTGCAGGTGCTCCGGCATGTCACCGCAGCCGCAAAGCGGTCTGTCTGGCCGATGATCCAGTTAGTCATGTAGCCCCCGTAGCTGCCGCCCGTCACGCCGAGCCTGCAGGGGTCTATCCAGCCCAGAGCCAGCGCGTGATCCACACCGGCCATGATATCCCGGTAGTCGCCACCGCCCCAGTCAAGCTTTGTCGCCGCCACGAACTTCTGGCCATAGGCCTCGCTGCCTCTCGGGTTCGAGAAAACGACGCCGAATCCCGCAGTGGCGAGCAGCTGGAATTCGAGGAAGAACGCCACTCCATACGCTGAGTGCGGCCCGCCGTGTATCTCAAGCACGGCTGGGTACTTCACGCTATCCCGGAAGCCAACGGGTTTCATCACCCATCCTTCTATGTCCCAGCCGTCCGGCGCCTTGTACGCGATGCGTTCAGGGACGCTCAGGTAGACATTGTCCAGGAGGTCCTTGTTGACCGCTGTCAACCGGGTCCAGGCGCCGGTCGCGACATCGAAAGAGTAGATGTCGCCCGGGTTGAGGAAGTCCGCTACGGCGGCGCCCAGCATGCCGCCAGCTCGCGTGAGGCCATACACGCTATGCTCGCCACAGGTCAGCTTCCTTGCTTCACCCGTGAGGGCATCTACCTCATATGCGTTGCTTGTGCCGCCCGTGGTGGCCAGCAGGGTGATGGTCTTGCCTTCCGCATCCCAGGCCAGCGTCGCCGGTGCATCGCCGAACCGTGAATCGGTGCCTGCTGCCGAGCCTATCGTCATCTCGTCGGCCAGGGTCTTCCGCGGCTCGCCGCCCTCGGCAGGCACGATGTACAGCGTGGTCAGTGTCGCTCCGCGGAATTCGAGATTGTGCCCGAAGTACGCGATGCGCTTCCCATCCGGGGAGAAGGTGGGCCTGGAACAGGGTCCGAGGCTCGCCGTGACCTTCTTCAGGGCGCCGCCCTCGGATGGGATGGTCCAGACATCCGTGACACTGGTGTAATCCGCTTCGCCTGTGCGGTTTGCGACAAACGCGATGTGGCTGCCGTCGGGCGACCATGCGGGTGAGGAGTGATCATGATCGCCATCGGTGAGCCGGACGGGCTTACCGCCCTCCGCCCCTACCACGAAAATGTGGGTGTACTTCCCGTCCCAGAACCCTTCGCCGTCTGTCTTATAGTGCAGGCGAGTGATGACGTTCACATCACTCTTCTCTTTCTTTTCCTTGTCGGGCAAGTCATCATCCGGAGCCCACTTGGCAGCGAAGGCGATCCTCTGACCGTCAGGAGACCAGGCGATTTCCTTTGGCGCCGACTTCATGGACGTGATCTTGAGCGCCTCACCGCCGCCGGCGTCTATCACCCAGATCTGGTTCGAGCCATCGCGATCGGACACGAAGGCGAACCTCGAGCCGTCGGGCGACCAGCGGGGCGACTTGTCGGATTTCGGCCCGTTCGTGAACTTGACAGGCGTCCCTCCGCGCGCCGGAACAACCCATATGTTGCTGCGGTACTTCTTGTCTTCGATGTACGTCTCGACGTACGCAATCTTGGATCCGCAGGGTGAGACCTGCGGATCGTTCACGTACCTGAAGGAGTACAGGTCGTCTGCGACGAGCCTCCGTTTTGCCGGAAAGTCAGCCATTTCTTTGCCTCCCGTCAGATGGTTGGTCATTGAAAAGGTGTTCTTACAGCGCAGGAGGGTTTCCTGCTGGTCGGCGCTCTGCTTCTGGCCGGACGACTGGGGCCGGTGGAGATGTGGGCCTGAAGGATACTAGACGCGACAGAAAGAAATCCACCAGCTGATCACTCGTATCCGGCTAGCCAGCGGGGAGGAAAGATACATGAAGGCTCTGGGAATTTGCGGAAGCGCCAGGCACGCAGGCAACACCGCCCTGTTGATCGAGACGGTCCTGGACGGCGCTCGCAGCTCCGGCATGGAGACTGAGACGGTGTTCCTGAACGAGCTCGACATCGGGCCATGCACTGGCTGCAGGTCCTGCAAGGGTAAGACTGAGGAGTGCGCGACGGCTGATGACTTTGCCGGCCTCATCGACAAAGTGCGCGAGGCGGACCTGATAGTGATCGGCAGCCCGATCTACATGGGCCAGGTCACCGGGCAGACCAAGACTTTTCTGGACCGCATGTACTCGCTTCGAAGGGCCGACAGGACCATCAGGCTTGACGGCACCAAGAAGAAGGGGGCCATGGTCGTCGTCTGCGGGTCCAGCGACCCGTCGCACCCGGACGGGACTCGCAGGACTCTGGGCGTGTTCTTCCGGTACCTGAACACACCGGATGTCGTCGAGCTGGTGGAGCAGGGCCTGGGAAGCGAGGGCGAAGTCCTTGGGAGGACGGAGGCAATCGCGCGAGCGCGGGAAGCAGGACAGAACCTGGCGGGCGGACTGTCGCCGGCGGCAAGGTGAAGCACGGCCGGATACGGCGAGCCTCAGAGGGTGGGCGGCTTGAGAGGAGACTGAGCGTGCCGGAGACTGCGGGACGCAGGAGTAACGTGGTCAGCATCGAGATCACGGGCCTCAACCACGACGGCGACGGAGTGGGACGGCTCGATGGGCTGGCCGTTTTCGTGCCCGGCGCGTTGCCAGGCGACAAAGTCAGGGCCCGGCTTACCGTGAGCAAGAAGACGTACGCCAGGGCAGAGGTTGTGGAGATTACGAAGCTTTCCCCTGGCCGCATCAGGCCTCCTTGCGCGGTCGCAGAACCCTGTGGCGGGTGCTCGCTGCAGTCCATGGCATACGAAGAGCAACTCCTATGGAAGACGCGTGCGGTCGAAGACGCGATGGCCCGGATAGGCGGTCTGAAGGAAATCACGGTCCGTCCCTGCCTTGCGGCCAAACACCCGATGCATTACCGCAACAAGGTGCAGTTTCCGGTGGCCATGCAGCGGGGCATTCCCGTTGCCGGCTGCTATGCGCGCGGCACACACGAAGTGGTGCCCACCGAAGACTGCCTGATCCAGCATCAGACCAACAACCTCATAGTCCGGGAGTCGCTCAGGCTCATCAGCGAACTGGACCTTACGGTCTACGACGAACGGCGTGGGGGCGGGCTGGTGCGGCACATCATGGGGCGGGTTGCCCCTGGCACCGGAGAAGCCATGGCGGTCATCGTGACCTCAATCAAGAGGTTCACACGAGGCGGGGAGTTTGTCAGCGCGCTCATGAAAGCGGTGCCCGGGCTGGTCGGGGTCCTCCAGAACATAAACAGCGAGAAAACCAACATCATCCTCGGACGGGAGACGCGCGTCATCACAGGCCGAGGGCACATCGACGACCTATTTGGCAACGACCGGACGGGCAGGCTGCGATTTCGTATCTCACCGCTTTCCTTCTACCAGGTGAATGCCGAGCAAGCGGCCGAGCTCTATGCACAGGCACTGGAATATGCAGGCCTGACCCGCACGACCACCGCGGTGGACATCTACTCCGGCATCGGCACCATAACCCTGTTCCTGGCAAGGTCCTGCCGACAGGCCTTCGGGATAGAAGAGGTGACGCGTGCGGTGGCGGACGCAAAGCAGAACGCCAGGTTGAACGGGATCGAGAACGTAAGGTTTCTCACTGGCCGCGCCGAGAGGGTCCTTCCACGATTTTTGCAGGGGCGGGGCGTCAAACCTGACGTCGTGGTGCTCGACCCGCCACGAAAGGGTTGCGAGGAGGGTGTGCTCGGCACCGTCGTGAAGATGCGCCCCGGACGCATCGTCTATGTCTCGTGCTACCCTGCGACTCTGGCGCGCGATCTTGCCATCCTGCAGAGGAGCGGCTACCGGGCGGTCGAAACCCAGCCTGTGGACATGTTCCCTCAGACGAACCATGTGGAGAGCTGCACACTGGTGGTCCGGGAGTAGGAACCCGGACCGGCCACGAATGGACCCCAAGCAGCGCTCGAATGGGCCCGGAATGGGCCCCTGGCCCGGGATAGATCCTCGGGAGGCGGAGGAAATGGACGAGAAGGACCGCAAGCGGCTTTACAGTCCCAAGCCAGGGAAGCCGGAGATCCTGGACGTGCCGGCCATGAACTACATCATGGTGGACGGCGAAGGCAACCCCGAAACATCCCAGCAGTTCCAGGATGCGATGCAGGGGCTTTACAGCGTCGCGTACACCCTGAAGTTCACGCTGAAGAAGGCCGACCCGGCTAGGGACTTCCGTGTGGGGCCGCTCGAAGGCCTCTGGTGGATGGACGACATGCGGGAGTTCAGCCTTGAGACCAAAGGCTCTTGGAAGTGGACGGTCATGATCCCGCTGCCCGACCACGTCACTGCAGCCGAGGTGGCGTCAGCCAAGGAAGCGGTCAAGAGGAAGAAGGGCGCGGACGCTGCCGGGGGCGTGAGGTTCGAGACTTTCCGGGAAGGCCTGAGCGCCCAGATCATGCACATCGGGCCGTATGCTACCGAAGCGCCGACCATACAGGCACTGCACGCTTTCATCCGCGAAAACGGCTTTGTGTTCGTCGGGAAGCACCACGAGATCTACATGGGCGACCCAAGGACGGCGGCGCCGGAGAAGCTCAAGACGGTCTTAAGGCAGCCGGTGGCGAAGGCCTGAAAGAGAACGACACGGAGTCTATCGTGAATAGCGGCATCACGCCCAGGGCCGCGATGAGCATGCCACCAGCGGCATACCCACCGATGAACACCAGCTGCTGGGCCATCGTCATGAGGGAATTCGCGTGCACGAGCTCTTGCTGAGGGACGATCTGAGGCAGCAACGCCTGTCTTGCCGGATACATGAACGCACCAAGCGCGGACAGCAGGAACGCCACGGCTAACCTGAGTTCCGCAACGGGCCGAGAACTCAGCGCTCGGCGCAGAATTGACACCGAATCTGTATTTGGGCGGCTGAAAGCAAACTGGTCATTCCGGCGTTTTCTGCTGAGAGGGCTAGAGAAAGTGAGTACTGAGTGGGGAT
>JAUYEF010000371.1 GCA_030691635.1 Bacillota bacterium
TGTGCGGATACAGCGCAGGAGGGACCACGGACCTGGTTACTCGGGTCCTGGCCGAGGGTCTCCAGCGCAAGCTGGGTGTTCCGGTGGTCGTTGAGAACATCACGGGTGCGGGCGGTACGATCGCCATAGCGGAAATGGCCAAGAAGCCACCAGATGGATACACTATCGCGACTACCGGCGCGTCGGCGCAGACGGCACTGCCTCTGACAACGCAGCTCCCCTACGACAACGACTCACTTAGCTTTGTGGCCAAATATCTCGATTTTGCCTCTGTGGTCGCTGTGCGAGCCAATTCCCCCTACCAGACATGGGAGGACCTCGTGGCCTACGGCAAGGCCAACCCTGGCAAGGTGGTATACGCCCTGGACGAGGTCGTGGGGATCCCCGCAATCCAGGTGCAGTTGCTCGCAGAAAAAGCGGGCGGGTTTGAGTACACACTGATGGCCTGCACGGGCTCCGCGGAGAGCATCCGTGCCCTCCTCGCGGGAGACGCGGACTTCGTCAACCAGTCACTGCCCCCGTTGCTGGCGCACATCAAAGAGGGAACAGTTCGTCCTCTGATTTGCCCGTACCCCTTCGGATTGGCGGAGCTGCCGGACCTGATAACCTCCAAAGCGAAATACGGGATCGAAATATACGCCATGGCAGGCCTTCTAGCCCCCAAGGGTACGCCTGAGGAGATCCGGAAGACTCTCGCGGATGCGGTCAAGTACGTTCTGGAGAACGACCAGGATACCAAGAACAAGCTCAAGGCGATGAACGCCTATACCAGCTTCATGGACGGCCCAGCATACAAAGCCATGATCCTGGACATCCGGGCCCGGGTCAAGGCGATGATGGACGCCGCCAAGTAAGGAGAGAAACCCGAGACCTTGCCCCGAGAGGCAGGGTGAGAGGAGGCTGGCGCAGCCCATGGGGTTGGTCTTAGGCGTCTGGGGCAGCGTCTTGGGGCATATGCTCAGGTTCGTGGTCGACCCTATGGCCTGGCTGTGCATCCTTGGCGGGAGTTTCGTCGGCATCCTGTTCGGCGCGATCCCCGGCATCACTGCGACAACAGCTGTGATACTAATGATCCCGGCAACTTACTACATGCCCCTTGAGTATGCGTTGTTACTGCTTCTGGCTACGTTTAAGGGAGGCATGTTCGGAGGGTCGATATCGGCCGTGGCCATCGGCACGCCCGGCTCACCTGGCGCCGTGGCCACAACTTTCGACGGATATCCACTGGGGCAACAGGGCAAGGGGATCAAGGCGATACGCCTTGCCCTGTTTTCCTCCTTCACGGGCGACCTCTGTAGCGACCTGATCACGGTAGTGCTGACACCGTTCGTGGGGCTTTGGGTCCTGGGCCTTGGGCCACCGGAGATCTTCGTCATTGTGTTCGCCAGCATCCTGCTGATCGGGGCGCTATCCGGGCCGCTGAGCGGTGTCGAAAGGCCGGCTGCGACAACGGCCAAAGCCATGCTCAGCGGCGTCTTCGGCGTAGCGCTTATTTTGGTGGGTATGGAGCCGATAATGGGCACCGCCCGGTTGACGTTTGGCTCTCCGCGGCTGCTGGCCGGCTTTAGCCTGATTCCAGTGTTCACCGGCCTGTTTGGTGTTTCGCGCGCTCTGGCACTGCTGACCGAATCACGCAAAGCCAGCGAGCTCCGGAAGGCGCATCTGCCTCCGCCCAAGACCCCTCAGGATGCCCGGTTGAGCCTAAAAGAGTTCCTCTCGTGCGGGCGGATGATTGGCTTTGGCACACTGCTCGGAACAATGGTCGGATTCATACCCGCGCTTGGCCCCAACGCCGCCGGGCTCATCGCGCACGCTCAGGGACGGATACTGGCGAAGGACAAGAGCCACTATGGCAAGGGAGCTCTTGAGGGTGTAGCTGTCTGCGAGTCAGCCAACAGCGCGGTCAACGGCGCCAACATGCTGCCGCTGGTCACGCTCGGTATTCCGGGCAGCACGGAGGCTGCGGTCCTTCTTGGCGCGTTCATTCTGCATGGTATTCAGATCGGCCCCTTGATGGTCAAGCACTACCCGGAGGTCGTCTACCGGATGTACGGGGGCATGCTGCTCGCCAACGTCGGAATGCTTGTCGTGGGCCTTCCGCTTACGGCCTTGTTTGTGAGGGCAGTCACCATTCCACGCGGCGTTCTGATGCCCATAATCCTGTCCCTCTGTTTCATGGGCATATGGCTAAGGGAGCCCCTGGTCTTCCATCTCTGGATGCTAATAATCTTCGGGCTGATCGGGTTCTTCATGGACAAAATGGGTTTCTCGGCTGCGGCACTGACGATTGGCTTCGTGCTTGGGAACCTCCTGGAAATGAGCTTCAACCAGTCGGTGATCATCGCTAGAGGCAATTACCTGTCCCTGCTGACCAGGCCAGGTCTGTTGAGCATAGTGGGCCTTGTCGTCGGCGGTGTCGCAACCTGGCTGATGGTGCGAAGGAGGGCTGCAAGGCCGTGAGCGAGGCAGACGAAGGTGCCGTCCGCTGGCCGCTGTTCTGGGTCAGTGTCGGCTCAGGAATCTTCGGCGTAGTCCTGGGACTGGTATTGTTGTGGGGTGCGTTCTTTGACACCAAGGACGTGACCCCAGGGATCTTTGGCGCTTCTCCCCGCGACCTCCCCATCGTCTGTGGCTGCGTCTCATTGGTGGCAGGAGCCATCCTGCTGCTTGATGCCTGGCGGGCAAAGGCCGCCTACATGTCACTCCAAGTACCGGTAGCATCCGGCGGTCAGCCGCTTCGACTACTCCGTTCCATTGCAGTGGTGGCACTGGTTCCGCTGCTCATTGAAGTCGTTGGCTTCTATACAGCGATCATCACGTCTCTGGTTCTCCAGCAACGGCTTGCAGGTGTGCGGAACTGGCGGGTTGTGCTGCCTTCGGTTCTTTCGGTGATAGCTATCATCTACGTCCTGCTTGAGGTGATCTGCAGGTGCGGCCTGCCGAGGGGCTTCCTCATATAGGTAGGGCTAATCGATTCGCT
>JAUYEF010000400.1 GCA_030691635.1 Bacillota bacterium
GGTTGAGCCCAAGGTCGGGGGAAATCGAACCTTCGTCAGTCGTATCCTTCTCTGGAGACTCGCACTCAGGGTCTCTACGGAATCGTCCGCGATGCGACCGTACCCTCCTGACCATAAAGCACACGCTCCTGCCGTTCGCGCAAACTTCGACCGAGAGCGAATCCCCAGGTACCTAGGCTTCTCGATGGCACCCAACCATATGCATCTCTCAGCAGTGGTCTCCGTTCACCCGTAATGGACTGGCGCACTACCCAGAGATGGCCTCGCCCTCCCCCTACCCACCTTGAATAAGGTAGTAAAAAAATAAGAAACGCCCCAGGTCTTACGCCAGGGCGTAGCTTTGACCTATGCGCTCACACCAGAACCGTTGTCATGTCAACTCCACCCGGTAGAATGCTTCGGCGAGTTCGAAGCTCTCCCCCTCAGCAAGGGCCGTGGCTCGTTTTCTCAACCGCTCCTCCAGCTCAGGAAACCGGTCGCCAACCTGGCTTTCATGACAGCGCAGGGCAGCGACTTTCAGCGCGAAAGTCTGCGTGATGTCACTGCGATGATTCGGCTCCTCTGCTCCCCAAAGCAAGACCTGTCTGACTTTGTGCGGCTCGAAGCCCTGAGCCAGCAGATCGGGATAGGCAAGGTGGTCTCTTGCATATGGGAAGACCGCGTCCAGCACCACCTGGCCGCAAATGCGATGGTCCCGGTGATGAACATAGCGCCGGTAGGGGTCGACCGTCACAACAGTCTCAGGGCGGTACGTCCTTATCAGACGGACTATCTCCTTCCGGAATTCGGGTGTCTCTTCTAGACCCTGATCAGGATGACCCAGGAAAACGACTTCCTTTACCCCCAGGACATCAGCCGATGCCAGCTGCTCGTCTTCTCGTATTCTCGCGAGCGTCTCAGGCAACATGTCTCGATCCCTGGTGCCTTTATCACCATTTGTGCAGACGGCCAACACCACATCTTTGCCCTCCCTGGTCCACCGGGCCACAGTTCCTGCCGCGCCAAATTCAGCATCATCTGGATGTGGCATAATAACCAATACTTCAGCCTCTGTTGCCATGTCATGTTCCTCCTTGCGAATCAGACACCCCAACTTCAGAGAATACCTCGTTGACCTGACGGGCGATATTTGCCCAGCCGAAATGTGACACACCTTCGCGAACCAAGAGCGGGTCCGAGGCTGGACGCGAGATATACTTGGCAAGCATGTGGGCAAGGGCGGGCGGATCGTGGTCCACACTCAAAACACAGCCCATCTCATCCCGGCGAATGATGTCTCTCATAATCCCTACATCACTGGCAACCACAGGAGTGCCACAAGCCAGTGATTCTAGCGCCACCAATCCGAAACTCTCGTAGTACGACACCACTGCACACACGTCGGCTGCGTTGTAGAAATGGGGTAGTTCTTCGTGTTCAACCAGACCCCGGAAGTCCACGGTCTCCTCTATGTGAAGGTCGCGGGCCAGCCCCCTGAGCCTTTCTATCTCGCCTAGACTGTGCTCATCACCACCGATTATGACTAACCTGAGTCCCAGATCATTGTCCAGATAGCTTGTAGCCCTGAGCAAACGTTCTATGCCTTTCACGAGTTCAATCCTGCCGACATAGAGGATGACCTTCTCGTCGCCAAAGCCCAGCCGCTGCCGCACGCTCCTTCTATCCATAGGACGGAACCTATCCAGGTTGACCCCACATGGGACCACCTTGATGCGCTCTGGCAAAGCACCGTAACGGTGCACCAGTTCGCCTTTTTCCTTCTCAGTGGCGGCGATAATCCGCTCGCATTCCCTTGCCAACCGCCTTTCGTTCTCGATCCGCAGTTCAGGCTCTGGTTCGCCGGCACCGCTGGCATTCTTCGCGGCACCAACAGTATGGAACATCATGACGTGGGGAACGCCCCAACGCTGCCGCAGCATTGTCCCTGCGCACCCGGAAAGCCAGTAGTGGCTGTATACCAGATGATAATGAAGGCCATTATGGCGCCGGGACTCTTCCATACCACTGGCAAACTCCCGTAGATGTTCATAAACTTGCATCTTGTCGATTGGACGGTCCGGCCCTGCCTGGAGGTGAATCAGACGCACATTATGGTCCAACTCCATGACCCCGCCATGTTCAGGGCCATGTCGCCGGGTGAAGATGTCTACAAGAAACCCCTGCTTCCCTAACTCGTCCGCGATTTCCCGGACGTAAATGCTCATCCCGCCGGTATCTTTGCCGCCGATCCTGCCCAAAGGACAGCTGTGTACGCTCAGCAATGCCACTCTCTGCTTATCGCCGGGCACTGGAAGTCTCCCTCATCCAACTATCATGAAAAACCAGGCGGCTCACTTGATATCTATGTGACACCTGTACAGAGGCACTTCCATGCCTCCTAGACGGTGCTTGTACTCTTCATTTCCTTTAAGGAAGTCGAACTTCTGCATGCCCTTTTCGATGCTGTCCCTGATGCAGAAGACTTTAGACATCAAGCCAGCACTCAGTGAACGGTAGTTGGGATCATACCCGCTGTTGTACAGGTGCACAGTGTTATTGTGAATGAAGAAGAGTATCATGGCGGCAGGCTGTGAATTGAAGTCCAGGACACCGATCCTGGCCAGCCCCCAATCCGCCATTGTGGCCGCTATGGACCGGAAAAAGGCCTCTCTCCGGGCGGTCAGGTAAGCCTCCTTGTCATTCCTGCTCTCTGTGAACATCTTGAGAAAGACATCCATAGCTTCACGAATGGCGTTGCTTTCGGCCAGCGTACGATAGCTTACCTCTCCTGCTTCATGTATCCTGTTTAGCTTGCGTCGCACTTCATGCCGCTGTTTCTTGGACAATGCCGCCAAGTACCCATCCCAAGTCGGTGGTAGGCCTAACTCCAGGGAGACATCCTCCAACTCACTGCGGACGGCATACCCACGCCCTCGTGCAACATTCACCAAGTGCATGAGCACAGAGGATTCGGGTCTCAGCGGTCCAAGATCCAGACAGCTGGCGCCCTTTTCTTTCAGGTGGTCGAGCAAGACGTTGAAGAAAGTCTCTTCCCTTCCTGGGGATACCACGAAGTCAACATAGTCGGTGACATCAATGCTGCCGATCATGGAGGCCGTGCCGCCCTCTATCTGCAACGGGGCAATGCCCAGCAGCTGCCCGTCGTGCCGAACGGCAAGTAGTTGTAGTTGGGTGCCAGGGTCGAATTGCTGCCACCAGACCTGCATCCATCCAGGTAAGATGAACAGGGGGTCCCACCTGAGTTCATGCCTCGTTTCTTCATAGCAGGAAGCGAGACTGCCGAAGCTCTCTTCTGTGACGGAATAGCTCATATACGGGCCGCCCCCATTACTACGTCAATACTGGGATAAACACGGTGTCTGCTCGATCATGCTGCGGGCTAACGTTCTCTTGTCCCGCTGATGAACTCTTCTACATACTGGGCAGCAAGGCTATCGTTATACTGCTGGGGCGGCGATTTCATCAGGTATGCCGACACGGAAAGCAGAGGTCCCCCGATTCCTCGTTCACGGGCCAACTTCAAGCACCGGATAGCATCTATGGCCACCCCGGCGCTGTTGGGGGAATCCTCTACGGAAAGCTTGAGCTCAAGCGAAAGAGGGACCTCCCCAAAGCCCAGACCCTGCATATGGATATAGCAGATTTTGTTGTCCTTCAGCCAGGGCACATAGTCGCTGGGGCTGATGTGAACTTGATCGCTGGGTAGAGGCGTTTTCAACTGGGACTGGACAGAGTTGGTCTTCGATTTCTTCTTGGAGACCAGTCGCTCGCGGCTCAGCATGTTGAAGAAGTCACTGTTGCCGCCGAAATTCACCTGATATGTTCGTGATAGGCTTACTCCTCTTTTTTCGAACAGGTCCGCAAGAACACGGTGCACAATGGTCGCTCCGACCTGGCTTTTTACATCATCCCCGATGGCCGGGAGTTTCTTGGCCAGGAATCTTCTCCCCCACTCCGGGTCAGAAACGATGAACGTCGGCATGGCATTGATAAAGCCGGCCCCAGCTTCAAGACAGGCTTCCGCATAGAAACGGGCGGCCTTCTCACTTCCCACCGGCACGTAGTTTATGAGCACCTCGGCGCCGCTCGCGCGAAGAACATTGACCACGTCACACGGTTCCGCATCGGATACTGCGTAGGCGGTCCCCCGCTCGTGGTATTCACGCATGTGATTCGCGACACCATCCAGGACAGGCCCCATCTGCACGACAACCGGATGATCCGGCAACTGATCCTGGTAGAATCGAGTGGTACAATTCAAATCGCTGAATATGGCCTCATTCAGTCTCTTTCCTACCTTGCCTTGCGCCACATCGAAAGCGGCGACAAACTCTATGTCGTAAGGGCGATACCCTCCGATCTCTTGATGCATGAGCCCAGCGGCATCCGGTTTTTCACGGTAGAACGCCACTCCTTGCACAAGAGAGCTCGCGCAATTGCCGACTCCAACGATGGCAACCCTTATCTTCTCTTTCAAGTCTCTGCCTCCTAATGACATGGCGCACGGGATGATTCAGCGTATGGCGTTAATTTCGACTACCATAGTATTATAGAGAAATCTGTATACACTCGTCAAACCTGTCCGAGATGCGGCCGTCCCATAATCTGCAGAAACTGAGAGACTGGGTTCGGAGCAGGGTAAAGAGCTGAGCGGAGTCCAGGAGAATGAAACAAGTGCCCCCTGACTGCAACGCGGGCACTTGATGGGCTTGCGGGCATGTTTTCCGGGCCGAGCAGCACGTACCTTTTATTTAACCGCGAGACCCCTGGAGAACCGAGTGATCACCTCATGATGTGCCGAGTTATGTCATTCCCAGGACTGCCGTGCAGTGCACCGGGCGGACTCTGGCGCCCACTACGCCCAATAGGCCTGCTATGTTGGGTACGCTCGTTTCTTCACTGTAACGAAGCCGGATGACTCTGGCCTCTCCCTTTGTCAGCCTTCCGATGGCTTCCAGAAGCAGAGTCCGCAGCTCCCGTCTTTCTGCCGCCAATCCTGGGTCAGAGTCATGATTCACCGGCACGGAAAGGATGAGGCTGGCGTCTCCAAAGGGAAGGAATGAATCAAGAGGCACATGCACCGCCGGCTCAATCTTACGTGCCAGTTCATGGTACCCATCGATGCTCAGTCCGAGATCTGCGGCAAGTTCCTCATCCGTCGGCGCACGGCCGAGCTCAGACGCCAATCCTGCCACGGCTCTGGAAACCACTTTGGCCCTGCGCCGGTAGTATTGCGACAATGTGTCCAGGCTCCTGAGTGAATCCAGTATTGCCCCACGGACCACATCTGTTGCGTACGTCTCGAATCTCCCGTCCTTGCGTGGGTCATACCGCATTGCAGCGGCGACGAGCCCCACGATGCCGTGACCAACCAGGTTTTCAACATCGACTGACGAGGGCAGAGAGAGCGACACGACGCGGGCGATCGACCTAACCAGCGGCAGATGCCTAAGTATGATCAGGTCTCTGGTTTCGTTATCCACTCTGATAGTGGTCTCATCCATCTGGCTTGGAAACACAACGCTCACCGCCTGATCAAGTTCTACTATTTACACCAAGTACATCGTCACAAACTCATCGGTATGTAACTCATTACCTGGGCCATTCCTCTGGGCAAGGGAAGCAGGCAGACCGTGGAAGCACCGGCAAGACGGCCTCTGCACGCGAATGTTTGGGTGACCGGCATGATCAGTCTATTCACCGACATCTCGAGCGAGATGATTGTGCCTGTGCTGCCGCTCTTCATGACAAACGTGCTGGGTGTCGCCGCCACGTCGATCGGGATTATTGAAGGAATCGCTGAATCGACAGCGAGCATCCTCAAAGTGTTCTCCGGATGGATCTCCGATCGCGCTGGGAAACGCAAGCCCATGATGGTGCTGGGCTACGGCGTGGCGAACCTGGTGAAGCCGTTTTTCGCTTGGTTAGCGGTCTTCAGACTCTGACTGGAACACCGTCGGCCTCAGAGACGGAGGCATGTGGAATACCATTCTCGGCTCTCGGTCCTGCCCTCGCGGGCTTCGTTGATCGCCGCCCCTATACCGATGGCCGTCTGACGGGCTGCTTCTCTCATGTACTGGATTTCCGTATCCGGCATTGATCTACATCCATTCGGCTAGACCAGGGCGAGAAATCGAAGCCGCTATAGAGGACGTAGTTGATGCTCTGGCAATAAGAAACCGCAGTGGAAAGAGGCCTGTGATAACACGGGTCTGGAAAACGCCATCCGCTTGGACTCTTGCGTTTGTTCTGCCTCCCGGAATCAGTTCCATGGACATGGAGGCCAAAGGGCAGCACTTCCTGGAGCAAACGGAGGCGGATGAGATCTCGTTCCACAGGGAAGGCAAACATGTCCTCATGACTCTTGATTTCGGCTCTGGCGCGCATTCCTGATACCATTACAGTTGTGTGGGGAACGTCTGCCGAGGCTGCGGTGGGGCGGCTGTCGACTCTTCTCCGCACGGAACAGTATCAAAGCAGACCCATAGTTATCCGGGAACGGCAGCCTGTCTGCTATGCTGCGGGCAAAAGGGGTGTTCCCTATCCCTTGCCTTGTCGCATACCAGCGCTCCGCCAAAATGCGGATTGGGCATGCTAGCGGGAAATAGGCGGACATGCCCGAGGAGGCCATTGATCACATGTCTTTTCTCGATGGACTGTACGAAAGGCTCGTAAACAGGATGCTCGAAAAGCTCTCCCACATGAAGAACGTGAAGGCTCCCCTGTTCGTGGACAACTACACGCTCATGACACTGATGGCAACAGCCGAACGCGCCAAGACTGGGTTGCCACTTTCTGAGCCACTCGGCTCCTCGAGAGACTTCCGCGACTTTCAGGACCTGATGTTTGTGCCTGCGATGTTCCCGTCTCCTGATGGGACCCAGGTCAATACCACAGTCACTTTGGGCAGACAAGCTAAGAAGCCCCTGGTTGTCCCGGTGCCGTTTATGGTATCTGCCTACGGCTACGGAGTGTCCGTCAGCAAGGAGATCAAAGTCGCGCTCGCCAAGGGCGCAACGCTCGGGGGCACAGCAACAAACTCGGGCGAGGGCGGCTATCTCAGAGAAGAGAGGCAAAACGCCCAGCGGTACATCGTTCAGTATAATCGTGCAGGGTGGGGCAATAGGCCGGAAGAGCTATCGGATTGCGATATGGTGGAGATCCGGATGGGGCAGGGGGCAAGCGCAGGAGCCGGTTATACGATTAAGGCTGATGACATTGGAGATGAGCTCATGATTCACCTGGGGCTGAATCATGGACAAGATGCTGTCATGCCCTGGCGCTTCCCAGGAATGAACAACGAAAACGACTTGCGGCGGATGGTGAGAGAACTCAAGGAGGTAACGCAGGGCTCGCCAATAGCTCTTAAGATTGCCGCGGGAGACGTTGAGCGGGACTTGGCAACGGCATTGCACAGCGAGGTAGATGTCATCGTGCTTGATGGCGCCCAGGCCGGCACTGCATCGAGTCCTGAGATAACCATCAACAACTTCGGGGTCCCCACTCTCTATGCGCTCGTCACAGCAGACAGGTACCTCAGGCAGCGAGGTGTCCGCGACAAGGTGTCTCTAGTTGTTGCAGGTGGCATAAGGGATGCCGGTGATGTACTCAAGGCAGTAGCTCTGGGCGCTGATGCAGTGTACCTGGGCTATGCCGTCCTCTTCTCGCTGATATACACCCAGCTAGAGGACCTTGACCCAGGTACGAGTCCTCTGGAGATGGAGGTTTATACGGGCAAGCAGACCCAGAAGCTTAACATCGATGAGGCTGCCCAGAGTGTCGGCAATTTTCTGCGCTCAACATCTGCTGAGCTGAGCCTGGCGATAAGGTGCATGGGCAAATCCAGACTTGACGAGGTAACAAAGGATGATCTGGTGGCGCTCAACAGGGAAATATCTGAGATCACCGGCGTTCGCCTGGCCTATGAACCGCAGGACTACCGGAACCGGTGATGATCCCCACAGGTTTGCCGTTCTCAAGGACGGGAAGACGGTTTATCTTTCATAAGTAACCGTCCTCTCCCCTTCCGGCTACCAACAATGGTAGAGGCCGTTGCGCTCCCTGATTTCAATTTCCATTCCGTAAAGGGCGCATAGATATTCTGATGTGAGTATCTGGTGTTTCGGACCGTCGCCCACGACGCGTCCTCGGTTCAGCAGTATGATGCGGTCCACTTCTGGGATGATGTCATCCAGGTGGTGCGTCACCAGAATGAGGCCCGTGCCGTTACGCGCGAGACGGCCTAGTATGGCACGCAGGTTACGCACGGCGGTAAAGTCGAGGCTGTTGGTAGGTTCGTCTAGCAGGAGCGCCCTGGGGTCGTTGACCAGCGCACGGGCTATTAAGGCACGTCGGGCCTCGCCGCTGGATACCTCGTCAACGTTACGGTCGGTGAGATGAGAAATCTCCAGATGCTCCATCAGCTCGTCGGCTTTGCGTATCATGTCTGGCGTTACTTTAAGGTTGGGCCATACGCCGATGGTACCGAAGAAACCGGAAAGCACGATTTTGCGTATCGTCCAGGAACGGTACGCACCCGCCATCAGATCGTTTGACACCACGCCGAGTAGGGTCCGGAGGTTGAAGACATTCCAAATTTCGCGCCCGTAAATCCTGAGAAAGGAACCTGCTCGTGCGAGAGGATACAGGTCTCGCGTTAGGGTCTTGATGAGCGTGGATTTCCCTGACCCGTTGGGGCCGAGAATGGCCACGCGTTCTTGAGCCCCGATCACAAAACTGATATCTTCCAACGCCGTGCACCCGTTTCTCTGCACTGTAACGTTGCGGTATTCGATAAGCGGCAGCATTACGGGCTGTTCAGCGCCTGTTAGGTCTTGCGGCGAGTGCAAGAGCGCCATGGCTGGACCTCTCCTTGAGTGTGACCACAGATAGGCCGCATGCAGTCTTGCCGAGTGCACTGAGGTTGCCGGCGTTCGCCTGGCCTATGAACCGCAGGACTACCGGAACCGGTGATGCCCCTGGTCCACCCGCCACACGGGCTACTTCATCGTAACCTGCCTTCCAGCAAGCCGCAGCACCTCGAGCAGCGCCGGCCCCAGCGCTTCCCTGACCTCCGCCTCGGACTTGCGCTTGCCGGGCCAGTCGTCGGCATTTGAAACCCTGAGTATCAGGCACGCGACACGGATAGCGGCTGTCTGGAGGTTGCGCAGCGATACCTTGTCAAGCGTGTCGGCGGCCGTGTGCCCAAACCCTCGGACACCCGTGGACTGGCTGAGGTTCGCGCAGGTGGCAGAGGGCACCCCCGCAGCGAAGAAGGGATAGCAGTCAGTCATGACCGTGACGTTGTTGTCGACGAGAGAAGGCTCGTTGAACGACGCGACCATCTTTCGCAGGTACGGGATCAATTCCGTGGACCCCTGAACGGCAAGGTCTTTGGAATCCAGGTTTCCCGCGCCGTCCAGGTTCAACATAAACCTCACCCGGCTCATCTCATCCTGGTGCGCTCTGACGTAGTTGGTCGAGCCCTGCAGGCCGATTTCCTCCATGGCGAAACAGACAAAACGCACCGTTCTCTTGATGGACGACTTGTGCCGTGCCAGGGCACGGGCCGCCTCCATGACCACGGCAGCGC
>JAUYEF010000407.1 GCA_030691635.1 Bacillota bacterium
TTCTGGGCGTCAGCAGAGGAAGTCTGGCAGAACTGGAGACGCAAATCGAAGTGGCAGGAAGACTGAAGAATTTGACGCCTCAACAACTGGAGATCCTTCTGAAAGATTGTACGGAAATCGGCAAGATGTTGAACGGCTTGATGCGGTCACTGCCTTGACAAGCCTGACCGCTGACCACTTGCCACTGACCACTGACCACTCCATCATCGTCGAGATCAGGGGAGTGGACGTCTACGACCCGACCACCGGCCAGATACGTAGCCATTCGACCGACGATATCGCCTGCTGGTTCATAGATACCGACTACAACGAGGAGTGCTTCTTCGTGCGTCAGGCCTATTTCTGTGGCGGCGATGAACCTTACGACAGGCTCAAGCGGGCGCTGAAGGCGGAGATAGATGAGGCAGCGTGGTCTGCGCTCTATCGCACCAAGAGCATGCCCTTTGACCCACCGAAGACGGGGCGGATTGCGGTCAAGGTTATTAACCACTATGGGGATGAGGTACTGAAGGTGTATAAGGTGTAGGCAGTTACCGAGCGCATTGTGGCTAACTAGCGAGTCGTGCCCTAGTCTCCTGCTTTCATCATGGTCGCAAGGCAACAGGACGGGCAGCGCCGGTCAGGGGTTCCTCAGATGGAAATTGAGGTATGCGTGTTCGCGTCCTTGAGACATGCCAACTATCTGAACGCTCTTTGCCATTGAGAGTCGGCCGGGCTAAGCTCCTGCAGAACTAGGTTTTTTAGGGTTCCGATTTCTGCAGCGTGCCTGAAGTTGTACGCTTGGTAACCTAGGTCCTCATTCTCCTTTATCAAGTCCGCAGCCTGCGCTGTATCGGAGTTGCGTCTATGGGTGTCGTATAGAACGCGGATCTTGTCCCTTTCATACGCGCCGCGCAGATCCAAAGCCATCGTTATGGCGTGCTCCGCCTTGCGTATTGGATTAGCCACGTCGAGATCCACGGTCGAAATCAGAACATTGTATTGAGCTGACCTTGCTCGATACAAGTACTCAACAATCCAGTCCTCCACGGTTTTGCCAGGGACCTTCGAATGCCTTCGCACGTCGCTCAGAACCCTCAAATCTGCCAGTATTCGGCCGAACGACTTGCCCAGCCTTGGGCCCAGGCTTTGCCTCTCCCGCTTTTGTGTCCGCAGATGCGGCAAAGATGTCTGGATTGAAAGGATCACTGACAGGAAATTCAAGAACCTACCGGCAAGCTCTTTTTTGGGGCAACGTACAAGCAGAAGCCCTTCATCAAAATCAAGCGCCACTCCATGTGCGTGGGCCAGCGACTTCACCAAGAGGAAGCCGGGTGCGGTTTCAGCGTCCTGCTCCATACTGAAGAGCGCTCCGGCCACCTGCCCGAGATCGTCGATTACAGCGAGCTCGTCCTCGAACCTGACCCTAAGTTCTATGGGGTCGCCGTCCGGATCGTAGAAGGGCGTTTGGATCCGACAAGCTTCATGCTGTATACCCACGCAACGCAGCCTGCCCAGGAAATCCTGGGTAACCACTCTTTCTATGGCCTCGCAGTTCATGGCGATTTCTCCATACCCTCCCAGGCAAGTGTTGTTTGGGCTGCCACTATCTCTATGTCAACCTCTTCACAAAACAATTCTATAGCATCATTCAGGTCCAAGTCCATTGGGCGCGTTGGACATTCGACTGGATAGGCGTAGCTCGAAGGCGCCTTCCGCAAGGGATACTGCTTAGTCGGAAAATGCTTGTGACCAGCATCAACCGGACGCCCGCCCGGGTTGTGATGGCCGTCATGTATGTGAAAATGTCGCAAGACGGTCGAGCCACGGAGTAGCTGGA
The DNA here is from genome assembly GCA_030691635.1 of Bacillota bacterium. GTDB lineage: Bacteria > Bacillota > Sulfobacillia > JAUYEF01 > JAUYEF01 > JAUYEF01. Next base: position 1,820 of record JAUYEF010000407.1, read on the forward strand.
CGTCCGGTCCCCGGCCGTCTTGGTACGCCTTCAGGGTTAGGCGCTCCCCAGTGTCGCACGATATATCCATAGCTACGGTTCTCGGCGGCCGGAGTCGCCGTCCGGAGGTCCTGGAAGGCACCGGGATAGCAACGGCTCTTTTCGCGCTGTGCACGGTGCCTTCGATTTGCTGGTCCGGAGAATCCCCCGGCTTAAGCCATTGGGCAACATCACAGCTCAATTTCAGTGTCCCCCGCACGCGGCAAACAAAGCCCTCTGCCGGGAGCCTCGTCAGTTGGCAAGGCCTACCATATGTTCAGCAACTGATGGCAATTTACTCCAGCTTGTCTGCTACGTCAAGTTCACTCTACCACGAAGCGTCCCGTGAGAAACGAGCGGAGCCCTGTGCGAGTGACGTTCTGACCAAGCGAATTGCGTTGGCCAGTGGAACGGGTCGGACGTGCCTGTTGGTTCTGCCTGAGATGGGGACTGCGCGGGGGCGTTGCCAAGCTCGCTGCCGCTGCGTTGGTGTTGATGGTCACCAAATGAACCTCCCGCGTTACTCTCTGCTCCTGCTCGTCGCCTGCTAGGCACCCTCCGCTTTCGTGAGCACTCGCTCCGGGTGCTGCCAGCCGGCTTCACGCCCTTTCCCTTCGCCCCGTTGGTGTTGAACCGCGGGGCCTTGGGTTTTACCGCGGAGATCGCAGGGAGCGCGGAGAAGGCATCCCGCCCTGGTTGTCTCGGCCGCCCAGAGCGTGCGTGTTATCCGCAAGAAGACGCTGAGGACGCCGGGAGAAAAGCGATAAGGTCACTCCATGCCTAAGGCGAAGCGAATGGCCGCTTCGACCCCCCCGAAGCCGCTGAGGGGTTAGTAGGACCAGCCGGCTGCGCAGTCAACCCTTGGGGACGGTGCTAATGGTGTCCAGATCGGCGACGCACTCCCCTGGGCACGCCATCGACAGGCCCGAGGGGCACCTCAGAGGGGGTGTGGCGAACGCGCGGGGTGACAGGCGCCACGATGACCGGGGAGCGGACGGCGTAAGCCTCATCACGGGATAACAGCACGACGGGGCGGCCCCCGGCGGGTGGGTCTAATAATAGCCTGGGAGTGCTGGCGCCTCGCTGGGCCCCCGTTCCCTCGCTCGGGCCTCGCTGGAGTGGCCGGTCTCAAAGGCAACGTTATTTCAAACG
>JAUYEF010000029.1 GCA_030691635.1 Bacillota bacterium
TATCTTTTGGGCACGGTGCACGGTCCAGAGCCTGTGCGCGATCACAAAAACGGTCCGCCCTTTGAACAGAGTGTCCAGGGCATTGCTGAGTGCCTGCTCGGTCTCGCTATCTATGCTGGAGGTCGGCTCATCCAGGATGAGGATCCGCGGGTTTGCCAGGATGGTCCGGGCGATGGCCAGGCGCTGGCGTTGCCCACCCGAAAGCCTTACGCCGCGCGGTCCAATCCACGATTCGTACTTCTCCGGGAGCGATTCTATGAACTCGTCAAGCTGAGCGGCTTTGGCAGCTCTGCGTATATCGGCCATGGACGCATTGGGTTTTCCATATCCGATGTTGTCTTTAAGGCTGCCGTTGAACAGAAACGTCTCTTGCATGACGATTCCGACGTTCGCCCTCAGGCTTTCCAGAAGCACGTCATGTATGTTGTGGCCATCAATACAGATTGCTCCCTCGTCAGGCTCGTAGAACCGCGCCAGGAGATGTACCAGGGTCGATTTCCCAGCGCCGGTAGGTCCAACCAGAGCAACCACTTCACCCGGCACAACCGAAAACGTGACATTCCTAAGCGCTTCACGTGTGCCGTCATACGAGAAGCTCACGTTCTCAAACGCCACTCGCCCCTGCACCTCCCTGAGCGCGGTGGCCCCCGGCCGGTCTTTCACGTCCGACTCGGTATCCAGGATCTCGAACACTCGCTGCGCGGAGGCGAGCGACATCAGCGAGACTCCCAGCAGCATGCCGGTCTGCCTGATGGGACGCATAAGCATATTGACATAGGCAATGAAACCGGTGAGGGTTCCGAGTGATATAGCACCCGCAATGACCTTGGACCCGCCCTGCCAGAGGACAACGCCCGTACCAATGCCCATGATCACGAACACATATGGCGTCCAGAAAGACATTACGCGAGACGCCTTGATGTTGAAATCACGGTAGATGCCGCTGGCGTTATCGAATTGCTCGACAGCGCGCTTTTCCTGCGCGAAGAGCTTGAGGGCTGTTATGCCAGAGAGAAGATCCTGCAATGACTGGTTGAGCTTGCCCAACGCCTGTTGCGTCATCTGGAACAGAGGCCGGACCCCGGTCGCGTACTTGCTGATTGCATGTGCGATCAACGGGATGATAATCGAATAGAGAAGTGCAAGGTATGGGTGCCAGGTGAAAAGCACCACGAATATCCCCACCAGAATGAGTAGGTTTCCGGTGACGTAGACGCCGGCAAAGCCAAGCATTCTCTTAAGGGCGTCGGTATCCGACACAACCCGAGAGAGGATTTCCCCTGTGCGCTGGTGGTCAAAGAACGAAAACGACAAGCTATTGAGGTGCAGGTATAACGCATGCCGTATATCCAGCACCACTTTTTCGGCAGTGGCTTCCGCTATGTACCTGACCCCGAAGTCCAGGAGTGCCTGCAGTATGGAAGCAACCACTATGGCCGCGGCGAAGACCCAGACAGGGGGGCCTGAGATGCCGGTGACAGACTGATCTACCGCACTCCGGATCAGCATGGGAGAGACCAGGCTGAACGCAGTGGAGCCTAGTAGGCCGGCGGTTGCTAGGGCGAGAGCGCCTCTGTACGGCGACAGGTATCTCATCAAGCGCCTGAGCACGGCCAGGGATGAAACCTGACGGCTTGCGGCCAAGGTGGCACCATCCCCGCGCTTGTCGTGCGCTGGCACAGAACTCATCTTGGTTCCCTCACTTCGCTTTCGACAGTTCTCTCTCAGCTCGGCTCCCTGCAGTTTTCATTCCTGGTTGAGGAGCCTGCAGGTCTTTCTGCCTGGCATACATCTCGGCAACCTCCTCATCGCTGAACAGACGGCGCATAACGGTGGCGATGACCACTATGCCGACTACGTTCAGTGCCCAGCGGCTGAACGCAAATTTCGGTCCCATCGATGATAGCTCGAAGAGGGACATGGGTATCTTGAGGTTGGCCCATGCGCCGAGGAATACGAAAACATTGAAGACAGACGCGCCCTTCATGAGCATGGTCGAAGCAACCGGGAAGGCTGCGTAAAGGGGCCCCGCGGCGGCCGCTCCGAGCACGATTGAGAGGCAGATCCCGAACAGGCCGGACCTCTTTCCGAGCGTCGCAATCACCGTTTGCCTCGGCACCCATGTGTCGAGCAGGCCAAGCAGAAGGAAAACGGCAGGCAGGAACTGAGCCATCTGCAGCAGGTTCTGGAAAGTTACACGGAAGACGGCACGGCCTGTCGCCGGCTTTGCGGCCAGGATGATGAGGTCGAGGGCGAGAATCGCGATGGCCAGCCGGTAGCGCTTGACGGTTCTCATCTGACCACCGCCCCCAGCACAAGAGCCACCACGAACGCCCAGACGAAGCTCAACCCGTTCCTTATCAGGGTCTCTTTGCGCCCGAAGTACTTGGACTCCACAGGAGCAGTCACAAACCCAACGGCCATGAGCGTGGTCACGAAGACCGCTATCTGTGGAATGCCGGCACCCGCGTCCAGCAGCGACTTCGCCAGCGGGAAGGCAACAAACCCGGGTATCAGGGTTACTGAGCCCACGACAGATGCGAGCAGCATGCCGGCCCAGCCCGATGCCCGCCCGATCAACGAAGTTATGGTTTCAGGGGGGAGCAGGGTCAATGCCAGGCCTACGAGCCCCAACACGGCGAGGAAATCCGGCAATATACCATCAAGGGCACCGTATGCCTTCTTTAACGCTTGTCTGGTCTTCGTCTTGTCTCTCAGGTAGGATGCTGTGAGGAAGGCGAGAGCCAGCCCGTAGGTGATGATTGATTCCATTGATTACCCCCCAAGTGAGTCCGCTCTAAGATTGAAGGGCGGTGCTTGGATGCACGGCCCCCAGCTCCTAGCAGCGGTGTTGTTTGCTCTTGCCGTGGCACTTCTCCACCTGTTCCTCGGGGCAACACCCGGGAGTCTTACCCTTCTCCCATAGTTCATCCTTGTCGCACATGTGGCAATCCTTCCTCATGTTGGTCTTGGCCTATTGTTGCTTATCAGGATCAGCGTCCCGCAATTGCTTAAGCCTCCCGGCAAGGTTGTCGAGAGCGGCAACCGCAGCGTCCAGAGAGGCCGCAGTCTCAGTGAGGAAGTGCTTACCAGACGCGGTTACCGAATAAACGCGTCTGGCTGGGCCGGTGGCCTGGGTATCCCATTCGGACTCCACAAGGCCCTGCTTCTCCAAATGCCGGAGTACCCGGTACAGGCGCCCGCCATCAGCGCTGACGTCAAGCCCCAGCTCTCTCAGCGCCGGGCTCAACTCATACCCATGCTTGCCCTTGCCTTCGGCAATGAGCAGCAGCAGGCACGGCCTGAGAAGACCCCCCAGGATAGTAGCGCAGTCACAGGGGCGGCCAGAATCTCGACAGCAAGTCGTTGCCTCTGAACACACGACGATCGCCCTCCTTGGAGGATAGTGGAAAGGTCATCTATATGTTCCTCGCAGATATATGATATGCTCTCGATCC
>JAUYEF010000111.1 GCA_030691635.1 Bacillota bacterium
CGGACACCTCGGGAATTCCCTTGTGGCTTGCGTAAGCTTTAGCTGTGGAACCGAAGCTTATGTAAGAGTACTTGCTTTCACCTTCTAACATGAACATCAACAGGTCTCTTTCGTCAACCGGCGCGGGCAGGTCCAACTCGTCAATAGCCACCGCGCTCTGCCTCAGTTCTCTGCTTATCGTTCCCCTGGCCCCCATTACCACAACTTTCTTCTCGAGCCGGAAACGTAGCCTCGCGACCACACCGGCGAAGTGGCCGTCGCCTGTGGCAAGCACGTATGTGTCGATCTCCGGCCTGTCGAGGACGGCCTGGTAAACGTCATCCAGCAGCGCGAAGTCCACATAGCTCTTGATCTTGCCTCTGGCGGCGGTGTTCGGGACGTGCTGCACCTCGATGCTTGCGGACCTGAGGTTCGGGATCTCCTTTTCCAGTGTGGGCTCTTTGAAATCCGCGAAAGCCCTTGCGTGAACCACAGTCCCGTATTTCTGGGCCACCTGGACTATCTTCCGCGGGTCTGCGTAGGCGCCCTGGTTGTGCAGACCATAGAACACATTCTCATAGTCAATGAAGAGGGCGACCTTACTTTGTACCGTCACACGGCGTTCCTCCCTTGTGCATCACGTCAGTAAACTCTACGGTGCCGGAATGCCCGGTATGCTCTGGACAAGGGAAAAACCGCGCCTGTCGAGAAGACCGGGGCGGGAGATCCTGGAAGAAAGGGGAGTTGCCTGGGATGCATAGACTGGTGGTTTCCGGTACAGAGGCGGGCCCCGGTGAGGTGAGGCACGGCACTGTGAGGGTGGGGAATTTCGCCGACGGCACCCCGCTCGAGATTCCTTTCATCCTGATGAATGGCACGAAGGACGGCCCCGTGGTCTATGTGGAGGCGGCCTGCCATGGGTCGGAGATTAACGGCCTTGAGGTCATACGCAGGCTTGTGACGCAAGAGCTCGACCCGGGCCGGTTGAGCGGCGCCTTCATATTCGTGCCGGTCACGAATGTGGTGGCCTTCAACCACAGGATGGGACACACGCTGTTCGACCAGGAGAACATGAACAGGGTCTGGCCGGGGAAGCAGACAGGCGGCATGAGCGAACGGATGGCCTACCACATATGGGAGGACTGCATCAAGCAGGCCGACTATGTGATAGACCTGCACACGGGCAATTCGACGCTGGTGCCTCACGTGGTCTACATGGCCGGCAAGGCGAGGAGCCGCGAGATGGCAAAGGTCTTCGGGATAGAAGTGCTTGTCCAGGAGGAAGTCGACCCGGCCTGGAAGGAGAAGCGGTTTGGCGGCAAACTGCGCAACACAGCCGACGAGGCGGGTAAGGTTGCCATCTGTCCTGAGCTCGGCGGCAACCAAAGGTTCGAAGAGCCGCGCATAATCGAAGGCGTCAGGGGAGTGCTGAACGTCGCCAGATGGCTCGTGATGATCGATGGCCAGGTCGAGTACGCCCAGGCGTACCGCGTCGTCCAGCAGGCGCATCTCACGCAGGTCAAGGCTTCAAAGGGCGGCGCCCTGATCTTCCGGGTCAAGAGCGGCGAGCGCGTCGTCAAGGGGCAGGTGCTCGCGCAGGTGTACAGCCCCCGGGACTTCTCGGTGCTTGAGGAAGTGGCGAGCCCCATGGACGGGCTGGTCATAATGACCGCAGACAACCCGGTTGTCCACACGGGCGAACTCGTGGCGATGATGGGGGCGATATTGGAGGAGTTCTAGAATCCGCGGGCACAAGGGCCCCCTGGAGGAGGCCAGAATTCGCGGCCGCAGGACCCTTTGCTGTTCACTTCACATAAGATGTATGGCACTATGCTTTCCTACCGGATGGAGTGGGACCCCAGTGTGCCTGCTCCACCTTGGGATGGTCCATAACAAGGAGGTGAACAGCAAATGTCAACTTGCCCAGGAGGAACGCTATACACCATCAGAGCGGGTGATACTTTCTTCCTACTGGCACAACGCTTCGGCACGACCGTGGCGGCGATACAGGCTGCAAACCCTGGAGTCAATCCAAACAACCTGCAGATCGGCCAGATTATCTGCATTCCGGGCGTGGCGCCGCCTCCGGGAGTATGCCCGACAGGCACGTTCGCGTACGTCGTCAGGGCGGGCGACACTTTCTTCCTGCTTGCGCAGCGCTTCGGCACAACAGTGGCCGCCATCCAGGCGGCGAACCCGACCGTGAACCCAAACAACCTGCAGGTTGGTCAGACGATCTGTATCCCGGGTGCGGCGCCTCCAGGCGTGTGCCCCACGGGCACGTTCGCGTACCTCGTTCAGGCGGGTGACACTTTCTTCCTGCTCGCGCAGCGCTTCGGCACCACGGTGGCTGCCATCCAGGCCGCCAACCCGACCGTCAACCCGAACAACCTACAGATCGGCCAGACACTCTGTATCCCTGGCGCGGCTCCACCGCCCACGGTCTGCCCGGCCGGCAGCTTCGCCTACGTCGTGCGAGTGGGAGACACACTCTTCCTGCTTGCGCAGCGCTTCGGCACGACGGTCGCGGCGATACAGGCCCTGAACCCGACTGTCGACCCGAATGACCTGATAGTGGGCTCCACTCTGTGCATACCGGGCGCGGCCCCACCGGTGACCACATGCCCCGCAGGCAGCGCGCCGTACACGATTCAGGCCGGCGATACGCTCGCCACACTCGCCGTGAGGTTCCAGACGACGGTGGCCGCGATCCTGGCGGTGAATCCGGGCCTCCAGCCGGAGAACCTCCGGATCGGCCAGGTGATCTGCATACCTGTTACAGCGTAGACGCGCGTGGCCCGCGCGTGAGCACAAGATTGCGCATGAACAAAGGACTGCGCGTGGGTACAGACGAGGGGGGCTCTCAGCGAGCCCCTCTCGTAACCTGCTGACTGCAGCATATGCGGGTTGGCTGTACAGTTGTGCTTGTTGCTGTACAGGTTGGCCGGGGGATTGAAGGGGCGTACACGTGGAGTGCATGTCGGCCCGGGACCCAACTGCGTCTGCCATAAGCTTCTTGCCTTGCAGCAGGCCAGCCTTACTTCTGCATGAGTTCGATGTCCGCCCCGTTCGGGTCGCGGAAGAAAGCCGCACGGGCTGGGGCGCCTTTCGGCCCCGGTTCACGGTAGAACTCCACGCCCTTCTCCTTGAGTGCCTTGACGGTCGCATCGATGTCACTCACGAAGAACGCCACGTGCCTCAGCCCGACATAGCGGGGAGCCGGCGCAGCCGCCTGTGGCTGGCCCCGATAGGTGAGCTCCACCTCGGTCTCGCCGCCAGAATTCATCATGACAAGGGTAGTGCCGTTCGCCAGAGTCCGCCTCTCCGTCTCCTTCATGCCAAGGACGTCAGTGTAGAAGGACACGGACTTCTCCAGGTCTTCAACTCCAATGCATGCATGTGCCATGCGTCCAAGCACAAAAGCCACCTCCAAGAGCAGTGAAGTCAGCGTTTCATGATCTCTTGATTCCGCGCCAACACAGAATCACCTGTAAGACCTTGGTCGTGGTCACCGGTCCGTCCAGCGGGCACTGGTCAGGCGCCCGCCCCGCGCCCGCCCATTGTTCCCGCCATGCCGGGAGGAAACGCCGCTCGTGCGAGCGAAACCTGAGGCAGCGCTCTGCTTTCGGCATCCTGAGCCAGCGCTCTGTTTGGGGCTCCTTAGACCACCCGGGGGGGGGGATAAACGTGGACGTCTCCGGTATCCGTTTCGATATTTACTACAAGCATGCCGAGCTCGAGGCACTGCTGAAAGGGTTCGCCGCAGCGTATCCAGGTCTTTGCGACCTTGGCGTGACAGGGAAGAGCTGGGAGGGCCGCAGCATCTATGTTGTGACTGTGACCAACAAGGCCACAGGCGAAGCGTCCGGCAAGCCGGCCATGTATATTGACGGCAATATGCATGCGGGCGAGGTAACCGGCTCCATGGTATGCCTGTACACCATTAACTACTTGCTGACGAGGTATGGAAAGGATGAGCAGGTCACCTGGCTGCTGGATAACAGGGCGTTCTACATAACGCCTCGCGTGAACCCGGACGGCGCTGAGAAGTACCTGACCACACCGTACATGCTGAGGTCCAGCGTCCGGCCCTATCCGGACCCCGCCGTCGCCGAGATGCCCGGCCTCTGGCCGGAAGACATTGACGGAGACGGGCGCATCCTCACCATGCGTGTGCGGGATGACACGAAAGGCGAGTGGAAGGTGAGCCTCAAGGACCCGCGTGTGATGGTGCCAAGGAGACCCGACGACCGGAAAAGGCCGTTCTTCAGGCTCTACCAGGAGGGGCTCATCAAGGAGTTTGAAGGCGAGCCGTTTGGGGTCAACACGACGCCCTGGGGACTTGACATGAACCGCAATTTCCCAAGCAACTGGAATGCCGCGGCGAAGGTCTCGGGCCCGTACCCCGCTTCCGAGCCCGAAGTCAAGAACATCGTCGACTTCATCCTCGCCCACCCGAACATCGGGGCGCTTCAGGCATTCCACACGACTGGCGGCATCATATTCCGGAGCCCGTACGCGTATCCAGACAACCAGATGGACAAGGACGACTACGAGACGATGATCCATCTCGCGAGGATGGGCACGGAAGCGACCGGCTATCCGGATGTCTCGAGCCACGGGCAGTCGACGGCAACGATAGTGGACTGGGCGTATGAGCACCGCGGCATCATCGGGTTCACGACGGAGTTGTGGGATGCGCAGGGCCGCGCCGGAATCTCGAAAAACCGCGACTACTCAGGCCACAGGGTGCCCGACTGGGAGCAGGTTGAGGCGGATAACATCAAGATGCTTCGGTGGAACGACAAGGAGCTCGCCGGTAAAGGGTTTACTTCGTGGCGCAGTTATGAACACCCGCAGCTGGGACAAGTCGAGATAGGCGGGTGGGAGCCGAAGTTTGTCCGGCAAAACTGCCCACCGCAATTCCTGGAGCAAGAATGCCATAAGAACATGCTTTTCACGTTCTCGCACTGCACGGCGCTGCCGGATGTGAAGGTCACGCAAGTCCGCACAGATAAAGTGGAGAGTGGAGTGTACAAGATATCGGCGCTCATCGAGAATTCCGGTTACCTGCCGACGAGTATCTCGAACAAGGGCATGAGCACCGGCGCAGCCAAAACCGGAAGAGTCACGATGGAGGCTCCGGACGGCGTAGATGTGATCGCAGGCAAACGGGTTACCGACATGGGGCACCTGGACGGCTACAGGCAAGGGCAGCCCGCCGGAATGGGGGGGCCTGCCGCCCCGGCCAAGTCCAGCGTCCGCGTCCAGTGGCTTGTCAAATGCGAAACAGCGCCGCAACAGGTGGCGATCAGCGTCGATGCATGCAGGGGCGGCCGCCACAGCAAGGCAGTGATGTTGGGCTGAGGGGCAGTGAAAGATCGGATGAGGGGCAGTGACGATCGGATGACGCGGTGCGATTCGCCTGAGCCGCAGCTCTTCGCCTGAGTCGCAGCCCTTCGGCTGAGCCGCGCCGGCCCGTGCCCGGCTGTACGACCCGCCAGTGGAACGCGGAACCGCAGGCGCGTTCGATAACTGAAACACAGAACACGAAAAAGCCCCTCACGACCGTTTGCTGATCACGAGGGGCTTCGCAGTGTGCTTTTCCGCCTACTCTGCAGTGAACGTGCCACGCAGTGGATGGCCTACTATACCGTGAACCTGTGATTTCCGATTGTGATCTTCCAAGGTCTGCTCCAGAGCCAGCCGCTCCTCACCTTCTTGAAGGCGAAGAAGTACAGTGCGCCATTCGTCGGGTCTTCTCCCCTGATGGCCGCCTGAGCAGCTACCCTGTCCTCCTGTGTGACCGTCGCCCTCCAGAGCCAGCCGTTCTGGACCGGCTCAAACTGCCCGGGCTGGTACATCACTGCGGTCAGCGTGTTGGGGAACTTCGAGCTCTTGGCCCGGTTTACGATAACTGCGCCCACAGCGACCTTGCCCTGGTAAGGCTCGTCGCCGGCCTCCGCCGCGATCATCCTCGCAAGCAGGTCGAGTTCGTTACCTGCCACGCCGATACCAGTTTTATCCCCTGCCCCCGTAGACTCGGGCACGTCAAGCACTTGGCCGGGGTGGATCGTTGTGCTGACCAAGCCGTTACGGCTCATGATCGCGTCGACCGTGGTCCCGTGTTCCTGGCCAATCTTCCAGAGCGAGTCACCGCTCGCCACGGCGTACGCCTGGGCGAATGCAGCTGCAGGCACCATCACGATCAGCAGCGCTGCCGCAATGCCCGCCAGCCTGGTGGCCATGTGTCTGGTCGCCAACGATTATCCCTCCTTTCGGGTGGTGACGTTCCGTGTGTAGCATTCTAGCGTAGCGCTGCCAATTCTGTAAACCTAAAGATTATGGGTTCACTTCCAGGCGTTTTCCTGCCGAAGGAAAGAACGCGGCCAGCGCCGCGGTGCCTTTGTTGGAGTCTGCCTACCTGTTGAATGGAAATATATACTCTTACCGACCGTCGAAGGTCATTCCCAGCGACCCTCAATGTTCTCTGCCATCATGCAGGCGAGCACTTCAAAGATGGCGATACCCTGCTCTTTCGAAGCGCCGCGTGGATCGCCCCAAGAGCCCCAGGGAGTGTAGCGCTTGAGATTATAAGAGACGACAGACGCAAACGGATTCCTTGTTTTTTCGAGATAGGCCTCGATACCGCTCGCGTGTCCAGGCGCTTTCTCCAGATGGACCAATTTTTCGTCACGGGCCATGGCCGCCGATGTCTCCTGCTCGCCGCCATGCGCGCCCCAGATGCCCTCGAACTTCGCGCCGAGACGGGCCTCAACTCGCTGCTGGAACTCTTTGCCCGTCTGGAGCGGGAGCATGTTGAACACGATGACCTGGATCTGGTCGAGGCTCTGCTTGGCCTGGCGCGCAGCCAGGTCCAGCACCGGTTTGTTCCCGCCGTGTCCTGAGAACAGCACAAAACGCCTGAACCCATGGTGTGCGAGACACTTGATCGTCTCGACGAGCACGCTGGCGGCGGTCGTGATTTCGAGGCTGATGGAGCCGGCCCAGTCGAGGTGCTGAAACGAAAAGCCCAGAGGTATCACTGGCGCAACCAGCGCGTTTATCCGCTCGGCGAGCCGCCACCCGACTTCTTCGCTCATGATCGTATCCGTGCCGAGAGGGGCGTGCGGACCATGCTGCTCTGTTGCCCCGATGGCAACCACGGCTGTATCGCAACCTGAATCCAGTGCATTTCGCACTTCTTCATGCGTCATGCTCGCGATGAATCTTGACGTCATCAAGAACCCTCCTTCAGAAAGTAGGTTTCACTTCCAGAACTGCCGGAATCCTCCTATTTGAGGAGAGGATATTGCCGGCTTTGCCCAGAACTCGACGGACTGAGAGCTGAACGGGGGTGCCCAGGATGCTGGTCAGGAGCAGGGTGTCTACCATTCCCAGGGACGTGATCGAAGGATTTCTGAGGATCTCTCCGGCAACGGTCGGCCACTTTGTTAACTCCGGGTACATGAACACACGCATAAAGCCTCTGCTCGGCGATATACGAGTCGCAGGACCGGCGTTCACCGTGAAGATCGCGGCCAATGACTCGGCCGCCGTGCATGTCGCCGCAAGCCTGATCGAGCCGGGCGACATAATGGTCATCGACCGGAGCGGCGACGAAACGTACGCGTGCGTGGGCGGCACGGTCGCCCTGGCTGCGAAGGCCCGCGGCGCTCAGGCAATCGTGATTGACGGGCCCGCCACGGACGTCCAGGAAATCCGGTCCATGGGCCTGCCGGTCTTCTGCACCGGGCTCTCGCCTGTGACGACGCGGGTGCTAGGGCTGTACGGCGAGATCAACTGCACCATTCACTGCGGCGGGAGTGTCGTCGAGCCGGGCGACCTGATGTTTGGCGACGATAACGGCATGCTTGTGATCAAACCCACGGAAGCGGAGGAATTGCTCAGGATCGCCACCGAAAGGGAGTCCGGCCAGCAGAACACCATATCGCGCCTGATGCGCGGCGAACTCCTGGCGGACATAAGCGGGGCGAACGCCCTGCTCGACGCGGACGTGTTGTCGACCATCCAGAAGATGAAGGGGAAGTGAAGCAGTGAAAACACTCAAACGCTCGGAACTGGCATACGTGATCGGAGCGCAGAAGCCGCCCGCCCTGGTTGTGGAGCAGGGTGAGGTCTTTCTGGTCGAGACCGAAGACGCCTTCAACGGGACATTCCTTGGCCCTGAAGACCTCGTGCCGGAGAAAATCGGGCGGTCGGGGGTGGGGTTTTCGAACCCGGTCACCGGCCCCGTGTACGTAAACGGCGCCCTGCCTGGCGATGCCCTGGTGATCAAGGTCCATGAGATGCGCTGCGCTTCTCGCGGCGCGACGCGGGTGCGGCCGGGGATGGGGGTGCTGAGCACCTTCGTCGACG
>JAUYEF010000148.1 GCA_030691635.1 Bacillota bacterium
CGTTTGGGCTCCGGAGCACTCGCCTGGCGGCTCGCACTCCGGGTAGGCATGATGCACGCGCAGTAGAACGCCAACGTCGTTAGGCGGCTTCCCCGGACGACTGATGTACCCTCAGCGCCCTGTCCCTTTGGCTAGGCAGGATCCAATGCCTGCGTCGCACCCCCCGAGTCTCTACTGCGTTCAGATGGAGGATGTCAAGCGACGAGTGGCCCTCATTCGGTCCGTCCTCAACGGCAGTCTTCACTGCCCGGATGAAGTTACGGCCTACGAACTCGTCTCTCTGCAACTCCGGAAGATCCTAGAGCTTGTTGCGTTCTCCTCCCTTGTCGCGAATCGGGAGGTGTACGCAGCGGAATGGCAAAAGTACCAGCAGCATTGGAGGGTGAAGGACCTGTTGGTCAATCTGGCAAAGGTGAATCCGGACTACTATCCGAGGCCGGTCCGTGTCACGGTCGACTCCGAGACCGGCGCGAAGTCTGTCGAGAACATCGACGACGGCTTCCTCACGCCTGCTGACTTTCAAGCCCTTTACGACAAGTGCGCCGAAGTACTGCATACGTGGAACCCGTTTCGTGATGGCGAACGGCGGATCGACTTCGGCAAACCCGTGGCCGAGTGGCTTGAGCGGATTCAACGGCTCCTCGCAGTACACATCATGCGTCTCGCCGGCTCGACCGAGCTCTGGCTCGTCTACATGAGCTACCCTCCAGAGAACAACGTCCACGCCCTGGTTGCGTCGCCCTACGACTCCACTCAAGAGTAGCCCGAAGCCGCCTAACCAGGCGTTGGTTCTGCACGGTAAGCTGCGGGATCCGGAGCACTCGCCTGGCGGCTCGCGCTCCGGGTGAGCATGTTGCGCGTGCAGCACAACGCCAAAGTCGTTAGAGTGCGCTGATCGGCGCGGTGACATGGACGAACAGCAAGGGTAGGACGTGCTTCGCTTCGACTGGGATCCAGACAAGGCTGCCGTCAACGAGAAGAAGCACGGCGTCCGCTTCCCCGAAGCCGCCACGGCGTTCGGCGATCCCTTGTCCATCACCATCCCGGACCCGGCGCATTCCATCGGGGAGGCACGTCTCATCCTGGTGGGGTTATCTTACCTGGGTCGTCTCGTCGTCGTGGCGCACGCCGAGACCGATGACTCAATCCGCATCATCAGCGCCCGCTTGGCCACGAATGCCGAGCGTCGATCCTATGAGCAGCAAGAAAGAGCGGGGCCCTGAGCCCGAAATGCGCGACGAGTACGACTTCTCCAGTGGTGTGAAGGGGAAGTACGCCGGCCGTTTCGCAAAGGGGAGCAACGTCATCGTCCTGGATCCGGACGTTGCTGAGGTTTTCGGCGACACCAAGGCCGTAAACGAGGCTCTCCGCCTTCTCGCCCGCTCTGCCCGGGAGTCACAGAGGGCGTTCTGATCGGCCCCGGAGTGGCCCAGCTCTCTGGGGAGCCCTCAGACCGTCTGGGTCATTCTTATGCGGCATGCCATCGCGGAGCGCACTCTAACCAGGCGTTGCTACAGCGCGGTCAGCTTGCGGACTCCGGAGCACTCGCCTGGCGGCTCGCGCTTCGGGTGGGCATGATGCACGCGCAGTAGAACGCCAAAGTCGTTATGAGGCGGGCTCGCTGGCTCCGTCCGAGGTGCTCGCGCTTCAGGGCTGTCGGCCCATCTTGATGAAAGAAAGGGCCCAGCCCCACCCCACCAGGGGAGCCGCATGGTTGGCGCGAGCCAGCGACGGGCAGGTCCCCGGCGGCGGTCCATGTTGCGAGGGCCCTGGGCAATCCAACGGCGTCGCCCCTCCAGGGCCCTCCTCCTGCGCTCTCCCCCGGGCTGTCGCCTGGCTGCGATCGAGTCCATCGCGCGTAGCGCCGCCTCAAGTCGGAGGGCCTCCGGGCAATCACGGGTCGCCGCAGCTCCGGGGCCCTCACGCCAATCCTCTTACCTGCTCTCGCCGCTCGGGGATAACGTGGCGCGCTTGCCCGCGCTCATAACCAGGCGTTCGTACTGCACGGTAGGCTGTGAGGTCCCGGGCCACTCGCTTGCAGCTCGCGGCCCGGGGTGAGCATGTTGCTCGTGCAGCACAACGCCAAGTCGTTAGACCGTAGAATTGGCAAGGTGGTCCCCGATCCCAGGCAGTGTCATGCGATACGCCGTGTTGGACGTGGAGACGACGGGCATCTACCCCGGCGGCCACGACCGGATCGTTGAGGTGGCGGTGGTGGTCTTGGGTACCGACCTCACCGTTTCGATTGAGTTCACCTCTCTGTTCAATCCTCAACGTGACCTGGGGCCCTCTTGGCTCCACGGTGTGCGTGCAGCTGACATTCTTGAGGCACCAGCGTTCGGGGATCTGGCGGGCACCCTTGTTGAGCACCTTCGGGACGCGGTGATCGTCGGCCACAACGTCACCTTTGACCTCCGTTTCCTGGAGTCGGAATTCGCTCGAGCAGGTGCTCCGATCCGTCGGCCGCCGTACTTCGATACGATGTCGGCCGCGCTTGGATTGGGTGCCCCGAGCCGCCGGCTTGCGGAGGCGTGTGAGTTGTTTGGGATTCCGCTTCTGGACGCGCACTCGGCGCTCGTCGATGCGCGCGCCACTGCGGCCCTCTTCGCCAGGTGTTGCGACCACCTCGGAGCCGCCCGTGTCGATACCCTGGTGCGGTGGCCTGACGAGCCCCAACTCGGGCGGTGGCCAGCCATGGAGACCAGAAAGGCGCCTTGGCCGAGAGCTCAGGCGGCTGCACGCCACCGCGAGGAGGTGCCGTTCTTGGCGACGCTCGTCCGTGACCTCCCGGTGTCGGACACCGACTCCGGGCATTGGCAGGCTTACTACGCTCTGCTCGACCGGGCCCTGGAAGACCGCCGCATCACACAGGACGAGGGGGCAGCCCTAAGGGAGGTAGCGGTGGACGCCGGCCTCAGTGCCGGCGACGTGAGAGCTGCGAACGAGTCGTATCTCAAGACCCTTATCGCGGCAGCATTTCATGACCGCGTACTCAGCGACTCAGAACGAAACGACATCGAGGAGGTCGCGCGACTCCTAGCGCTGGAGACGATAGTGCCCCGGCTCCTATCCGATGCAGAAGCTGGCCGACAGGTCGAATCTGTTCGGACCGGTGGTGCCGATCTGAAGGGGCGTACGGTGTGCTTCACCGGTGCCATGAACGCCGTGATCGGTGGTGCTCGCGCGACACGGGAACTGGCGACTGAGGTCGCGCAGGCCCACGGGATGATCGTGGTGAAGGGAGTCACCAAGTCACTCGACTACCTCGTGATGGCCGACCCAGACTCGCTGTCCGGCAAGGCGAAGAAGGCGCGCGACTATGGGACGAGGCTCCTCGCGGAGGCGGTCTTCTGGAACCTGATGGGCGTTTCTACGGACGGCTGACTGCACTGGTCTACGGTCTAACCAGGCGTTCGTACTGCACG
>JAUYEF010000245.1 GCA_030691635.1 Bacillota bacterium
TCGTCATAGGGCCCGGTGGGGGGCGTGACATTCTTCTTGCCATGTTGGCCGGAAGCAGCGACATCACTGCCGTGGAAATAAACCGGAGTGCAGTCGCTGCCGTGAAGGAGTTCGCCGGCTATAATGGTGACCTGTATTCCCTGCCCGGTGTCAACACCGTGATCAGAGATGGCCGAAACTACATCGAGACGACTGATCGCACCTTCGACACGATTTACCTGTCGCTCGTGATGACGCAAGCCGCTGAGACTCGAAGCCTGGCCCTAGCTGAAAACTACGTCTATACTTCCGAAGCATTCACCAAGTATCTCAGCCGCCTCTCGAACGATGGCCAGGTCGTCTTTCTGACTCATGACGAGAACGATGCCGCGAGAATCGTTGCCACCGCGCTTTCTGTGCTCGGGCAGGAAGGCATCTCCTATGCCGACGCTACAGCCCATGTATCCGTGGTGGCCACAGCCCTACCGCCCGGACACGCATCTCCAAACCACTTGCACTATCCTGCGGTCATTATCAGGAAGAAAGCCTTTACCAGCCTGGAGAGCAGTACTCTCTATGATGTGGCGCTGCGCAACGGTCTAGATCCGGTTTTCATACCGGGCGTGGTAACAAGCAACAGGATGCCGCTGACGGACTTTCAAAGTGTCGATGGGCTGGTGAAGGCAGCGACCATCAACATCGCCCCGACTACCGATGAAAGACCCTTCTTCTATAATTTCGGTGCGGGTACCCCTCTACCTATCGTCATTGTGGTCCTTGCCGCCACCGGTGTGCTGACGGTTCTGTTCCAGCCGCTCTATAGGACTATGCAGGGCTTTACCAAACGCATGGCCATCTACTTCTTTCTGCTTGGCATTGGCTACATGGCACTCGAGAGTGCGCTCATCCAGAAAAACGCCCTGTTGCTTGGACATCCCACATTGTCGTTTCTGGTGAGTGTGCCGTTGTTGCTGGGTGCAAGCGGTACCGGTAGCTTGCTCGGCGCGAGGCTGAGATCGAGGCTCAAGGTTGTGTTGGTCGTCCTGTCGATGGCGATTCTTGCGGCAGGCGCGATCTACAGGTGGGCCATGCCGTACTTGCTGTCAAGCTCTCCATTATCACAGGTTGTCGTTGCCGCGCTGATCGTGCTACCGCTGGGGTTTCTGATGGGAATACCTTTTCCGAGCGGCCTGAGCCGGATGTACGACGAAAACGTAGCCTCGGCGATTCCGCTCATGTGGGGACTCAACGGCGTGGCTTCTCTCCTTGGCTCTGCGCTGGCTATCATCGCCGCAACATACTTCGGCTTTGCGGCATCGTTTCTCATCGCCGCACTTGCATACTCCTTGGCGACTCGTGCCTATGTTGCTTAGAAAACCCATGGAACTGTTTTGCGAATAGGCGATGAGTTGTCGTACGATTGACTATAGTACAGTCTGCAACTTATAATGGCCGTGAGGGGGGTTAGCGATGGCGAGCTTCAACGAATTCCGACCACATGAGAAGGGCATGAAAAAGGTGCTCGGTGGACTTGAGGCCGATATTATGGAACTCATGTGGAAAACGGGCCGTTGTTGCGTGAGAGATGTTCACAGGGTTCTTCGCGAGAATAAGGACCTTGCCTACACCACAGTGATGACGGTCATGGCACGGCTCGCGACCAAGGGGCTCTTGACACGCGAACTCGTTGAGGATGCGTACTACTATGAGACAGCCGTCAGCAAACCGGAATTCGAGAGCTCGATAGTCAGTCACGTACTCGATGGCCTTCTAGAGTCGTTTTCAGAACAAACCATCTCGCAGTTGCTAGGTAAGGCCGAGGCCAAAGACAAGAACGTGGTGGACGCTCTTGCGCAGATCATCGACGGTCGCCGGAAGGAGAGTAGGAGATAGTGCTTTTCATCCCGGGCTCCCTGATAGTCCACGTAGTGGTGGCCTCTTTTGTGGGGTTTGCCTGGGCTACAATCGCTATCTCTTTGCTCAATGTCAATCGCGCCGCCCATAGGAAGCTTCTGTATACCGGCGCTTTGCTGGCGCCTCTTGTCGGATTCGCGGCCCACTCGGCGATACCCCATGGCTGCTCGGAGAGTCTCCCTTTTGGCAGTATTGGTCATTTTGAGTGCCTGACTGGCTCATGGCTGGGCGACTTCGGAGTGCTCCTGGTAGCCTCTGGGTTGATTACGGCAGCGTCCCAGGCTGTCGTCGTCTGGCTGGCCTATTCGCGCGTTATGCGCATGTCACGTGACGCCAGCGAGGTTGGCGATCTCCCGCACATATCCAGGGCTCTGGCTATGTTGGACCGTGTCTGTGCCAGGGCAGGCATGGATAAACCCCGGATGCTGATTACCTCCAGGCCGGGAGTGTGCTGCGTGGTCGGCATCAGGAGCCCGGCGATCTTGCTGTCAGAGGACATTTGCGAGATCCTGGACGATCAGGAGCTGGAAGCCGTGCTGACCCACGAGGTCGCACATATACGCCACAAGGATAATCTGGTTGGCCTGATCGCCTCCATGGTGCGAGCACTTGCATACTACGCTCCAACGATGCATGTAGCCATGAGGCATTACATGGAGGAGCGCGAGAACGCCGCTGACGACTATGTCACCGAAAGCGGTGGCGACGGCATGGCTCTCGCTTCGGGTGTCGTCAAGGTGTGGCGCACTCAGGCTCCTGCAGTAGCGAGTCCGGGTTCGGATGCCGCGGGCGGCGGAGTAGTATCAAGGCTCGAGCGACTTGTGTACACGTCAGGCCGCGTCGATCCGGGCAGCCTCCCACTGGTTATCTCCATAACGGCGCTCTTGCTCGCTGTCATCTTGGTGCTATGCTAACTTAGGCGAGAGATCGGTGGACCCCGTATCGTTACCCCAGCGGAGATAATACGCGCCGCGATACTATTGCCTGTAGTACTAGCATGTGTTACGCTCTTGTTGAGAAAGGTGTTGGTCCAGGGTGATCAGACCAACAAGATGGTCTCAACTCTTAGTACTGTGTATCGTGGTGGGGATAGCCGCCCTGGTGCTGGCGCGAACCGGCCTTCTCCGGGCTCCGGCGTCCTGGGCTGTATACCTCCTGTGCCCTTTGACGCATGTCGTCATCGTGCTCTTGGCTAAAGATGGCTACTCGCGTACTCGCGGTCAACATCGC
>JAUYEF010000256.1 GCA_030691635.1 Bacillota bacterium
CTTTTTGTTCGGGTCGAGCTGGTGCAGCGGAGGCTGCACATGGTCAGGTATGGCGCAACGGTATTTTTTGCCCTCAGTCTTCTCCCGGAACTCGACCCACGCTTTTTTTATGATCTCCGGTTCATCGACGAGCCTGAGTCCCGCCAGCGCAAGGATCCGCGCCGCGGCGATCATCCCGGCGTGGCCGATGCCCATGCCGGATTGGGCGGTGATCTGCCACGAATGTCCGACGGTCCCCAGCGCCCAGCAGGCGGTGCTGAACTGCGAGGTCGGGACGACCCAGGACACATCGCCCACATCGGTCGAACCTCTGGGCGGCCGCTCCGAGGCTGGCCTCGGCACGATCGTGTCATTGAGCGTCTGCTGCCTTACTTCCGGCGGCAAGTCCTCATCTCGCAGGATCGATTCCTTCTGGCCCGCGGGAAATGTCTTCGAGATCTCTCGCGCGAACTCAAGGTCCTGCCCTGTGAACTCCGGCGGGCCAGCTCGTTTCATGGCCCACACGAGAACATCCTCGAGCGTCCTGTTCGGAAGCACGTTGTAGAGCGCGTCAAGCACTTCGACGTCATAGGTGGTGCCCGTCATGATCGCCGCGCCTTCCGCGCACTTGAGGACCCGCTCGTACACCTCAACGACTTCGTCGCGCCTCGGCGCTCTCACATAGTACCAGACGGTGGATTCCGCAGGCACCACATTTGGCTGCCGCCCACCGTTCGTGGTGACGTAATGGATCCTCGTCTTGTCGGGCACGTGCTCACGCAGGTAGTTCACCCCGATGTTCATGAGCTCCACCGCGTCCAAAGCGCTGCGCCCATGGTGCGGGGCGCCCGCCGCGTGAGCTGTCCGGCCATGGAAGTGCACGTTCATCGAGTTGACAGCGAGCGACGAGGCGCTCCTGACGGTGTTCATCGCGCCGCTGTGCCAAGTCAGGCAGACGTCGAGGTCGTCGAAGTGCCCGGCGCGGGCCATGTACGCCTTTCCGCCAAAGTTCTCCTCAGCGGGGCAGCCATAGTACTTGACGGTCGCCTCGAGACCCCTCGACGAAAGCTGCTCTTTCACGGCGATGGCGGCCGCAAGCGCCGCGACGCCGAGCAGGTTATGCCCGCATGCGTGACCGGGCCCTTCGTGGACGATTTCGCTTCTGACGGGCGTCGCCTCGTTGGAGCAGCCCGGCAACGCATCATACTCACCCAGGAAGCCGGTGGCGGGCCTACCCTTGCCCCATGTGGCCACGAATGCGGAAGGCATGCCCGCGACACCACTCTCAATCGTGAAGCCCCGTTCCTTCAGGAACTCTTCCTGTGCCCGGGCCGACCTGTTTTCGTGAAGCCCGAGTTCGGCATGGGCCCAGATTTCATCGCTGAGCTTCTCCAGCCCGGCGCGGTTGGAGGCTATCCAATTCAGCGCAACTCCGCCCTTTTTGGGCACCAGCAACACCTCCGTCGACTGGCGAGAAGATATACTAGAACATACGTCAGAAACACGGCTTTACCTTTGTCTCAGGTGAGATGCGATCGCTCCGGCCTCCGGTGGGAACTTTACGGATCCGACAAACGTTTGTATAATTGTCTAAATGACTGGAGGTGTGGCCTTGGGAACGCTGACTGATGTGTTCAAAGCGCTTTCCGATCCCACCAGGCGGAGGATACTGATGCTGCTCCGCGAGCGCGATATGAACGCGGGCGAGATCGCGGGCAATTTCCCGGTATCGAAGCCATCCATATCTCATCACCTTGCCCAGCTGAAGCAGGCCGGCCTGGTGAGCGACACACGCCAGGGCCAGAACATCGTGTACTCGCTTGAGACGACGGCGCTGCAGGACTTGATGACCTGGGTGTTGTCAGTCCGGGATGGCGGCGATCGAAAGGAGGCCGGTGATCATGTCTAGGTACGATTACCGCAATGCGCTGAGGACGGACAGGGTGTTACTCATCATCATAGTGGCGATGTTCGCGGCAGGAGCGTGGGCGTACCCACAGCTACCTGCGCGAGTGCCTTCCCACTGGAACATCAGGGGCGAGATTGACGGCTACTCGGGGCCGTTGTGGGGCGCGTTTGGACTTCCGGGGATGAGCCTTGCGATCTACCTCGGGATGGTGTTCATGCCTCTGGTTGACCCGCGCAGGGAGAACTACGCAAGGTTCGGCGGGGCTTACAGGTTCATCCGGTGGCTGATAATCGGGTTTTTCGCGCTCCTGCACGGGATCATCCTGGCGGCCGGTCTCGGGTATGCTCCGAACACCGGAGCCCTGGTGCAGGCGTCGGTGGCCCTGATGTTCATACTGCTCGGGAACGTCATGGGCCAGGTGAAGCAGAACTGGTTCGTCGGCATCAAGACGCCGTGGACGCTGGCGGACGATGAGGTCTGGCGGAAGACTCACCGCGTCTCGGCCTGGGTGTGGACAGCGGCCGGCACTCTCGGCCTGGTGACCGTGTTCCTGCCGGCTCCGTTGAACTTCACGCTGTTCATGGGGCTGATACTCGGCGCGGCGTTCTTCTCGATCGTCTACTCGTACGTGCTCTACCGCAGCAGGCACCCTTAGTCGGGCTTGTATCGCCTGTGGCGCCCGTGACTGAAGGTGCGGGGCTGTCCCGGAGGTGCGGGGTCGCCCCGGCAGTGCGGGTCGCCCCGGTAGTGCCGCGGGGCGGCCCTGTATCCCAGGAGTGCAGGTCGCCCCGCACCCGTATCCCAGATGTACAGGTTTCGCCGCGAACTAGTCTCCGCAGATACATCTCGGCCAGAAACCTGATCACCGGGAATATACGTTGGCCGGGCCCAGAGAGTAGGTTTATCCCCCCGCTGCCTCGAACCATCCTGCAGGTACTCTAACTTATAGCAGCGCCAAGCATGAGGGGGGCTTGAATCAAACATGGCCGGTGCCAGGAAAATCGCGTTCATCTTCAACCCTGCCGGGCCCGAACTTGAGGCTCTGGTTCGAGACAAGTTTGCCGGGGCTGCCGAGTTTTTGATGCCCGAGGAGGCCGTCGAGAGGATCCAAGAGTTCTCCGCCCTGATGACCATGGACAGGAAGCTGCCTGATGGCCTGCTCTCACGCGCTAAAGCGCTTGAGTGGGTGCACATCCAGAGCCATGGCTTCTACAAGGTCCTCACCCCGGAACTCAGGGCACACCCTGCTACGGTAACCAATGCCCGTGGCGCTCACCCCGAATCAGTATCCGAACATATCTTCGCCATGCTTCTCGCCCTGATGCGCCACCTCCGCGATTACACCCGCCTGCAGCAAGAACACAGGTGGGAGCGCATCACGATGGACACGCTGTACGAGAAGACGTTATGCATCATAGGTGTGGGCAACATCGGAAGCGCCGTCGCGCGGCGGGCGAAGGGCTTCGGCATGCGAGTCATAGGTGTGGACATCGCGCCCGTGGTCTGCGAGTCGGTTGACGAGCTTGTGGGCCCCCGCGAGATGGATGCGGCGATAGCGCGGTCGGACGTTGTGGCTGTGTGCGTCCCGTATAACGATGATACGGCCGGTATGTTCTGCAGACGCCGGATGCAAATGCTCAAGCACGGCGCTTACCTGGTCAACATAGCCCGGGGCGGCATCGTCGATGAAGTGACGCTCCGTGAGATGCTGGACGAGCGAAGGATCGCCGGGGCGGGCTTCGACGTTTTCGAGACGGAGCCATTGCCGGCGGACAGCCCGCTGTGGGATGCCCCGAACCTGGTACTACTGCCGCATACGGCGTCCCAGACGGAGTTAAGCCGGCGGCGACTCAAGGAAATCGCTGTCGAGAATATCCGGCGGTATCTCGCCGGAGAGCCTCTGCTCAACGTGGTCAAGCGCGGCACGGTGCCGTAGAGGCGTCGTATCGAACGCGGTGCCGTAGCAGCGTCGTGGTCAAGCGCGGTATGGTTCCCTACCAGCGTCAGGGGGCGGTTTTGCCGCGTGTTCACCGATGGTCATGTGGTAATATGTTTGTTAACGTATTATGCTTCGACTATTTCGGGAGGTGTATTTCTTGGACAAGACGCAGCCGGTCGGCATCTTCGATTCGGGGCTCGGCGGCCTGACAGTGGCGACCCACCTGTACAAGGAGATGCCGCAGGAAAGCACGATCTACGTGGCAGACCAATCCCGCGTGCCCTACGGTCCCCTGCCTAAAGAGACCGTTGCGCGGTACGTCATCGAGATCTGCGATTTCCTGGTCGACCAGGGCGTAAAGGCGATCGTGATCGCGTGCAACACAGCCACCGCGGCGGGACTTGAGACCGCGCAGCGGGAGATCAAGGTGCCGGTCATCGGTGTCATAAAGCCAGGCTCGAGGATGGCGGCAAGGACGACACGCAACAAGAGGGTGGCAGTCCTGGCCACCGAAGGCACGACCAAGTCCCAGGCTTACCCCAACGAGATCAAGTCCCTCCTTCCGGGCGCAGAGGTATTCGGCCAGGCCTGCCCGCGCTTCACAGAACTCGTCGAGGGCGGGATGAAGGACCCGAAGGAGATCGACGCCGCCGTGGCGGGGTACCTTAAGAACATCGAGAACGCCGGCTACGACACACTGGTCTTTGGCTGCACGCATTACCCGCTGCTCAAGGACTATATCGAGGCACGGACGCCGGCGGGCGTCGAGTTCGTGAACCCGGCGGTGGAGACGGTCGAGGACCTGAAGAAGGTGCTGGCAGGGAAAGACCTGCTTAACGATAGCGGCGTCTCGACACGCGTCTATTACACGTCCGGGAACACGGCCACCTTCCGCGAGATAGCATCCATGATCATCGGCCTGACTCCTGCGCAGGCGCAGGCTATGGACATCCGGCGCGTAGACTGGAAGATTAGTTAACAGTATCTTCACAGATTGCCCACTGCCAGTTAACGGAGACGCCTTATTCTTATACTTACCGGACTAAGAGAGCTGCGTGCGGTAGCGTATAAGAATGAGGCAGGTGCAGGAAAAAGTGGCGTTGATCGAGTTCATCGGGATACCGTCCGGTTGGCCCCAGACCCTGGTCTACTGGACACTGGCCGGCACCGGAGCATTTCTTCTGTTGACGCTTTTCACATCACAGATGGCATCTTCACTCAACTCCATAGAAGCGATGCTTGACGACAGCAAGGGCCGGGATGACTGAACCCGGCCCCTTCCTTTCCACCTCCGAGAGTCTGTGACACCCTGAGTCCCCGCCGCGTCTACCGTGCCGCGCCAGCTACGGCGCGTGCCACGCCGGCTGCGGCGCGCGTCATGCCCTCCCCATCCTGAGTGCCTTGCCCGGCGTGTTGCCGGTATGGCGACCCGACCGCACCACGCGCACTCCGTTCGTCCAGACTCCTTCGATCCCGGAAGGGTATTGCCACGGGTCCAAATAGGTGGCGGTATCCTTGATTTCCGAGAGCGAGAACAGCACAAGATCCGCGAAGAACCCGGTCTTCACGAGCCCTCGCCGGGCGAGCCTGACCCTTGACGCCGGGAGCGAAGTCATCTTCCGGACGGCTTCCTCAAGCCTGAGGAGATGGTCGTCCCTGGAATACTTGGCGATGGCGCGGGCAAACGCGCCGAAGTTCCTCGGGTGTACCGTGCCCTGCCGCAATGGTCCATCGGCGGCGAGAGCGCGCCCGTCGCTGCAGAAACTGACCAGCGGCGACGCCAGGACAAGCGCCACGTCGTCCAGAGACATGCCGTGGCGCAAGATGCTCACCTGCATCTCCTCCTCGACAAGTAACCTGAAAGCGGCTTCGCACGGCTCGAGCCCCATCCCCTGCGCGATTTCGTCCAGGTTTCGGCCTTCGCATGCCTTGTTCTTCTCAGACTTGACTGCCGTGACGACTATCAGGGACCAGCCACCCAGCATATCCGTGCCGCGCGTCGTGATCTCCTTCATCTTCGCACGAGTCTCAGTATCCACCAGCCTCCTGACGGTCGCCTCACGCCCTCCCGAGTGCGCCCAGTCCGGAAGTATGATGCCGAGGCTTGTGCTCGACGCGGTGTACGGGTAGGCGTCGGCGGCGACGTCAATGCCCTCTTCCCTCGCCTGGTCAATCGCGTGAAGAGCATCGCGGACCTTGCCCCAGTACAGCGGCCCTATGACTTTAAGGTGGGAGATCTCGACCGGGACGCCGGCCCGCCTTCCGACCTCGATCGCCTCGGCGATCGACTCTATCAGGGTCTCGTCCTCGTTCCTGATGTGCGAGGCGTATATGCCACCCTTCCTGGCCATCGGCCGGGCGACGCCTGCGAGTTCTTCGATTCCGGCGAAGAACCCGGGCGGGTATTCGAGTCCCGACGAAAGACCGAACGCACCGTCCCCCAGCGCGTCATCCAGTAGTCCGGCCATCTTCGCAACGTCATCCGGCGTGGCAGGATGCATCTCGGGGCCGATCACCCTGTTCCGCAGTGTGCCATGACCTACGAGAGTCGCGATATTGACGGAGGCGCCCGCCTCCTCAATGCGAGAGAGGTACTCGGAGACGCTCAACCACGTGAGTTCCTTGCCAAAAGCGGCGAGAGTCCTTGCCATTTCACGTGCTTCGAAGCTGTCCTTGCCGCCGAGCGGCGCAGCCGACGAGCCGCACACGCCGACCACTTCCGTCGTGACGCCCTGCATGACTTTGGCGGCCGCCCTGCCGTCTATCAGGGTCACAGTGTCGGAGTGCGAATGGATATCCACGAAGCCGGGCGCAAGGTAGAGCCCGGAACCGTCAACATTCTGGGCGCCCTCCACCGGGCCGGTCTTGCCCACATCGATGATGACGCCGTCCGCGACGGCGACATTAGCGCGAAACCACGGCGCGCCGGTGCCATCGATGACCCGTGCGCCAAGAATCACAGTCTCGGGTCGCAAACCGATTCCTCCTTCCAGTTGAGTGAATGAATACGGCCACGAGCGGCGACCTCCTTCCCAGGCCATCGCGTGGTGAAGGAGGTTTCGAACCGTTGTAGAATGCCGGGAGTATAAGACTATTCAAAGGGTGATAGCCAGTTGGATTTCTCTGTGATCATGTGGGGCCTTTTCATCATATCGGTCTTGCTTCCAATGGTACAACAAAAGCAGATCGAATCCGCGCGGCTCAGGCTTATGCACGATCTGGAGCGCAAACGCAAGTCGCGCGTGATCACCATGATCCACCGGCAAGAGGCGCTGAGCTTCCTGGGGTTTGCGTTCTCTCGGTACATCGATATCGAGGATTCCGAGCGGCTGCTGCGCGCCATACGCATGACCCCGGACAACATGCCCATAGACCTGATCCTGCATACACCCGGAGGCCTGGTCCTGGCTTCTGAGCAGATCGCGCGGGCCCTCCTGCGGCACGAGGCGAAGGTAACGGTCTTTGTGCCACACTACGCCATGTCCGGCGGCACCCTCATCGCGCTGGCGGCGAACGAGATCGTCATGGACCCGAACGCGGTCCTCGGGCCCATCGACCCTCAGATCGGCCAGTACGCCGCAGCCTCCATACTGCGTGTGCTCAGGGAGAAGGAACGCAAGGACATAGACGATGAGACGATAATCCTCGCCGACATGGCCGAAAAAGCCATCAAGCAGGTAGGAGAAGCAGTCAAGGAACTCCTATCGGAAAAGATGGGGCCGGAGGAGGCGCAGGTGCTTGCAGACAACCTGTCCAGCGGGCAGTGGACTCACGACTACCCGCTGACATGCAAGGAGTTGAAAGACCTCGGCATAGTGGCATCCACGGACATGCCCAAGGAAATCTACAAGTTGATGGACCTTTACCCCCAGTCTTCCCAGAGAAGGCCTTCTGTGCAGTATGTTCCGCTTCCGTACGGGAACGAAAACCCTCCGTCGCCGAAGGTGTGAAACGCTAATGTAACGCAGGTGGAGCCAGTCAACTCAAATAAGAATGTAACCCGGCACGGGTCATTCACTCAGATAAAAATGTAACCCGAAGCACTACTCAGGTGTCGTTATCTGCTGCCCTGGTTCGTGGGTTAGCACCAGGTGATCTTTGTATCAGCTGGTGGATT
>JAUYEF010000318.1 GCA_030691635.1 Bacillota bacterium
GACCTGAAGATCAAGAAGTACCTGGATAACTCATGAAACGCCTGACGAAACAATTCGCGGTCTGTCTTAAGAACACAGGGAACGAAACCTCGCTGATTCTCGGCAAGGTCTATCGAGTCGTACCCGATGCGCGCGCGGCGAAGGACGACCTCGTGCGGATCATCGACGAGAGCGGGGACGACTACCTCTTCCACAAGACGCAGTTCGCGTTCGTCGACTTTCCGCAGGCGGTACGAAAGAAGATCCTTGCACTTCAAAAGGCCAGCTAACATCGGCTTGGAGCCGTCGCGCCAGCCGTCCTGCGCAATCCTGTCACCGCGGCGCGCGGCTCAAGCCGCACGTTAGACCTCCGCACACACATCCGGTTGACTTGCGGGGTACTTGAAGATCTGGCTATAATGTAGCCAGAATGCCGTTCGCGATCGTCCTCGCGCCAGAGGCCGTGAAGTCGTTGCGCAAGCTCCCCGCGCACATCCGTGCCGAGGTCAAGGACGCTCTCGAAGTGCACCTGAGACATGAACCGACGAAGGTCAGCAAGAGCCGGATCAAACGGCTGCGGGGCTTGAGCCAACCGCAGTTCCGGTTGAGGGTCGGCGACATCAGGGTGTTTTATGACGTTACAGAAGCGACGGTCGAGGTCCTCGCCATCATCGGGAAGGCCGAAGCGCAACGCTGGCTCGATGAACAAGGCACACCGAGGTCGGGCGGTGGCTCTCGCTGAAATCAAGGATGATCTCTCGAAGTACCTTCGTTTGGCGGAAGACGAAGAGATCGTGATCACTCGTCACGGCCGTGCGGCGGGCGTGTTGATCGGGTTCGGCTCTGAAGAAGACTGGTTCGACTACCGCCTTGAGCATCATCCTGAGTTTTTGCGTCGTATTGCCGAGGCGCGGGCAGCACTCCATGAAGGCCGTGGAGTCCGACTCGAGGATGCATAGGGCGGCCGGTCTAACAGCCGAATGGAGCCGTCGCGCCTGTTGGCCGGTGCGATCCAGTCACTGCGGCGCGCGGCTCATTCGGAAACGTTAGACGACGTTGGGACACGAACATGACCCTGAACATTGATGCGGCTACGAAGAAGGTGCAGCTGGCTCGAGGCTTCACGGTTGGTGACTACTTGACTGCCGTCGACGAGAAGAACCGGAATGCGATCGCAAGCGGCATCCACCGACGGTTCACCGAGCGCTACCTCGATCCCGTATCGAAGCCGGCCACCGGGCTCCATGGGTTTACGATAATGGCGATCTCCTGCTTGATGATCGAAGCGCTGGAGTCGTTCCGTCGTGGCTGGCCCGACACCAGCCAGCGCGGCCACGGAGAACAAGCGTTCTGCTCTTTCTTCGATGCCCACTCAGATTTCAGTCTATTTCGCGGCCACGTACGGGATTTCTACAAGGGTGTGCGTTGCGGCATCCTGCACCAGGCGGAGACCGCGCTGGGTTGGCGCATTGGCCGAAAGGGGGCATTGTTCAATATTCACGATGGTGCCCGCGTTATTAACGCCGACAAGTTTGCTGCTGCTCTCGGGGTAGCACTGGACAGTTATCGGGACCAGCTCACAGTCGCCGCGTGGGACGATGAGGTGTGGGTCTCGCTTCGGAAAAAGATGGAGAGAGTCTGCGCGAACTGCCTGCCGCAAAAAGGCGTCGTCTAACAGCGCATGCACCAGACGGCGCGCAGACCGAAACGATGAGCGCGCCGCTGGTGATGCGCGGGCGTTAGGCAGACAAAGACTGACCTCGATGGATCACGAGTACGACGTTGCGATCTCGTTTCTGAGCTCCGACATCGGGGTTGCTCGCGACCTCCGCGACCGTCTGGTGCCACAACTGCGTGTCTTTCTGTACACGCACCGACAAGAGGACGTGTCGGGCACGGACGGTCTCGTCACGTTCAGAGCGACCTTTCGTGACGCGGCACATCTCGTCGTCGTGCTCTTCAGGATCGGTTGGGGCGAGACACCTTGGACCCGTGTTGAGTCCGAAGCGATTACGGATCGGTTCCTGAAAGAGGGGCCGAACTTCCTATTCTTTATAATGCTCGACTCTGCGAGTAATCCGCCACCCTGGGTTCCCGACAGACTGATCCGGTTTGCGCTGGCGGACTACGGTATCGACCAAGCGGTTGACGCCATCAAGCTGCGCGTCCAGGAGTTGGGTGGAGCTATTCATCGAGAAACGGTGGCCGAACGCGCCAAGCGCGCTCAGGAGCTGGAGCAGTTTAATGCCGAGACTGCGATGCTGTGGCGGGACCAGCGGGGCGTCGATGGCGTCAAGGAGCAGGCGATGGCCGTTGCCTCTGCCCTTCAGAGATTGGCTGAGGAAGCAAGCAATGCCGCGCCTGGACTTGGCTTGGAATGCCGTTCTCAGGATACTGCCGTTGGCATTCGCTCTCGCAAAGTATCGGTCTACGGCGAACTTCTCGTGCGCCACATCAACTCACTCGACGAGGTGTTCTTCTTGGTAAGGATTCTTCCCGGGAACATCATTCTGCCAGGCGAGAACCGGTACTATCGGCGCGAGCCAGAGGTCCTAGCGGAGCATCGGTACACCCCGGA
>JAUYEF010000364.1 GCA_030691635.1 Bacillota bacterium
CTGAGAAACATGGCCGCCAGTTCGGCGGTTACAGCCTGTGGAGCCTGTGTAAGACCCGGCTTGCCGGGCAGCGGGCGTGGAAGCAGGAACCGAGCGCCTGATGGGACGGTGTCCTAGATGGGTAAGTTTCGGAGAACGGAACATCGTGTGGATGAGGTACTAGACGCGGTGGTGGAGAGGATTGTAAAGACGGTAAGCCCTGATAGGATAATCCTCTTTGGTTCGCGTGGCAAGGGTTCCGGAAAGTCGGAGAGCGATTATGATCTGCTGGTGCTGAAGCGAGGCATAGCCAATCGCCGTGGCCTGGCTCACCAGATCTACAGGACTCTTGTTGGTGTTCCTGCTGCGGTAGACGTGCTCGTAGACACTCCTGAGAGAGTCGAAAGACACCGCCACACACCGGGATTCGTATATGCGGAGGCTGCAGAGGGGTTGGTGGTCTATGAACGATGAGCCTTGGCGAGTCTGGCTCCGCAGGGCAAGAAGCAATCTTGCTAGGGCGGAACTGGGTAAACAAGCGGAGGATATTCTCTACGAGGATCTGTGCTTTGACGCCCAGCAGGCTGTCGAGAAGGCCCTGAAAGGCCTGATGGTTTTCCTCAACATTGAAATCCCGAAGACACATTCAGTTGGGTATCTCCTGGGGCAGATTGAAGAATCTGGGAAGGCCCAGGTCCCCGAAAGCCTCAGAGATGCGGCACTTCTCACAGACTATGCAGTCACTGCGCGCCATCCGGGGGATTGGGATGCCGTAGGTGAAGCGGAATACGAACATGCGGTTAATCTGGCCCGGGAAGTATACAGGTGGGTCGCGTCCATTACAGCAAGGTCCGAGGCATAGAACCTTCAAGCGTTTGACGCATACATTCACGATCGAATATACTTAGTCTGTTAGCATCAACCGCCTGAGCGTCCGGGAATGACTCCGGGGCGCGAGGGACAGATCAAAAGCCGGAATTCCCGGATCGCAAGGACCTCCTGACAATCGGGGAACGGGCTCAAAGCCGCCGTGATGTTTATTCGGCTAGACAAAGGCCTGCTCCGATTGCGAGCGGGCCTTAGCATTCTGGAGACGCCACGAGGGCCGTGCGTAAGGAACTCTGGCAAAGAAGCGCAATGGGGGGGAGGGCACCAGTCAAATGGCCGGCGAGAGACGGCTTGGGGCCGTCGCGATAGTGATCGAAGACAGAGAACAGGCTGCGCCTGTGGTGAACGAAATCCTGAGCTCCTATGCCGAGATCATAATAGGCAGGCTGGGTGTTCCCTATCACGAGAAGAACGTGTCCGTCATCTGCCTTGTTGTCGACGGAACCGCAGATGAGGTGGGTGCGCTGGCAGGAAAGATCGGCGGCATAGCGGGAGTCAAGGTGAAGTCCGCTCTCCTGAGCCGCTGAGACCGCACCCACAGAGCTCGGAAGCAGCTTGGGCGGTGTTTGCTGGCAGAGAAGAACCGGGAGGCGAGAACATGAAAATCGACCTGAAGATGCTCACTCGTACAGCGATCCTTCTTGCACTCACTGTAGCGTTCCAATCACTGGCCTTGCCGCAACCGGTCACTGGCCCTCTGGTAAACGCCGTCCTGTTCGTGTCGACAGGCATCATCGGTGCCGCGTCAGGCGTCTTGATCGGCGGCATCACACCCTGGATAGCCTACGCTGTTGGGACCATGAAACTGGCTCCCGCGGTTCCGGTCATCATGGCTGGGAATATATCACTGGTTCTTGTGTTCGCGCTTCTGTTCAAGCGAAACAGGTATGTCGCCGCCGTCGCGGCTGCGGTTGTGAAGTGGCTTGGCATGACTGCGGGCGTCAAGTACTTGCTTCTCCCGGCAGTGAAGGTGCCCGCGCCCGTCGTGACGAGCCTGACGATTTTCCAGCTGTGGACTGCTCTCGGCGGAGCCGTACTGGCGCTTGCGGTCATGGCCGCGCTGAAGGCCTGGGAGAGCCGGCAGCTTCGCATATAGCCATCCGGTCAGCGACGCGTCGGTAGCAATGAGGGGCTGTCCCGTATGTAGTGGGATGGCCCCTCAGCAGTTGTTAAACTAGCCGCCTTCAGGGAGTGGCGCCGCGAATGCCTCAGGCCGTAGCCGTAGCCTTGTGCAGCAGCCGTCCTCCGAACTCAATGGCCCAGACCGCGCCCGCCGGGTTCACCAGGAAGCGGCCGACCCTCTCCTCGTCCTTCATGGTGATCGCGAATGTGTCGACCGCGACAGGTCTGGCGGCAAAGCGCTTACCTTCCAACTCAATCTCCAGGCCGCTCGCTCCAAGACTGACCTTCACGTTAGCGCCTTCACCGGAACGGTACTCACCCATATAGCGCGGCAGGCGATAATCCGGGCACGCGTACGGCTCGTACGTCTGCCTGCGAGCACCCACGGGGAGCCCGAGCATCACGTTCATCGCGCTGATTGACATCTCCTGGGAAGGCACGCCTGAGAGGTTGGTCAACACCGCCACCGTGATGCCCTTCTCGGGCGCGCAGCTGATATGGGCCGACACGCCCTTGATGCCGCCACCATGCTCGATCAGCGATACACCGTGGTAGTTTGGGTGGAGGGAAAGCCCGTAGCCGTAGTACGAGCCGCCCTGTGCCCTAGTATGAAGCGCTGTCATCCTGTCGATGCTGTCCGCCGACAGTACCCTGGCACCGCCGCTCGTGCCCCTTGTCCGGTACACCTCCAGGTACTTCAGAAGGTCGAGAACGGAGGACTTGAGAAAGCCAGCGGGCGCCATCACATTCGACTCCCACCACACGGGCGCCGGCACCACCTGCTCCTCATCGCCAACCTTCTTCCTGTCATAGAGCGTGGCCACCTCTGGAAAGCCGGCCAGCGCCTCGACACTGAAAGTGCTGTGCCCCATGCCGAGCGGCCGGAGCACACGCTCCTGGATGATGTCCTCGTACTTGCGTCCGGCGACTTTCGCCACGACCGCGCCCAGAACCGCCCACCCCTCGTTGAAGTAGCTGAAGTACTGCCCGAGCGTCCCGTGCATCTCGATGTCCAGACTGGCGATAAACGCTAGCATCTCATCCATGGTATCCACAGGCGCAAGGCTCTTGATCCTTTCGCCCCTCGAGGATTCCATCACGTGAGGGTCCGCCTTCATGGAGCGGGCCATCGCGGCGAAAAGAGTCGGGAGGGCCGGGAACCCTGACGTGTGTGTCAGGAAATGATGTAGCGTTATGCCGGCGCCCTGGCCGGTCTTGCCGGCCTTGAACTCAGGATAATACTTGACGATGGGGTCTTCGACAGAGAGCTTGCCTTCTTCCACCAGCTGCATGAGGGCGATCGCCGTGAAAGATTTCGTGATCGACCCGATCCCGAAGACCGTATCGCCGGTTGGACGAAGTTTCTTCTCCGCGTCCCTGAAGCCGAACCCTTTCACGTAAACCGGCTCGCCATCCTTGGCGACAGCCACGGCAGTCCCGGGCAACCGGTGGGTCTCCATTGTGCGGGCCATATAATTCTCAAATGGCCGGAAATCGTAGTTCATCACATCGAGCCTCCTGTAGTGGCCGCTAGCCATCCGAGCGGTCCAGCACGTACTCCTCAAAACAGTGAAACCCCACCTCGCCGAGGATTTCGAGGAACTTCGTGTTGTCCATGGGCATCCGGTTCGCGCAGTAGTGCAGCCCAAAGTACCTCTGGACCATGTTGAAGCCTCCGGCCTGCTCGACCCTTTCCAGGCACCGTGCGGCAAATTCCGGCCCACCGGCCGCGTTGCAGGCCGCCCTGAACGTCCCGAGCCTCTCGGGCGTCGCCTCAATCGGAGCCGAGAGCGGGTACTTCTCCGCGAACACCCTCAGGAGATCGTCGTCAGGGATATCGCGGTACTTGCCGTCGTGGACGACAACGCTGACGGGCAGCTTGCGCCTGGGGCGGGCCTGTAGCTTCGGATACCCGAGGCTCAGCAGCACCACCGGAAACACTGCCTCAGGCAGCGCAAACATCTCTCTCAGCTCTCTGAAGCATTCGAGCACCGACCCGACATATACGGACCCGAGCCCGACTGCGTCCGCTGCCGTGCAGACGTTCTGAGCGGCGATGATCGTGTCCTGGAACGAAATCCAGAAGTGCCTGAAGCTGCTGGTGGCAGTGAACGGCGCGTGTTCGAGCTGCGCCCAACGTTTGAGCCTCCAGAAATCAATGCAGAAAAGCAGGTTCACCGGAGCCTGGGCGATGAACTGCTGGTCGCCGCAGAGGTCCGCGAGGCGACTGCTCGCCGCCACATCTTCGACCTTGATGATCGAGAATGGCTGAAGGTTACCGCCGCTTGCCGCGTGAATGCCCGCGTCAAGAACCAGTGTGAGCACATCGGATTCGACGGGCTTGTCCTCGAAGCTACGGCAACTGGCGCGCTCGAAAAGAACTTTGATTGTGTCGTTCGGATACTCTTGCGGCACGAACTTACCTCCTCAGGGATGCGATTCACGCCAGGGCCTTGAGCGCAGCTCTGCTCCCGCATCCGGCCTGGCGCCTGACAGCCCGGCTTTCACCAGCGCATGCCCCGTGAGCTCCAGGGTCCGGACAATATGTTCCTTGTGCGCAGCGGCGCCCATGACTCCTATCCCACGAGCACTTTCTCTCCGGGCGACACGGCGTTTACCAGGGCAGCCTCGACGCCGGTCCGGCCTGAGCCGGCGAAGACAAAAACGTTGTCCTTGGTGCCGAAGACGGTTTTCAGGTTATCCAGCGTCTCACGCAACGTGTGGCTGAACTCGTCCGTCCTGTGATTGATCATCGGCCTGGCGCCTGCCTGAAGCACGTTATCGGGCACCATCGTCGGCCCCGGACTCATAAGCAATAGCTCGTCCACTAAGAATCCTCCCTCTGGCTGCATCCAATCTGCAACAATGATGTTCAACTCGCACGCTGTTTTTCCTATCTTCAGATGATCGCGGGGCTTTTCAGAGGAAGGCCCGTGAAGCCCAGCGAAATTCCGCTGTACCCGGACGGAATCTCAAGATTCAAGGGGGGACTGCGAATGGACTTCCGCGCTCTTGTCTCTCACGACCGGCTCAAGGCCCATCTCGAGCATCTGTGCACTTTGAACAGGCTTTCCGGCACCGCTGGCGACCACCGGGCCACGGACTATGTGGTGGGGGAGCTGCACCGGGCGGGTGTGCCGGTGAAGGTCCACGAGTTTGACGCTTACATAAGCCACCCGGGCCCGGCAAGCCTGCAGGTGATCGCGCCGTCGACGCTAGTGGTTCCGTGCATCACACACTCTCTGGCGCAGCCCACTCCCGCGGGCGGCCTCGAACGGGAACTCGTCTTCGCAGGCGAAGGCGAGGAGGCGGACTATGAAGGGATGTGCTGCTCGGGGAAGGCGGTCATGTTTGGTGGGTATCGTGGGCTCGTGCTGCCCGAGAAGGTGAAGCGTGCGGAGGAGCACGGAGCTGCGGCGGTGGTGTGCATCAACTTCAGCGAAGTGCTCCACGAGATGATCGTGAGCACCGTGTGGGGAACGCCAACCCTTGAGACTGGCGGCGAGTTGCCGAAGATACCTGTCGTGTCCACCGGCTGGTCAGACGGTGAAGCCTTGAAACACCTGCTTGAAGCGGGACGGGTCATCGTGTCGCTCAAGACGCAAGTGGACACCGGCTGGCGCAGGCTGCGCCTGCCCGTCGCCGAGATACGCTCCAACGGATTCGACGATTTCTTCCTGCTCGGGGGACACATGGACTCGTGGTATGAAGGCGCGACCGACAATGCCACGGGCGACGCGGTGCTTCTCGAACTGGCGCTCGCTTTCCACCGGTCACGGCACGAGCTGAAAAGGGGTGTGCGTGTAGCCTGGTGGCCGGGTCACTCTCACGGACGGTATGCAGGCTCTGCCTGGTACGCGGACAACGCCTGGGCTGAACTCGACGCGCACTGCGTCGGCGTGCTGATCGTGGACTCGCCCGGCGTTCGGGGCGCCACCGTGCAACGGATGAGGACGGCAGAAGAGTCAAAGCGCTTTGCGCTGGAGATTCTCAGGAGACTGGGGCATGAGAATCCGAGCCTGCTGAGGCCCGAGAGGGTGGGGGACCAGTCATTCCTTGGCATGGGCGTGACGTCGATGTCGCTGAATTCCGAGCTCCCACCGGGCCATCCCGATAAGCGTCCGGTGGGCGGCTCCGGAGGAGGCTGGTGGTGGCACAGCAAGTGGGACACCATCGACAAGGCGGATGTGGACGTCATGCATGACGATGCCGTCGCGATAGGGGAGGTCGTCGGTGGCGCAGTCCTGGGTGACGTGCTTCCCTACCAGGTGGCGGGGGCGGCCAGACACTTCCTAGAGACCCTCAAGGAGCGGCGGTCGCAGTGTGCCTCCGCTGTCGATCTTGGCCCGGCGGTCGCGCTTTGCGAGGCGCTGGTCGAGCGAGCCGGGCGGTTCGACGCCGCGGTCGCGTCCTGCACGATCGCCGCACCCAGGGCCAACGACCTCATCAAGCGAGTGACGCGCCTGCTGAATGCGGTGCTGTACACATGCCACGACCGGTTCCACCAGGACCCGGCCGTGCTGGAAGAGCTGCTGCCCGGCCTGGCAGCGGCGAAACTGGTGTCAAGCAGCGACCCAGACATAGCGGGTTTCGCGCGCTACCAGGTCGTGAAGGAATCAAACCGCATCATGGACGCGCTGCGGCAGGCGGCCCGGCTGCTCGAGGGGGTCTAGACCCGGGCCGGCCGGGGGGTCTGAGCCGCGTGTCGTTGGGCGAGGGGAGGCTGTGGCCCGCGACTATACACGAGGAATACAGCTTTTGCCGGGGACTAGTCACAGGGTGTACAGCTCTGCCGTGGAACCAGTCACCAGGACTACAGGTCGGCCACGACCATACGCCCGGGATACCTACCGGCCGCTGGCACAACCCCGGCTGAAGGCGTCCGCCCAATCTCACACCCCACCCGCCAGGTAATCCGCCATGTACAACGCCGCCCCGAGCTGCACAGAAACCAGCTTCTTGATCGGTATGACCTCGTAGTTCATTTCCTTCTCGAGCAGCGCTGTCCACTTTTCGAACTCCCTGGCAGCCTCATCGCGGGCGCGAAGCAGCTCCGCGTCGGGTGCAAGCGCAATCTGCAGGTCGAGGCCCTGGACGACCATTCCCATGCTCAGGGAGCGATAGAACCTGTCGACGTACAGGTTGTCGAACACCTGCGCCTGCGTGGCGGGCAGGTCCATTGATGGGTCGCGCTTCGCCCACCCTTCCTTTGCCTCGATGTTCTTCGGCCCCAGCTTGATGGTCTGCCCCAGCGTCACGAAGAACGGGTTCGGGGCCGTCAGCCGGTCGCCGATGGAGGCGACAAGGCCGGACAGGACCTTGTGGAACTCCCTGTCGCGCGCGACGGCTTCGAGCACGACCTGCCTGCGTGGCACCCCCGTGGGGCTGGTATCGTCTATCCGCGGGTCGTAGAAATACGGCATCTCGCACACTAGAGTCATACGAGTACCGTGCTCGCGTGCGTAATCAAAGCTGGACGTGCCCGCCGGGATGGCTTTGGCCGGGTCGCCCGTGCCGTACTTGGCGTGGTATTCATAGCTGTCGCGCGTCGAAGGCATCGCGAATATGGCAGGCGCCAGGGTACGCGCGTAAGGCATTTCTGGCTCGCCCAGCGAGAGCGGCAGTCGCTGGTCCCACGCGAGGCGGGCGAACACGGGGTACATCGGCGCGCACTCGTCCGACACGTAGTAGTAAACCCCACCAAATCCTGAGTTGTGCAGTGAGAACATGAAATCCGGGCGCACCTGGCCGATCACATCCATGAGCGCCTTCGTCTCCGGGATGGGCGTCTGCCAGTCGAGTGTCTTGTATTTGATCGGGAAGGTCCACTCAGTCTGCTCGAAACTCGCCGGACGGTAGAAGTTGCGGGCGTAGTGGGTCGGGGTGAACGGCCCTTTGAACCAGCCCTCATTGCGGCGCGTGCCGTCAGGGTCTATGCACTTGATCACATACCACGTGTAACCGAGCGCTTCTCGCAGCGCATCGTCCTGTACCAGCCGCCTCGTCAGGTACTCGAGCATCATCGTGCCGATCGGTTCGTTCGGGTGCGGGCAACCAAAGAGAAACGCTACTCGCGGGCCCTTTCCTATCTTCATGAGAGGGATTTCATCGCCTGCCCTGGATGTGCCGGCGCGCCAGATGCTGACGGTCTCCGGGAACTCGGAGGCGAGCCGCCTCGATGATTCGTTGAGTTCATCCACCGTGAGGAATGCCCGGTAGTCTGGAACACCTGCTATGACGTCGGGTATCAGTGAACTTGCTCGTGCCATCGACTCACACTACCTTCCCTTGTGGCGTTCGGTTCTTGTTCAATGAAGGGTCACGGCTGTCCTGCACGATCACGGCTTCGTGCCGGGTCACAGCTGTCCTGCAATGCTGGGAAGGTAGCAGGCATCACAGGCCGTGCTGCAGAAAACCCAGTCTACCGGTGGCCACGATGAAAAAGTCAACTGCGCCGCCGCCGTTATCCACGACGCAGGGAGGTTTTTCGCAGTGAGCGACACGCCTGCTTTCGCGCACGACTGGCTGGTGGAAGCGACGGTATCCGAGCTTCAAGAAGCGATGACATCTGGTAAGGTCACTTCCACCGGCATCGTGATGGCTTACCTCGAGCGGATCGCCAAGTACGACAGGGAAGGGCCTTGCCTGAACACTGTGCTGGAGGTCAACCCAGACGCGGTGCAGATCGCTGAGGCGCTGGACGCGGAGCGAAGCAGGAGCGGCCCGCGCGGGCCCCTTCATGGGATACCCGTGCTGGTCAAGGACAATATCGGCACCCATGACAAGATGCATACAAGCGCAGGCTCGCGCGCCCTGGCGGATTCGTACGCTCCGGAGGACTCATTCGTCGCCGGCAAGCTGCGCCAGGCCGGAGCGGTGATACTCGGCAAGGCGAACATGACCGAGTGGGCCAATTTCCTGACGAGGAACATGCCTGCGGGCTACAGTTCGCGAGGCGGCCAGGTGCTCTGCCCGTATGGACCGGGCAAGTTCTCGTGCGGCGGGTCTAGCTCGGGCTCCGGGGCGTCCGTGGCCGCCAACCTGGTGACGGTTGCGATCGGCACCGAGACGTCCGGGTCCATCTTGAGCCCGGCGACATGCAATTCCGTGGTCGGCATCAAACCGACCGTGGGCCTGGTGAGCCGCCGCGGGATCATACCCATCATGACGAGCCAGGATACTGCGGGCCCGTTGGCCCGGACCGTAGCCGACGCCGCCATCCTGCTCGGCGCCATAGCCGGGGTGGATGACGGGGATCCCGTGACGTTCACGAGCATCGACAAGGCCCATAAGGACTACACCCGGTTCCTGGACAGCGACGCGCTGAAAGGCGCCAGGCTGGGAGTGCCGAGGGAGTCCTTCAGCAGGCTCGACCCGGACCAGATTGCGCTCATGGAGTCGCTCATCCACAGGCTGCGCTCGGAGGGAGCGACGGTCATCGACCCGGTCGAGATGCCGGAGGTCAATGAACTGACGGACAACACCGCCATGCTGTACGAGTTCAAGCCTGCGTTGAACGCCTACCTGTCGCGGCTCGCGCCGCACGTTCCTGTCCACACGTTGCGCGACTTGATCCAGTTCAACGCGCGTGACCCCGAGCGCATGCTCAAGTACGGGCAGGTCCTGTTCACGGCGGCGGACGAGAAGAGCGGCAACCTCACGGAGCCGGAATACGTCAGGTCGCGCGCAAGAGACGTCGAGCTTTCACGCACGCGCGGCATCGATCGTGTCATCAATGCGTTCAGCCTTGACGCTCTGGTGGTCCCGGGGAATTTCGGCGCCGGGGTCAGTGCCCGCGCCGGGTACCCATCAGTGTGTGTCCCGGGCGGCTGTACGGCGTCCGGCCAGCCGTTGGGCTTGACTTTCACCGCGATGGCGTACAGCGAGCCGGTGCTGATGAGCCTGGCGTACGCCTTTGAACAGGCAACGAAGTGCCGCAGGCCGCCTGACCTCGACAACCTGGCGTAGTGGCACAGCGGCAACGCTTCAAGGGACTCACTCGTCAACAAGTAGGTAAACAAGGTTCCAGACGCGCCAGGACTTTTCGGAGGAGGCCGCAACGTGACAGACATCAAAGCGCTGAGAAACGATTTCCCCATCACGCGGAACTTCGTGTTTCTGGACGTGGCCAACAAGTGCGCCCCGCCACAAAGGGTCGCCGACGCTGTTTGTGCTTACGTCGCCGACCAGTCGTCCACGGGCGGCGACAAAGACGTGTGGCATGCCAGGGTGGAGGAGGTCAGAGGGCTTTTCGCGAGGCTTATCGGGGCATCGCCGGCTGAGGTGGCCCTTGTCAAGAACACGTCAGAGGGCTTCAACCTGATAGCCAACTCGCTAAGATACCGTGCCGGGGACAACATCGTCATCACTGACCTCGAGCACCCCAACAACACCTTCCCGTGGCTCCGCCTGAGGGAAATGGGCGTGGACGTCCGGATAGTCCCGAGCCACGATGGCTCAATCGATCCGGGGGACTTCGAGGAATACGTGGACGACAGGACACGGGTTGTGTCTGTGACCTCGGTTGCGTGCGTTACGGGTGCTAGGCTCGACCTCCGCGGCATCTCACAGGTCTGCCATGCCCACGGCGCCTACCTCATGGTGGACGCGGTACAGTCACTCGGCATACTGGGGCTGGACGTCAACGCCGACGGCATCGACTTTCTGGCCAGCGGAGGATACAAAGGCCTCCTTGCCCTGCACGGCCTCGGCTTCCTCTACTGCAAGGCGGCGACACTCAAGAGCCTGCGGCCACCGGTCTGCGCGCGTGCGAATGTAAAGGTGGACCCCACGGCGCACAAGGTCAGGAGCCTGGATTTCGAGTACAGGGAAGACGCCGGTAAGTTCGAGATCGGAAACTACAGCTACGTGGCGGTCACCGCCGGGTGCGAGTCGCTGGACTACATCCTCAGTGTGGGTGTTCTCGCCATCGAGAAACGGGTGCTCGAGCTGTCGGGCTTGCTCATCGATGGTATCACGGACCTGGGGATAAGGCCGCTCGGCCCAACGGACGCCCGCCGCAGATCGAGCATAGTCTCTGTGGTGACGCCCGACGCGCACGCCGCCACTCGCGCCCTCAAGGAGCATAAGGTGATAGCCTCACCGCGGGAAGGCGCCATAAGGTTCGCCTTCCACCTGTACAACAACGAGGAAGACATTGAGCGGGCGCTTGTGGCGTTGAGGGAGGTGTCAGGGCATCGCTGTGGCCGTTAAGCAGGGTGACATTGTTAGAACGGATCTTGGTTTCTTCAAGGTCGTCTTCGTATCGCGCGATGGCTGTACGGGCGTTCCGGTCGTCAGGGAAGGTCCTGGCTACAGGGAAACCTCCACGAGGCCCATGGCGATAAGGGCCTCTGAAGTGGTGGAGGTCGTCTATCCCCGGTACAGCCGGGTCAGGTGGAATCCCTGACGGCGTCTCGATACCTGGAGACTGAGGCAGGCTGCACAATGCCGCTCCGGTAACCTAAGTGCGGCTGCGCAGTCTGACGTAGTTCCTGTACCTGTCGGAGTCGATTTCGCCCCGCGCTACGGCTTCCTTCACCGCGCAGCCTGGCTCATGAGTGTGGCTGCAATCGCGGAAGCGGCAGCGGGGCGCGACGGCCTCTATTTCCGGGAAAGCGATGCCAGTAGCCTCCACATCGTCCTGGAAAAGGGCCACCGCCGTATCCGGGTAGAGCGCCCGGATCAGACTGGACTTGCCCACCCCGGATTGGCCTGCAAGAACGGAAATCCTCGCGCGGAGACAGGAGCGCAACGCGTCGAGGCCCGCAAGCGTCACCGCGCTCGTCAGAAGCACGGGCATGCCGCCTGTCTGCAGTGGCTCGACCCACGATCGCACCACATGCCCGTCCACGAGATCACACTTGTTAACGACGAGGACCGGGCTCATTCCGCCGTGGTGGGCGATCACCAGGTATCTCTCGACAAGCCGCCGTTTGAACGATGGCTGCGCCGCTGATTGGATCATCACCAGCTGGTCGACGTTTGCCGCGATCACGTGCTCGTAGCCATGGAACCCCGGCCGGCTGAGCTGGCTGCGCCTGTCGTGGATGCCTGTGATCACCGCGTCACCGCGTGGGAGACGTTCGACCTCCACGTGGTCGCCGGCAACCACGAGACTCGTCACTCGGAGCCGTTTCTTCTTCAATCTACCTCGCAACACACAGGGCACTTCGACGCGGCCGGAGTCGCCGTCAGTGATGACGACCCATACAGACGCGCCTTCCGTGCGAGTCACAATACCCATTGTCAAGTGCCAGACTCCTCTTCATACTCGTTTCCAACAAACGAAAGGCCACGGGCGAACCACCCGTGGCCGGAGGAGCCAGCCGGAGACTAGCGCCGCATCAGGTATCCCAATGGCCGAACAGGTGGTCGCATGCGCTCAGAAAAAGACCAAAGCCTTTCTCGCATCGACAGCACCTCCTCCGGCAGTTGATTGATGCCTCCGTAATGGTATATGCAGCTGGAACTGCGTGTCAACCACCACTAGGGAACGGTGAAAGGCGCCAGCGTCGTCTTTGCCGGGCGGGGCCACGGCTCGGTGAACTCAAAATGCCCGTCTGACCATGGCTTTCCTTCGACGAGGATTTGCACCTTGTCCACAGATGGAAACTCAGTCATGGTGAGGACGATTGAGCCTGCCGTGACGCTCCCACCGAGTGTGCCGCCGGGGTGCTTTTCCTGGAACTCCCGGTTGAGGTTGACGAAGGCCACCCTGTCCTTTATCCACACTCCGAGCACCTTCGATGTCTTTGGGATAACGCTACCCACTTCGCTGTCCTCGGGCCTTGGGCCAGCGATCAGTTCCTCGATGGCCTTCAAAGCGGGCTGAGTCGTCTTGGCGACGAGACGCTTGACCGGAGTCACATAGCCCCACTCGCCGGTGACACCCGTGACCACCGCCGGAGTGTCCGCGAAGTATAGAGTGAGCGCCGTGGTGTCGAACGCCGGTAGAGTTCGCATGAGCGCCGCCACGCTAAACGACCACTTCTTCTCCACGGAGCGTCCCGAGGTGTCCTCTGCCCTGACCAGCACTTCGTGCGCCCCATCTGGGACATCACGGTATGCCCTCACCAGCAGGACGAGACCGTCGCCGAAGCCGCTCAGCTTGTAGACCTGGCGCCCGATCTCTGAGCCGTCAAGCTTGACTACAAGCCGGGCCAGCTTCGTTGCCGCGGGCAGGTCGATTTTCGCCCGGATCTGCACCTGTCGGGACGCTATCGCTTCATCACCCGATACTCCCGGCGACATCGGCGTGATGGAAGCGCCCGGCATCGCAACGTTTGGCTGGGAGGGAGGCGTAGACGGCTGGCCGGGCTTCGCCGCCGGCGGCGTGCTGGCCCCCGCGCCCAGCGAGCAACCGGACACAAGCAGCGCGATGACCGCTGTGATGACTATGAACCTTCCTTGCATCCCAAATCCCCGCATCCTAGACATAGCGTCGCCTCCTCAGTTCAACGAGCGCTTCGATCGAGCATTAAGACTGCTATACATCCCTTTTGGTTCCGGCCCTGGCAGGAAGTTACTGGGTCATGTCGTAGTGCTCTCTGTTGTGAACGCCTCTACCGTATACCTCATATTGCGAGTGCTTGTCCGGTTCTCAGAGCGACTCATGTTCACGACGTATTCGGTGTATTACGTTAAGTCCCTTGGGCTCAATCCCCTGCAACTCGTGCCCGTGGGCACCGCCGTTGAGGCGACGGTGTTCGTGTTCGAGGTGCCCACCGGCGTGGTGGCGGATATCTGGGGGCGAAGAGCCTCAGTGATCACCGGGATGTTCCTGATGAGCTCTGCGTACATCGGCCAAGGGGCCATACCCTGGCTGGGCGGAACCGGGATAACTGCGTTTTCGTGTTTCGGGCTCGTTGTCGTCGCCAAGATCGTCAGGGGCGTCGGGTGGACGTTCATCAGCGGCGCACACGAAGCCTGGATCACAGATGAGGTCGGAGAGGACCAAGTGGGCCGCCTGCCTGTACCTCAAGGCCAGCCAGGCCGGCCTTGTGACAAGCCTGGCCGGGATCGCCGCGGGATCTTTCCTCGCGTCAAGGAAGCTCAGCCTGCCCTACCTCACTGGTGGGCTGGTGCACCTCGGACTTGCCGTCTTCCTGTTGTTTTCATGCCTGAGCATAAGTGGAGAAGGGTGCCTGCGCACCGGGCGAGCGCATGGGGCGCCGTACGGGCGATTCGGCGAGAAGGGAATCCTGCTTCCCGCTGAGCCTCCCGAGCTTACCCTCAGCGGCCTGGCGCAGGCCGTGGTGGTGGTAGCACGAACGCGTCCGTATAGCCACGCTGCCGAGCGAT
Source organism: Bacillota bacterium (assembly GCA_030691635.1). Taxonomy (GTDB): domain Bacteria; phylum Bacillota; class Sulfobacillia; order JAUYEF01; family JAUYEF01; genus JAUYEF01. The sequence goes on from JAUYEF010000364.1 coordinate 14,293, forward strand.
GTCGACGAAGAATAGGGCCTCGCCGAGATCCGCGGACTGCCGCACCGCGACGACATACATGCCTCGCGGCCTCGGCGCGAGTTCCACGAAAGCCGAGAAACCTCTACTCCTGGCCTCTGCCGCGGGCTTTTGCGCGTTCTCCTTGACCCGGAAGCTACCGATCACCATCCCGGCAAATGCTCTCGCCGTCTCACGGGGCGCAATCTCCCGCTCCCAGAGTTCCTCGTAACCTCGGATGAGGCGGGACGCAGCATGGTCCATATCCCAGCCCTCAACCGTCTGCGGCCCGTCCTCAAGGCGGAGGGTTATGGCGTCCTTCACTGAAGCTGGATTCTGGTCAAGATTCGTGAGCTCCACGTGCAGTATGACGAAGGTGCAAGCGCCTGGCGCTTCTTGCTCACCGATGGTCTTGGTATAGAAGGCCCTCGGCATGGTGACGGCCACATGCCCGGATGCGCCGTACAACCCGGGTTTGAGCTCTCCGAGGGCGATAATCCGGGCCGGGTCGACCGTCGCGGCGGAGCCAAACGATTGACACGGGATGAGTGAGACGATGGTCAGGAGTGCGAGGACCGGTATGGCTCGTTTCACGGGTGATCGCCGTCCTTTGTCGCCGTGATGGCTGACTCCTGCGATGGACCGGAGTCACAGTCTCAAGGACGACGCTCCTTGTGGATTGTTCTCCATAAACTGGTGTCTAACGGGCAAGATGTTTCCCGAAGCTCTCGCCGAGCATCGTTTCGATCGCTGGCTTGATGTGCAAAAAGCCGCAGAGGTCGCGGTATTCCTGCACGAAAACGCTGTCACCCAGCGCCAGGCCCAACTCGGCACGTATCATCAGGTTCTTCGTCGTGCTATCCGGCGATACAAACTCGATGACATGGGTCCGGTATCCCATTATCCGCAGCACCAGAGCACGGATTGCGTCGGTGACGATATCCGCCAGCCGCTCTCGCAGGAGGCCATGTCGCAACACCGCACGCATGCCAGGCGCATCAAGCTTCCTGTGCAGTTCGTGCTGGCAGCAGGGTGCGGCGAGGATGACCCTGCTTCGCCAGAGGATGCCCTTGGCTATCGCCTCGTCGGTCGCCAGGTCGCACGCGTGAAGCGACAGCACCATGTCCGGCGGCGCCTTGGGATCGAAGTCCAGGATACGGGAGTTGGCGAACTGCGGTTGGGGCCAGCCAAGACTGTCCCTGAGATTCCGGCTTGACTCGATGACGTCCGGGTTTGTGTCGATGCCAATTATCTCGGCGGCAAACCCCCGCACGTTATGCAGGTAGTGGTATATGGCGAACGTCAGGTGGGCGGTGCCTGACCCGCAGTCCACGATGCGCAGCGGGCGCTGGGCCGTGCCAGTGGCGCCCTCGCTGCAGACGGCTGCACTGTCGCCGGCACTGCCCGCGGCGCCCTCGGCGGCGTCCACAAGGACAGGCAGTACCTGTTCTATGACGCGCAGGAATTCGTTGACCTGGTGGAACTTGCGCTGCATTGTCAGTTTGATCCGCCCGTCCGCCGACATGATGCCCGTCGCTGCGAGGAACTCGTCCGGCCGGCTCACGTCGAGCATATACTTCTTGGGCAGGTTGTGATCCAGCAGTGGCTCTTCGCCCGGCCTGGACGGCTTTGCGTGTTTCGCGAGCGCTCTACCTTTGCGCGTTATCCGGACATGCAGGTCGCCTGCCGATCCCTGCACGTGGACGTTTGCGAACCCGTAGCTGAGCGCCTCAAGAATCTTCGCACGAGACGGCTCGATCACATGGTTCTCAGTCAGCGCTTTCTTGCCGTCGAAATAGACAAACTGCAGGTGATGGTCGCCCCTTATGGTCACAGGCCGTATGCTCAGTTTCTTCCACTGCTGAGTGGAGCCGGCGCCGGCAAAGGTCGCCCTGATGAACCCTGGGTCCTCAAGGATCGCCGCGACGACGCTCTCGCGGTAGTCTCCGGGCCCTGGCCGCTTATCGCTCATTCACGCACCTCCATACGGCCGGCCTGCCGCTGTTCCCTGGACCCCACGCCGCAGTCCACTCTCCCAAAGCGCCGCCGCTCACTCGCTCTTCAACAGCCTCTTTATGATCTCCTCGATCAGAGGCTCGGTGAGCGACACATCCATGATCTCGCCGAACGAGCGCATGGCCCAGATCACGGACGGCGCGGGAGACCGGCTACGGTCGAAGGCCACTCTCACAGTGCCCGTCGAACGATCGATGCTCTCGACCGTCCAGCCTGTATCGCGGTTGTCCCTGGCGCTGTCACCGTTTGCGCTGATGAGAGAGCCTTCCTGGAGGTCGCGTGGCAGGCTTTCGTATTTGACGGACAGCACAGTCGGCAGCCCTGCGGAATCCCTCAAGCTGGATAGGCTACCATCGTACACGAGCTTCCCGTGGTTTATCACCATGACTCTCTTGCAGAGTTCTTCTATGTCCCTGAGGTCGTGTGTCGTGAGCAGGATGGTTGCACCCCGGCTCTCGTTGACCTGGAGCAGAAACTCGCGTATCCGGCTCTTCGCGACAATATCCAGGCCGATGGTGGGCTCGTCCAGGAAGAGCACTCTGGGCCTGTGTATCAGAGCCGCGGCAAGGTCCGCGCGCATCCGCTGGCCCAGCGAGAGCTGTCTGACCGGGGTATTGAGGAACTCGTCGATGCCCAGAAGGTCAGAGAACGTCTTCATGAAGTCAAGGTAGTCGTTCCTCGGCACTTCATACATTGCCGCAAGGAGCTCGAAAGAGTCGACCGTCGGCAGGTCCCACCACAGCTGAGTGCGCTGGCCGAAGACCACGCCGATCTGCCAGGCAAGCCGCTGCCGCTGGCTCTGGGGCGAAAGCCCGTTCACCGTGATCGTCCCCGACGTGGGGTGGAGAATGCCCGCAAGCATCTTGACGGTTGTGGACTTCCCGGCGCCGTTCGGCCCGACGTACCCGACGAACTGGCCGGCAGGTATGTCGAAGTTGATGCCCTGGACCGCCCGCACATCATGGTACTTGGGCGAGAATAGCGTCCTGAGCCCGCCGATGACTCCTGGCCGGCGTTGCGCTATCCTGTAGACTTTGACCAGATCCCGGGCGACGATGGCCATTTCGCAGGCTTCCTTCATCCGGCTCACCTCTCTGCTACGATCCCGTACTGTGGTACCTGGTCTCGCCCCACCGCCACAGGTTGTATGCGACCAGTAGGCTGCACACGGCGACTAGAGGCGGGAGGACAAGACTCATAGGGGTGCCCCCCTTGCCCAGCAGGTACCGGACCGGCACGTAGTTCCCCATACCGAAAGGGATGACATAGAGCAAGACCGCCCTGAGCCACCCCGGGTAGATGTCCAGCGGGTACAGCGTCGCAGAACTTGTGGCATTGAGCGTGAACACCTGCAGCTCCTCGATCCTGACTATCCAGAATGCCGCAGAGGCAGTGCCGAGCGCGACCGCCGCGTGGAGGAGGAAGCTCCACACGCACGTCAGCATGATGTACCAGAGTCCGGTCCACGTGAGAGTCCCGCCTCTGATGAGGGTGGGGGCGCATATCGCCAATAGCGCCACTCCCTGGATCACCCACGCGACGCGCGTGAAATCAAAATCCCGGCTCAATAGCACAAACAGTGTCGGGTACGGCCGTATCAGGATGGAGTCGAACTCGCCGGTCACGATGTAGTTCTCGAACCTCTCGAGCTCATTGCAGACCATCCGGTACGCGCCATAGCCGACGCGCGCTGCCGCGTACAGCACGCCGACCTCATAGATGCTCCATCCGGCCACTGTCTTGAACTTCCACAGGATGACCGCCACGAGCAGGAAGTCGTAGAGCCCCATCGTCGCCTGGATCGCGGACGACGCAAGGAAGTCGAACCTGTACTGCATCTTCGCCCTCACGCTGGACGACAGCAGCCTGAGGTACAACCGCAGCCCGGCGCGACTCCTGGACAGTGCTGTGGCAGGTGCGTTCAACCTCCCTGCACCTCCAGTCTGGCCCTGGCCCTCCCGGTCGCGAACTGAGCCAGCAAGGTCAGCGCAATCGACCAGAACACTGAGTACCAGATCAGATCCGGCCCCGAAAGCCCGAGGTAGATCCTGGCGGGGTAGTAGCAGAGACACGCAAAGGGCGAAAGCCTTGCGACCTTTTCCACAGCGTCAGGGAGCACCTCGAGCGGCATCGACGCCCCGCCCAGGCCCAGGGACAGGTTCGCCACCACCCAGTATGCGGTCCTGATCTCGGTCGCCCAGAACGATGTGATCCCGACCAGGTAGTAGAGCACGAGCCCGATGTACCCGGCCAGCGCGACCGCGACAATGCTCCACAGCCACACAAACGGATTCCTGGGGATGTGGAAGGAGACGAACGCCAGAAGCAGCCCGACGGGAATACCCCGGAAGAGCAGGTTGTAAGTGATGACGCCGGCCTCCTGGGACATCCTGTACCAGAAGTAGCTCACGGGCCGGAGAAGCTCCTCAGCGATGTTCCCGGTGCGGACGGCCTGCGATATGCGCACGTGCATCCTGATGCCGAACTGGACGAACCACAGGATGACCTGGTTGAACGCTATATACTGCGCGATCGTCACCTGCGAATAGTCGCCGAAGCCGCTTGGCGGCACGACGCTCCGCCAGAGGCTGATGTAGATAAGCCCGAAGACGGCGCTGGCGACAGTGTTTATGCCGTGAGATGCGAGGTAGACGAAGTTCTGCTGGAAGCCTTTCTCTGCGATGACTATGAACTTCATGATCCGGAGCGGGATCACTGCCCGAACGCCCCCTTGCGGTCGCTTTCAGTGAGCAGAATAGAAACATATCACATTATGCCTGCACAGGCAACATGCCGGAGCAACCGGAAGCCGGTTCGAAGGCGCGCCGCGCCCGTACCTCAGCGCACATGCCCGCATAGTCTGTAGAGAGGCAGAGACGGCCTTTCAGGCTGGAAATGTCTGACAGTGCTTACCGTTAAACCAAATACGCATGTCTAGCAGGCATAAGGAAAATCCTGGGGGCGTCCTGCAGTATACCTCTTTGTGGCAGCACATATAATACCGTCAAGCGAGGTGAGCATCGATTGCAGCTTCCCTCCATCGGGACCCAGAAGCACGCGGAACACGTCAAGCGACAACTCGACTCGGCCTTCCAGGCTTTCTGCGCTGAAGGCGTCGACATACACCTGCAAGAACGATCGTGCGGCAAGATGCATTTCCTGGACCTTGTGACCGTTGACGGTGATACGAGCGCCCCGGCCGCCTTGACGAAGAAGGTGAGGGGGCAGGTCGCAACGGCTCTCTCAGAGGTGATCCTGGACCACCTTGAAGAGGAAATAGCCAGGCGCATTGTGCACGAGGGGTACAACCATTTTCCAAGGGATGAGTATAGCTCCCTCCTGGAGTCCGTAACCGAAGAACTCCACGGTGAAGGCAAGGGCTACGGTCTGGTCGACCGGAGCTCGAGGAGGCTGTTCGTAGCTCAACACCTGAAGGAATACCTGGAAACCCACGATCAGGTGAACCTGGAAGGCTTTGTCCGGTTCAGGCTGAAGGAATACACTGGCGAAATCGAGGAAGCCGTGGACCGCGCTGTCGACAGCTACATGATGGAGAAGGAATACGGCGAGTTCATCAGGCTTCTCCGCTATTTCGTCGAGACCCAGGAGCCGCGGGCAGACGAAGTGAACGTCATCGTCTCCGCTGACGGCCAGTTCTGGCTGGCCGACGCCCAGGGCCAGAAAGTGAAGTCGAGTCACCTGGATGAACTGGTGATCGAGATGGTGGACGGAGACATCGAGTACGAAGACGTCCTCATGAGCAACTTGATCACGATGGCGCCTAGCAGTGTCGTGATTCACCGGCCAGAGGGTGGCGAGATCCCCGGAACCTACATAGAAACGATCAAGAGCGTCTTCGGAGACAGAGTGAAGACCTGCTTTGGTTGCAGCCTCTGCGGCCACTCGGCGCGGAAGAAGGGTTTCTAGCGCATCAGCGGCCATCGACACGGCAGGCGTCGTCACCAAGCGTCGACACAGCCAAGTGCGTCGTCATCCCGTGACGACAGGCGGCGGGCTGTTGATCACCGGCGAGCGACGCCGCGACACAGACCAACGTATTTTGTGCACGTCCCGGCTGACGCGCTCTCCCACATGTGCGAGTCAACTGCGCTTGGGAACTGCCAGATCAGATGTTAGCAGTGCGGGTGCGTCCAGCACGCATGGCCCGCCAATCTTGCCGTGAGGGCACCCCTACTTCGACAGTCACTGGATAACGAAGTGCTCCAAAGCGTTGTGCTGCAAGGGTTTGCGGGGAGGGCGAGAATTGGCGTGTATCTACGCCGGGAATGCTAGCCGTGAGAACTGAAGTCCAGTATGAACGGCGGTTTCTCTACTTGCAGCGCCTCAAACAATTGCCGTTGCGCCGAGGTGATCTCCGTGCGTTTTCTGACACGAGTGTTTGGGGCGGTACACTCGACCGCATGCATCATCTGCAGTCTATGGCGCATCTGGCACCAGGTCTGTCCCGTCTTGGTCTCCGCCACGCGGATCAACAGCAGCGCCAGCCAGCAAAGCAGCACGTGTGCCTGTATACGCTGGTCGAGCCTGTGGTAGATCGGCCGGATTTCGAGAGTGTTCTTGAGTGTGCGGAACGCTTGCTCCACTTCGAGGAGTTGCTTGTAGCCGAACGCCACATCCTCGACGGATAGCGTGTCATCCGACGTGCCGATGAGGAACTTGCCGTCAAGTCGTTCTTCCATTTCCACCTTGTCCTGATCGATTACTGCTCGCCCATGGCCCTCAATCTTGACGAACCGGCCATAGCGATCGTGAGTCATCAGGTTACGGCAGGCGCTGTCGTGTGCATCGTCCTTGAGTTGCCTCATGCGCTGCAACTCCTGGCGTATCGACTCGAGCAACTCATCACGCGCTGCCTTTTCCATCTTTGCCGATTCGGGGTTATACGCCACCACGTAGCGCTTCCTTGCTTCGCCATCACCCATTACTACCTCTTTGACGTGCAGGTTGCGCCTCAGCACCTTATACCTTCCGGGTGGGACAAGTACGGTCTCGCTACTGCCGTTGTGAGATCGAAGCGGTTGGCCGGCGATGTAGTGACCCCCCGTGCGCTGCAGGTACTTGAGGTTTTCCTCCGAGGCAAAACCCCTGTCGACCACCGTGATCACCCGGCCCAGTTTCCAGTCGACCAGGTCGTCCTTCACCTGCTTCACAACGGTCATGTCGTTGGTGTTGCCGGGCCATACCCAGCAGCGCACCGGAATGCCCGACCTGGTCACCGCCAGCCCGATAACCACCTGCGGCAGCTCCGGCCTGTGGTCTTTTGAATGACCGTACCGTTTCAAGCCCTGTCCCGGCTCGTCCGGCTCCCCAGAGAAGTAGGTGGAAGTGGTGTCGAAGTACAGCAGATCCACCTCCAGATTCAGAAGGTCGGCGGCGCTGAAGAACACTTGCTTCTGTACATGCTCGCTGGCCTCCACCAGGAAATCCATGGCGCGGTACAGGTTATGCACCGGCACCTCCGGCAGCCCTGGCACCGAGTCCTCGTCCCTCACCCAATCCTCGATCGCCAGTTTGCTCATGGGCGCCATCGCTCTGTTGGCAACCATTGCGAAGATGGCGCGCTCAACAGGAGCTTGAAACTCGCGCTCCTGGAGCAGTCTGAGCAGTTCGCGCTGAATGCCAAGTCTTCGCCACAATGCATCCAGCACCCAGGCAGCACCCATGGGCTTGCTTGACACGAGCCTGGG
>JAUYEF010000413.1 GCA_030691635.1 Bacillota bacterium
ACGCTGATGGTTCCTTGCCGAGGCGCGAGGCCGATACCTGGGCGTGAGCGACGTCGAGCACAAAGCGAGACCCCGTCGCCGAAAGGGCTTCTTTGATGAACGAAGGGTCGGCCAGCGCCAGAGGGCTCTCTGGTCTGCCGGGCCTGGGCACTGAGACAGATGCGTTTTCCAGCTTGGTCTCCAGGCCGGTCAGGTCATGGAGAGTGGACACGTCCACACACAGGTTGCGCAAGAAAACGCCAGCCTGGAAGCCGTCCTCCGGGACAACGCACTCAAGGTGCATCGACAGGTACTGCGTCTGGGTCACTTCCAGCGCCGTCTTGAGCGCATCCTGGTCGAAAGCGCTCCAGAAGTCCACCTGCCCAGGGGCCAGGCACTGCCCGAGACCGTGAAGGAAGAGCCCGGCCCGGATGCCCAGCCCTGGGGCCCGCATGCCCAGCTCTCTATAGAGGTCCAGGCAGCCTTCCTGGTCGAACTGCGACACCTTGACGGCCTGGACCACGCCGGGCAGTTCATCCAGGAGAGAGGACAGCGCCGGCGAGTAGTTCGCCGCAAGAACAAGGCCAGACACAGGCATTCCTCCATCGCGACCCTAGACCTTGACCATCTTCCACCGGCCTGACCGGAACCGCAGGATCACGAGTGCGGCCCTCACCCACTGGTCCAGGTTCACCGCCACCCACACTCCGGCCAATCCCATCCCAAAGGAATTCACCAGCAAATACGCGGCTCCTATCCGCATGGTCCATATCCCGGCGAACGTTATGTAGAGCGGGTATCTCGTATCGCCGGCGCCTCGCAACGCCCCTGCCAGGATCGAGTAAGACGCGATGGCGGGCTGCGCGAACGCGGCGATTTTCAGCACCATTGCGCCCGACCGGATGATTTCCGCCTCGGTGGTGTAAAACCGGACCAGGTACGGGCCCAGCGTGAAGAAACCCGCGGCCAGGATGGTCATGGTGATCACGCCGATGCGCTGGGTCATCCTGCCGTAGGCCTCGGCCCTGTCCGGCCGGTCTTCACCGAGGCTCCGGCCGACCAGCGTCGTGGCCGCCATCGCATATCCTATGCCGGTCATGTAGGACAGAGACGTTATGTTCGCCGCCACCTGGTGGGACGCGTAGGCGATGGTGCCCAAAGACATCACAAGCCTTGCGAAAATCGTCATGCCGCCGGACATCAGGAGCTGTTCCAGCGCCGCAGGCAGCCCAACCGACAAGAGCCTCCGGATCAGGCCCAGGTCCAGACGGTATCCCCTCATGGTCAGACGAATCCCCAGCACGTCGCGGGCAAATAGCACGCTGTAGACACAGAAGACCAGCGCATACGAGATGATCAGGCCCAGTCCCGCGCCTGCCACGCCCATCTTGGGAAAACCGAAGCGCCCGTAAACAAGGAGCCACATTACGCCTATGTTGAAAAGCGCGCCGGCCAGCCCGACCTTGAACGGCGTCTTGGTGTCGCCCGAGCCTCTCAGCGCGGCCGCGTAACACGTGTTGATGCTGAGGAATAGCGACGCTACCAGCGATAGGCGCAGGTACTGGGAGGCAAGAGGCGAGACCTCAGGCGCCGTCCCCATGAACCAGAGCACCTGAGGAGTGAAGACGAACGCGACGGCAACCACCACCACCGCCACCAAAAGCGCCAGGACGACGGCCTGGCGCGTGGCCTCAGACGCAAGAGCCCTGTCGCCGCTGCCGGTAAACCTCGCGACCAGTGTTGTGGTGCCGGACCCAAGCGCGAAGAAGCCGGATGTGAACAGCCAGTTCAGCTGGTTTGCGACGCCGACCGCCGCTATGGCCTCCGGCCCGAGGCGCCCGACGATGATCAACGCGGTCATCTGGACGGCCGTCCACAGGAGCTGCTCCCCGATGGCCGGGCCCGACAGCTGGATCACTTCAGCCGCGAGACCCCGTCGCTCCTGTGCCGCGCTTAAGGCCTGGGCATCCACCTGTTCTGCCTGCACGATCAGACCAGGCCCCGTGCCCGCGCCAGCATGACGGCCAGCGTGGACTTCGCGTCGCCAAAAGGCTGTCGCCCCTGCACAATGCTGTCATGGATGCTGTCAAACGGCACTCGGGCGAGCCGGATGTGCTCCTCATCACCAGGCAGCGGCGCGGGCACGAGGCCCCTTGCGAAAAAGACGGTCATCCTTTCCGTGCAATACCCAATCGCTGGCCCGTACTCGAGTAGGAAGTCGAGACTGGAGGCGCCATACCCGGTTTCCTCCCTGAGTTCCCGCAGGGCGGCTTGCGCCGGGGTCTCGTCTGCGTCGACTGTCCCGGCCGGGATCTCGAGCGTTTCGCGGCCGACTGCATACCGGAACTGCTTCACCAGGAGCACGTTCGCGGCGTCGTCGAGGGCGAGAACCGCCACCGTATCGGGCCGTTCCACAACCTCCCTCGTGGTTACCCGGCCCGAGTCCGTCGAGACGGTGTCCACTCTAAGCCCGACGATCCTTCCCTGGTAGATACGCGATGACGACAAGAGTTTTTCCACTGGGGCGATCCCTCCAGCGATCCATCAGAGTGCAGGAGACGAACGCGACCTGCACGAAACCCGATATTACGTGTAGCTCACAACGAGTGTACCACGAAAAGGGGGCGCGTTTGTTGACCGTCAAGGCAGAGACAGCGATCAAGTACATCGATCAGAAACGTGAGTTTCTCACCGGCCTGTCGGACAAGGTATGGGAGTTCGCCGAACTCGCCCTGCATGAAGACAAGTCGGCTGAAGCGCTGATCGAGGCGCTGCAGTCGGAGGGATTCGCGATCGAAAAGGGCGTGGGGGGCATCCCGACCGCGTTCGCGGCAACGTGGGGGAGCGGCAAGCCGTGCATCGGTTTCCTCGGCGAGTATGACGCGCTCGCCGGCGTCTCGCAAAAGCCCGTGCCTGAGCGCGATGCGGTTGTCGTCAACGGGCCGGGCCATGGGTGCGGCCACAACCTCCTCGGCGTCGGAGCGCTTGGCGCGGCGATAGCGCTGAAGCAAGAACTGGCCGCAAGGAAATTGCCCGGGACGATCAAGTATTTCGGATGCCCGGCTGAGGAGAACCTCAGCGGCAAGGCGTTCATGGCGAGAGACGGTGTCTTCGACGGGTGCGATGCCTGCCTGACGTGGCACGCAGGCGCCTTGAACCGTGTCCGCAATGGGTCTTCACTCGCCAACAACGCCATAAACGTCACGTTCTACGGCCGTACCGCCCACGCCGCGGGCGACCCGTACAACGGACGCAGCGCCCTGGACGCCGTCCAGCTCGCCAACCTCGGGGTGGAGTTCCTCAGGGAGCACATGCCGCCGGCAGCCCGCGTGCACTACGTGATAACAAACGGCGGGCTCATGCCAAACGTCGTCCCCGCGGAGGCGAAGGTATGGTACCTGATCCGGGCCCCGCGGCGCGAGCACGTCGATGAGCTGTACGAACGAGTGCTCGACTGTGTCCATGGGGGGGCCAGGATGACCGGGACAGAGCCCAAGATCGAGCTCATCAAGGCGATCTATAACGTTCTGAACAACACGGTGCTGGAGAATGTCCTCGACGCGGCGATGAACCGTGTCGGCCCGACAAAGTTCACAGACGAGGAGAAGCAGTTCGCGAAGAAGGTCATGGAGAGCGTCCCCGAAAAGCAGAAGATCGCGTTCCTGCAACGCGAGCTGTTCACACCGGAGGAGTACAAGATCCTGAAGGAAGCTGTGCTTAACGAGACCGTGCTCAAGCAGTGCGCGGTCTTCAAGGAAGGGAACGGCTCGACCGACGTCGGCGATGTCAGCTGGTGCGCCCCGACCGCGCAGTTCAGCACCGCATGCCAGGCGGTGGGCACTCCGGGCCACTCATGGCAGTACTGTGCTCAGGCAGGCATGAGCATAGGTCACAAGGGCATGTTGAAAGCCGCCGAAGTGCTTGCCGAAGCCGGTTTCGAGCTCATGACCCATCCAGAGCTCCTCGATGCCGCAAAGAAGGAGTTCGACGAGAGGCGAGAGGGCCGGGCATACAAGTCCGTCATGCCGCCCGACCAGAAGCCGGCGTTCCACCAGTT
>JAUYEF010000354.1 GCA_030691635.1 Bacillota bacterium
TTCCCCTTGAGATGATACCTGAAGCGATCAATGAGCTCGGCCTGGGTGCAGCCCGGATCGGGTGTGAGCTCGGGGAATTCCAGCGACTTGGTATATCGTACAACGACTTGTGCGATGTGAAGAAGGCTCTGCCGCAAGCGGAGTTTGTTGATGCAGCGTCCATATTCAACTATATCCGGATGGTGAAGACGCCCCAGGAAGTGCAATACATAAAGAAGGCGTGCGATCTGGCCCTCGAAGCATGGGACATCATGCTTCAGCAAATCCACATTGGAATGCATTCGTCAGAGGCATACCGGATTCTGCAGCTTGCGATGTTCGATGTCGGCGGCCAGGGTGGGCATATCAGCCTGGGTCTTGAGGGCGACGCGTATTCACACACCTTCCAGGCCGGCGACTGGTTGTGGTCGGACTTCGGCACTCAGTACAAGGGCTATGGGTCGGACCTGGCGAGAATGGCCATTTTCGGGGATCCGACCGATGAAAACAAACGTGATTTCGACATGATCTGGGAACTCCTGCGGAAGCTCATGGAGCGAATAGGCCCAGGGGTTAGGTGCTCTGACCTCGCGAGGCAGACGAACGAGGACATGCGCAAGATGGGACTGAAGCCTCTCGATGCACAGAAGCGAGTAGGGCACGGGTTTGGCGTCACGTCGGACCCGCCCTCTATCGGTCTGGCCGACGACACAATCCTGGAACCGGGCATGGTGCTGACTCCGGAACCACGGTTTTTCATCGCCTCGGGTCAGCGGATGCACATTGAGGAAGATGTGGTAGTCACTGAGAAAGGGTGCGATCTGCTATCCACAGGCGCCGAGCGCCTGATTGTGCTCAAATAACAGGGAGGGATAAGATTGAGACGACATCGATGGCTGGCCAGCATTCTCCTTGTGCTTTTGTGTGTCACACTCGTGGCATGCTCAGCGCCCGCCGAGAAGCCTAAGGAGACTGCTCCACCGAAGCCGGCAATTGACACTGAGGGAACGTTGATCCACGCGGACAGGGCTGATCCCGAGAATCTCGACCCGATGATGGGGTCAGGCACTGCCACCGAGCAGCAGGGCTTGCTCATGTATGACACGCTCATTGCCCCTGACGGCACCAAGTTCGTTCCGGTTCTTGCGGAGTCATGGAAGACTTCTCCGGACGGAAAGGTGTATACGTTCACTCTTCGCAAGGATGTCCAGTTCCACAGCGGCAAGAAGATGACATCGAAGGATGTCAAGTGGTCCTTCGAGCGCCTGGCAAACCCCAAGACGGCTTCCCCGTGGTCGGGGCTGGTTTCTTCCATTGAGAAGGTGGAGACTCCAGATGACTATACGGTGGTTCTTCAGCTCAAGGCGCCGGACCGCCTGCTGCTTTCCATGTTGGCGCAGCCCGGTGCCTCGATTCTCAACCAGGAGGCCGTCGAGAAGGCTGGTAAGGAGTATGGCCGAACAGTTGTAGATGGTACAGGACCCTTCAAGCTGGTAAGCCGCAAGTTCAACGAGGAGATAGTTTACGAAAGGTTCGCGAACTACAAGTGGGGACCGTCCATCTACCAGAACAAGGGGCCTGCACGCGTCAAGCGTCTGATCTGGAAGGTCACACCTGAGCTCCAGGCTCGCCAGCTGATGATGGAGGCTGGCGAAATTGACACGATCACGCATCACATCGACCCGTCGCTCTTGCTTAAGAAGGATTCACTGAAAGGCAAAGCCGACATCACGACCCGTCCAGTCACGCACACTCGGGCGGTCACGATTAATGTCACGTACCCGAAACTCACCGATGTAGCAGTAAGAAGAGCCATCGCGCATGCTGTGCCTTCGAAGTCGATTGCAGAAACGATCTATGCGCCCGTTGGCTCCCGGGCACTGAACTTGCTACACCCCACCGTATTCGGATATTTCAAAGGCATTGAGAGCCTCACGCCTGCCTACGACCTTGAAAAGGCCAAGAAGACCTTGGACGACGCTGGCTGGAAACTCAACGCGAATGGCGTCAGGCAGAAAGGCAACGTAATACTGGATGGAATTCCTGTGATGGGACTGCCTCAGTATGAGCCGATAGCTGTGCTGATCCAGGAGAATCTGGGGAAGATCGGAATCAAAGCGAAAGTTGAGATGCTTGAACGCGGCAAACTCTACCCGATGAGACGTACCGGTGATGTTCCCATTGAAGTCACTAATACGACCGGTGTACCCGACAGGCTGTACCACTACCTTCACTCAGCCACTGTCGGCGGGAGCAACCTGTTCTTCTGGAAAGATGCAGAGACAGATAAGAAGATCGCGACGTTCCTATCGGATCCTGATGAGAACAAGGCGCTCCAGGCAGCATATGATCTGCAAAAGCTAGCCGTTGTGGATCAATGCATGTTCATCCCGATCTACTGGATCGACGAGATAAACGAAGTCAACACTCGTACAGTTCATGACTTCGTGGGATCAACATGGGTAAACTCGGGAATTGGGAAACTCCTGGATGCATGGAGCACACGCAAGTAGCCAGGTCTGGGGGACAGCACGGTGCAGAGGTACCTGTTGAGGCGGGTATTGATGTCAATACCCGTAGTGCTAGGAGCCATGACACTCGTATTCTTCATTGTTCACGCCATACCAGGAGATCCAGCGCTTTTCATGGCTGGGGAGAATGCACCCATTGAAGTGGTAGAGGAGATCCGGCGGCAGCAGGGCCTCGACCAGCCTGTCGTAATTCAGTACTGGAACTTCATGAGGGACCTGTTGCTCAAGGGTGACTTTGGCTACTCAGTGGTCACCGGGACACCTGTGCGCAGGGAAATCATGAGGGCGTTTCCAAACACGGTGGCCCTCACGCTGGCGGCCTTGCTCTGGTCAGTCAGCCTGGGAGTGATACTCGGGGTCATTAGCGCCGTGAACAGGTCCAACCTTATCGATAGGGCAACCATGAGCGTGGCGGTGAGTGGAGTCGCTTTTCCGGGCTTCTTCACCGCCCTGCTTCTCATGTATTTCTTGGCGTTCAGACTGGGATGGTTTCCTCTGTCCGGGGTAGGCTCAAGCCACTTGAGCATCGACGGACTTCGCCACCTGTTCCTGCCTGCGATAGCGCTTGGATTCGGGATGCTTGCGCAGG
>JAUYEF010000081.1 GCA_030691635.1 Bacillota bacterium
GTGGTGAGTGTGCACCATCCCGGCGTCGCTGCCCGCGGCGACCAGCACCCCAGCCTTGAGCGCCCGCTTGACCGTATCGGTCTTTTCTTCCATGACTATCTCGAGCCAGCGCCACTGCTTCTCATCGTTGTCCACCGCTGCTTTGCCGAGCCGGTACCGGTTTTCGTTAGCGCAGAGTGTCGGCACAAACACGGTGCCTCGCGGGATCATGAGCGCGTACTGCTCGTCAGTCAGCCAGTGACCGTGCTCGATGCTGTGGACTCCGGCCAGGATCGCGTCCGTGGCGCCCTGCCCGCCGTGGCAGTGGGTAGCGCTCCAGGCGCCGACCTTGTTGGCTTCCTTGACCGCAGCGTACATGATGTCGTAGTCCATTTCCTGGTGAATCTCCATCTTACCGTCCTCGTCAAGCACGCCCCCGGCCGAGTTGAACTTCAGGCCGTCCACTCCGCGGCCTATGTTGTAGCGCGCCGCCGACTGAGCCTGCGCAGCATTGTTCACGACGCCAATGCTCTCGACCATGTCGAGCCCAGGGCGCATGAACCTGTGCATGTGGCCACCCCACATCGTCATGCCCCAGCCGCTGACACGCATACGGGGCCCTTTGAAGTCGCCCCGCTCAATCGCGTCGCGGAGGGCCACGTCGACGTACGAGATGGACGCCATGTCCCTGATCGTCGTGTAGCCTGCGTCCAGGTCCTTCTGGGCATTGATCAGCGAGCGGTAAGCGTACTCGGCGACCGACGTCTCGTACCGGGTCCTCGCCTCTGCCGGATACCCACCGCTGCGGGTGTGCACATGGCAGTCGATCAGGCCCGGCATCACAGTGTGGTGCGTGGCATCGATGATTTCGTCATCCGGACGCGGTTGAAAGGCAGCGGCGGACGCGATTTCCTTTATGTGCTTCCCTTCAATGACGATAACCTGGTCCTTGGATGACGCTCCGTTCCCGTCGATCATGAACCCAGCCTTGATGACTTTCCTGGCTGCCAACAGGCCTCAACCTCGCTTTTGTGGCGTCGTCGCGATGCCTCCATCGCGCTCTTGATGTCTTTCTTCACCGGATTGCAGAAGATACCTGCCGCTGGCTGCGCATAAGTGGTCACCCCTGGCGGATACTACCTCCATGGGCCACATACACCTGCCCGATGGCGTTTTGCCGCCCGGGCTCGTAGTTGTTTCCTTCGTTGCGTGCGGCATCGTCCTTGCGATGGCGAACAGGCGCCTTCACGCTGTCCCCGGCGCCGCATTTCGCATCGCCTCGATGTGCTCGATCATGGTGCTGTCCATGAGCGTGCCAATACTACTCCTGCCGGTCCACGCTAACATGGCTGCGTTCGCCGGCATGGTCCTGGGCGGCTGGCAGGCCCTGGTCGCCGTGTTCACAGCCAACCTGATACTTGCGTTCATCCAGCACGGCGGGATTACCGTGGTCGGCCTGAACACGCTCGTCCTCGGTATGGAGGCGGCGCTTGCGTCGGCCCTGTTCAGGAGGGTGTCTCGGGTTGCGGCCGTGAAGAGCCGCCCGGCGCTCGGCGCGGCCGTCGCCACTCTCGCGTCGCTTCTCGCATCCACGGCCCTCATGATTGTCACGCTGGCGGTATCGAGCCCGCGGGGCTCGGCCATGTCTGCCGTGACTGAGCCATTCCTACGGCACTCCGCCGGCAGCGGAGGCGGCGCACTGTCCGTGCCTGCATTCGGCGCTCCGCCGGTCGCCGCGGCGCTGTTGCGACTCGCGCTGCCCGTGCTGGCGGCGGGCCTCGCCATCGAGACCACGATCACCGCCCTGCTGGTGGGCTTTTTGTCCAAGACCCGGCCCAGCCTCATCAACCGGCGATGATATGTCCTTCCACGCGCACTTCGAGGCGCTCGAACACAGCGCCGGGTCCGGCGCAAGCATCTTTCACCGCGCCAGTCCTTGGGCAAAGGTGGTCATGCTGTCACTTTGCGTGACCGCCGCCTGGTCTAGCAGGTTCCCGGCGCCGCCTGCCGCCTCTGCCCTTGTCAGCGTGTTGCTCATCTGCGCGACGGGCGGGATGGGTCGCCATCTGCCACCGCTGGTCGTCTACCCGCTCGCTGCGGGAAGCCTTTTCTCAGCTCTCATGGCGCCGACGTTGAGCGCCTTTGTCCTCATGCTTTCGAGGCTTCTCTCCATATCGTCATGCCTTGTGCTTGTCGCGGGCACGACGCCCGTCAACCAGGTGCTCAGCCTGACGGCCTGGTTTCTGCCACCGGTGGTCAACGACGCGCTGCTCGCGACCTACCGCAGCCTGTTTGTGCTGCTCGAGAGGCTTGACACAAGGCTTGCCGCCGCAAAGATACGCGGGTTGCGGCCTGGTACCTGGCGGGATATGGCCTTCAGCGTATCTGTCGTCGGCAACCTTTTGATCAGCGCCTTCGATGACGCAACGCGGGCCGCAGAGGCAACCGGCATACGAGCACGCGGCCCGCTCTCTCAAAGACAGCGAATCACGCTTTCCTCATGCGACTGGGCGCCTCTGTCGGTAGGGCTCGTATATGCCGGCCTGGCGCTGGCTGGAGGGTTGGGACGATGAGTCACCCCGGCGACGAAGTGGCGTTTGTCAGGTGCTTGAAACACATGTACCCCGACCGCACTGAGGTCTGCTTCATGGGGTCGGATGTCGTCGTCAACAAGGGCGAGAAGGTCGCGCTCCTCGGCCCCAACGGCTCCGGGAAGACCACTGTGCTGCAGCATCTCATGGGCCTGCTCAAGCCCGTTGAAGGCGTCACCAGGGTTTTCGGCCGCGACCCGTATGGCGAGTTCGACACAATCCGCGCGCGCATCGGGGTCATGTTCCAGGACGT
>JAUYEF010000114.1 GCA_030691635.1 Bacillota bacterium
GCCCTCCTAGGCCCAAACGTCTCGCCACCGCCTCACAAAGGCTGTGCCACGCGGCCGCATCGAACCCGTCATGCCACATTCCAACGTGTCGTTCAGCACCGATGCAAATCAATGCCTGGGCCTGGGGCACCTGTGCTTGGGGATTCTGACTGGGCAGCAAGGTCTCCAGATGTGCCGGCGCCTGTGTCTGAGGAGTTGCGAAGCGGACCACTCCTGAATCCTATGGCCTGCGGCACCCGCCTTCGGTGGCGTGGTGTACGAGTAGAGTCACTCGTGTTCTGGCCCCGTCCTTGTCTAGATGACAGGGTCCACCTCACAGTCCTTAGGGATCATGCGGGCTTGCGCTCCTTCCATAGGCGGACGATGAAGCGCTCGCCGTCTTCGTTCAGGTCCGGCTCCGTGCCGTTGTGCGCCAGCATGCCCTGAACGATCTTGCGCGGAACGCCAAGGCCGGTGGCCTCGACGTAGCGGTAGTCTCGCAGCACTTCTTTGACGAGCTCGTTGCGTGACGCGCGGTAGCCCGCGCGCATCTTGTCCACGGTGACTGTGTTCGGGAGGCGGCCGGGGGAAATCACTTCCAGGCGGTCGGAGTAGATCTCCAACCCGATGTCGGTGACCGTGATCGTGTAGTCGCGGTGGGCGATGGCGTTGACCACGGCCTCGCGGACCGCCTCCAGCGGATAGTCCCAGCGCTCTTGGCGCCTGCCCCCATCATCAATCCAGGCCGCCATAGTGATGCTCCGCCGAACGAAGTCGAGCGCCTGTTCGATGATCCCCGTTTCGACAACGTCGCCGGCTTCAGAGAGGAGGGCCACAGCCGGGCCACGAATCACAATCCTCTCCTTCGCTTCATAGTCCTTCGCCGTGCCCGAGTACGCGACGGCGGTGATGCCCGATTGAGGCAGGTACTTGTTGGGACGTGATCCGAACAAGAGCAGCCCTCCTGCGCTCGGAATGGGGCGACCACGATCCTCGGCCATGAGATCCGTGTTGACTAGGAGACGAATCCAGCCTTCCCGATCGCCATCGTCCGGACATGCTTGCCGCCGAACATCGCGGAAGTAGTTGACGAGCCGCCGCCGGTCGAGATCGGCCACTGACGAACCTGGAACTGGCTTGCGGTCGTACTGCAATCGGCCCGACTGCTGGTACAGGCGCATCTCCTCTTCATCGGTCGCATCACGTGTCGTCGTTCCAGCCCGGACCTGTGTCATCCAGGCCGAGCCTCGCTTGGCCTTGTAAGGCTTGTCGGGGCTATCCGCAGGGAGCGAGACGATGCCCACGATCCTGCCAGGCTCCCACTCTAAGGTCTCCCAGTACGGAGTCGCGGCCGGGCGAAGGTGGACGCGGGCGACCTCCATCACCCATTCCTTGGCCTTCTCGGGCATGCGCGTCAGACCGGAGACCGTGCGGTCCTTCTCGACCCCGAGAAGGATGTGGCCACCCTCGAGGTTGAGCAGTGCCGCCATCTCCTCGGCAAGCTTCTCTGGGCGGATGTCGTCCCGCTTGAACTCAACGCCTGAGTTCTCGCCGTTGTGGATGATCTCCAGTAATTCGGTCTTGTTCATGGCTCTTCAGAACCCGTACTTCCGCCGCCGCATCTCGAAGGCTTCCTTGCCACCCTCGAGGATCTCCTCGACCAACTCGCGCACAGGCTTGGAGTCGATGGATCCCATGTGCTCGGGTGCCATGCGCGCGTGCCCGCGCTCGGCTTCGCCCGATGCGCTCAAGCCAACGATCAATTCGGCGTCACCAAGCACGGGGATGTTCGCGTTGTGGGTCGAGAAGATGAACTGCCGGCGCTGCTTCTCCTCCCGCATGCGCGGCACGACGCCCTCGGTGATGAAGCGGTTGTCGAGGTCGTCCTCCGGCTGGTCCACGATGAGCGGCGCGTCGGATTCAAGAAGCAGAAGCAGAAGCACAGCCGTCGCCTTCTGTCCGGTCGAAAGGTCATCGAGCGCCTGCCAACTGGGGGGTTCCCCGGCCGGCGCCGTGTTGAGGCGGATCGAAGTGGTCGTTGGGAGATCGAGCTCCTCGATGCGCATGAGCACCTCGGGCTCGGCCTTGGCGAGCCGCTCGGCTTGCGCTGGTGTGATGCCGAACGCCTTGTTCAGCGCGGCCGTGCCCATCCGGCACGCCTCGACGAACTGGGGCAGGGACAGGGCCTGGACATGAGCGAGCGAGTCAATGGCCTCGGACAGTCGGCCCCCAACCTCGCGTAGTGTCCGGAACAGCGGCTCGCGGTCGCCCGCGGCCGTGACCTCGACTTGGACCTTGTCTCGCAGCTTCTGGTTAACCTTCTTCGCGGCCCGATCGAGGCGCCGGAACTCTTCGGCCTTGAAGTCCTCCCACTCGGCCAGCAGCGCCCGGCGCCGGTCGGCGTGCTCCTTCTCCACACGCCGCACGAGGCTCATACGCTCCCGCAGCGGCCGAAGCTCCTCGATCTGGCGTCGAAGACGGATGAACTCCTCGCCGTCCACGCGCGACTTCTGGAGCTCGCGGAGGATCTTCTCGTAAGCGGCCTGGACGTCCTTCTTTCGCGTTTCCCACTCCGCGCGCACCGCGGCGACTCCTTGGTCCGCGCGCTGCAGGGCCTGCTCCAGCTCCTTCGCTATGCGCTCCAGATCTCGGTCGAGCTGCGCGAAGACCTCGTTGGCACGTGCCAGGATCTCCTTGCCGGGCAGGTCGTCGAGCGCCGTCGCCGAGAGGAACACACGATCGATGGGAATCTCCTGCTTCAGGCCTTCCAGACACTCGCGGAACGGGGCGAGGCGCTCGGGGATGGAGGCGAGCACGCGCTCCTCGCGCACGAGCAGGCTTTGTTCACGCAGACGCTCTTCCAGCCCCGCCTCGCGAAACCGCTCGAGCGTTTCCTCCAGGCGGGGGAGCGCGGCGAGACGCTCTTCGATCTGCCGGAGCTCGGCACGCGTGTCCAGGAGGCTGCGCCGATTCTTCTCCATGTCGCGTCGCAGATCCGTCTTGCGTCGCGGGAACGACTCGTCCCGCTCGGCGAAGCGGTCGAGCAGGCGCGTCAGCTTTTCGCGGCTCTTGGTGAGCTCGGAAATCTCGTGCTGGCCGTAGACTTCGACGTGAGGGAGTACATCCTGCGGCGAGAGATTCGAGACCTCGCCCTGGTCGTCCCTCACCAGCGGCGGGTTGGGGATCGTGCGCTCGATGCGGTACTCGCGGACAGCCGGCCGATGCGCGCGGACGAGCAGCGAGATCTTAGTGCCGCTCTTCAGCACGTTCCTCACGATCCCTTCGTGCGCCTTGCGCGCCTCGTCGCCGACGGCGTCAAGGGCCAGAACGGAACGAATGCTCTCGACCACCGTCGACTTGCCGGTGCCGCGCCCGCCAACGAGGACGTTGAGGTTAGGGTTGAAGTTGATTTTGGCGCCATCGAGGAAGCCTCCCTCCCACGCCAGCGCGACGAGCTCGGCATGCTCCTCGGGCTCGAGCTTGCCTTCCTTCGGATTGAGTCGGATTCGGGATCCCGGATCAAGGAAGGCTTGACGCAAGCCCTCGATGGTCACCTCGGACATCTTGATCCAGCAGGTGGCTGACCGGTCGTCGAGGTCCTCGGGCTTCACGATGTCCTTCGCATTGACCACGGCGACCGCGAGCCTGTCGTCCGCAGCGTGCGTACGGCGGTAGTCGGCGTTCTTGTTCTCGACGATCTGACGCGTACCCTGCGGCAGGTCCTCAACCAGCCCCGGGATCTGGATCGCGAGCAAGTCCTCGCTCTGCCACGACTGGATTGCCGGCTTGCCGCTAATGACCTCCAAAAGGCCGCCATCGCTCGTGACATGGGCGGCAACGGCCACGCCACCCTGCTCTCGCACGCGCGGGAGGATCTCGACGAAATTCCTATTCGCAAGGTCGGAAGAGGGGGTAGTGTTTCTGATCCCAAACTCTCCAAGGAATCGTTCGAGCCGTCCGTCGTCGGTGTCTTGAGGGTAGATGCACAGGACATGTACGCCTTCGCTCGACGACAACTCGAATCCCGGGAACACGTAGATGCCGCGTTCGCCCGCTGCGTCCCGAAATGCGGGCACGCCGCTCACGTTGTTGTGGTCGGTCACAGCGAGCACCGAGATCCCGAGCTCGGCGGCCTTGTCCACGATGGCCTTTGCGTGCCCGCTGGCATCGCCGGCAGTGGGCTTCCCGCGGAAGGTGGCGCCGTAGTGGTGCGGGTTCACCTGGAGGGCGCAGCGATGAAAGACAGCGCCCGCCGGAAGGACCCTCGCTTTGGCGATCGGATCCTTAGAGGTCACTCTTTTCCTCCGTAAGGCGGCGAGCCCTCCCGCATCTGCATTGGCCGGATCATCGCGTCCACACTCAAGTAGTAGTGCGCGACCTTCGTCACCTCATGCCAGTCGAGCCGCGCCGGGGCGCGGATTGGCTCCTGGAGCCGCGGCGCATCGCGGCGTGGGTGTCCTGGGTTCTGCCCACCACCGACAATGATACCACTCGCTTTCATATGGAGCATACTCGAGCCCAACGGACCGTGGCCCAACGGCCTGGTCACATTGTGACGGAATGTGAAACCCATCATGCCACCTTCAGGTGGCTCCACGAAGGCATGAAAACGCGACAGCGCACGCCAGCCGGCGTCAAAGGTTTGAGTCGCTATCCTCGGCGCGACTCCTGCGATGACTTTCGTGTTGCTCCGCTAGTGTTGGGCTCTCTCGTCGTCTCCGTTCCTCCGCAGCGCGATACGCAAGTTTCGCGCCTGATAGTGGAGGCGCTCCTCACGCCATAGCCGTCCGAAGTCAAACGCTTCAACATGGACGTCCTGCTGGGACAGGTTGAGCACCAAGTACACCAGGTAGGGCGTGCTCGACTCCACCAACGCCATACGTAGTTCCGCCTCGCTCATGTCGAACCAGTAGGCTTCCGGATCCAAGTGTCCTTTGACTTCAATCATTATCGGTTTCCATTCGCCTGCTTCATCTTGGTCGAAGGAGTCTATATCGTAAGGCCCGTAGGGATCGTATCCTGCTTCATTGCGGTCCACAACCTTCTCGGCGAGGTCAGAGCGCCCGGCTTTCTTGAGTCTATCCACTTCATGTTTGAAGACGAGCAGTTCACCTCGTCGCCCAATCTCGCGGCGCTGCTCTTCCGTGACTTTCCCAGTCGGTTGAGTAGGCCGTTTGCCACGCGGCGCCACTGGGCCGACCTCCTTGGGCAAGACCAGAAACTCCTCTGGTGTCCGTCTAGTGACCGTTGTCGTCTGCGAGTCGATGTCCGGCATCAAAGGCAGATGAGGTGCTGGGCCACCCCCGCCCGGTGTCGGACTTGCTACTTTGTCAGGCGCAGGTGCGGCTTGCCCAGTATCCTCCTCTCCTTCGGGCCGTGAAGCCCCAGCGGCCCCCGTGTTTCCATAGACTCCGCCGCAGCCCTTCGGGATCTCAACCACACTGCTGAGGGAGGGAAGGTGCCGGACCAGTATCTGCTGTAGTCGTTCCTCGAATTGATCGGGACTTCTGTCAAGCCACGAGGCAACGTCTTCTACTATGCTGTCCACTGGAACCCTGATCTGCTCGGGTAGGGTATCGGTGCGCAGCCAGCCCTTAAGTTCCCTTGCTAGCTGTGAACCTACTGCTTCACAGGTGTCTCCCAATGTGAACGCCTTGGCGCGGCCATCGCCGAAGTCCAGCGAAGCGTCACACGAGATGGATTTCTCGCGGCCGGTGATCACCTCTTTTATCACCACCAGCAGGTCAACACATCCATATCGCTCTGCTACTGTAGCTAGACTGCACATTGCTATTGCCTTCTCGAAATACGTCTGCGACTGCGCATCGTCTCGGAATTCTTCTCCGAGTTGTTGCTTCAGACGCGGCCCCAACACATCAGTGAGCCGGGAAAGGTTCTGCCTAAAGTTGGATGACGTCGGAAGAAGGATGGGTTCGGGGCTCGGTCGAACTTGTCGAACGGCCAATTGCGATGCGGGCCGCACATTGAACATTCGAAGGAATGGATCAACGCCTTCTTCCGTACGACGCAGTTGCGCAAGGAAGCTTTCAAGCACGTATTCTTCGCCATCGGCCAGTGAGGTTTCTATCTGGGGTTCATCACGGAACACGATGATCTTGTCGTGTCCTGAATACCAGGCAAGTTTGCCTAGGCAACGCCCGAAGAAGAGAAGTGACTCACAGAATGTCTTCCCCTCTGGCGAGGTCCACACTCCTTGGCCGGCGGGTACGGACTTTGCCCAGTTTGCCAATTGCCTATAACACTTGAGGATCAGGCTTCGCCTACGCTCGTCAACGTTGGGCTGTTCCTTCCAGATGTACGCTACCAGGTATCGCAGATAGTGGCTCTCAGCAACCTTGCTAGCAACGCCCAGTTGCCGGAAGAGTTCCTGCAACGCCGAGGGGTAAAAGTCAGCCAGGTCTTCTAGAAATCCCTCGAATCGAGAGTCTGCTCCACAAAGAACTTCATCGGACGTGCGCAGCACAGGAGGTCTGCCAGGAACAAAGAGAAGCTGCTCATCCCGAAAGACCTTTTGCGCCGTTTCCACATTGACCCTGGCCTCCAGCTCAGTAGCGAGTTCACCATACAACTTTTCGAAATGGGCTTTCGGGTTGTCCACACCTGGCCAATTACGTGCAAGGCCACGCAGGGCATCCAAGGCTGTCAAGCCTTGCGGTAGCTCACCAAAGCCTAGAAACTTCGCCAAGTCCTGCTTTTCAAAGTAGAGGTCTGCATAGTTACCGATCGTTGCCAGGTCAGCCAGCTGAAGGCTCACCTCTGTGAGCCCACAGGTTTCACGCGGGCGTTTCAAAACTCTGAGGTCATTTGCGAGAGGGACCCACTCATTCTCATGGAGTCTAGTTGCCAACGCACTGGGTCCGCCTTCGATAACTGCATCTTCTCGGGCTCCAGAGAAATGGCAAGTTCCCTCTCTTCTGATCTTCAAGGCTTCTGGCCACGCGTCCTCAAGTAGTCTGGCAAAGGCACGGAGCCGTTCCAATCTGCGTAGCGGGTTAGCAGACTCTGAGAGGGCATGCTGCAAGGTGCACGTCATATCCGCAGAGAAGTCGTAGTCGGTCACTGTCATGGCATAGTTGATGTCACCACGCGGCATCTGGTCTGGCTCGATACCAAGGGCTTCGCAGAATTGCCTTTTCCCCTCCTGGTTCCAGGGAAAGAACG
>JAUYEF010000127.1 GCA_030691635.1 Bacillota bacterium
TGGTCGCTGGCTGCCGCCTGCACCTTCTGGTACTCGTGGGGCAAGCAGCACTACATGTGCGAGGCTGCGCTGGGCCTGGGCTTCCTCTCCTTTGCCGTGATGTTCGGAGCCGCAACGACGCCCGATGGGTTGGGGCAGTTCGGAGTGGCATGCTGGAAACTGCCGTCTCCGCGACGGGCAGCGCGCTCTCCACTTCCGTGGTCGCATCACAAAGTAGGGCCACTTCTCGAGCCTGAACAGGAATCTCTCGGCTCCCCTCCCCGAACGTAGCCGAAACCCGCATCGCGACCGTGTCATGCGGTCGCTCTTAGAGAGAGAAGTTCACCCGTCGTCCTCCCAGAACCCCCTACAGGTAACAATTTGACTTTCCGTGCAGTGCTCAGGGGTCAGGCACTGGCGGGATCGCCACCCTCACCCGGACTGGGAGGGGGGATCCTGCAACTCAATGATAGCGACCCCTCGCTCATAGATGAGCGGCAGTGGGGAGCGATGGGGGTGGGATCAGAACGGTCGTTGTGACCGAGATCCCTACGCTGTGAACTTCATGAGAGCAGTGGCAGTGGTTCCTCAGTCAGTGCAGTCCGCAAAACACAACCACCAGCCAGATATGGTTGTGAAACCGCTCGCCCTGTCGTTCATCACATCGCGCAATTGGTCATGTCGCACTACGACTGTTGCCTGAGAACCTTGAGCAGTTCGGCTGACACCTTCTCTAACCCGTCCTCCGCCTTGGCAGCTACCCGGTCTGCAAGCATAGGCGAATATCCAGCCACGGCTTCGGTGTCGACATCCAGCCACACGGGCAAGATCACCTTCTCACCATCGCGCTCTCGGGCAACGAGCCCGTCCAGTTCTTTCTGCGGCCACTCTTTTGCAAAGAATCTCGGACTCAGTACAACAACCCCGTACCTCGACTTTGCCAACCCCTTATCGATTGACCGGCGCAAGCTGTCCCCTACAGTTAGCGTGAATTCATCATACCAGACTCGAACTCCCTTTTCTCTGAGTAGGTGGGCCAGTCCCATTACGAAGGACTCTTTGTCCTCAGAAGCGTGACTGATGAATACGTCCCAGTCAAACTGGGAGCGAGCCCTCTGCGTGTTCTCTCTCTTGCTGCTGAGGCTTGCGGATACATGGGCTTGCTCCAGCTCTTCCAGCAGAGCCTTGCCACGCCCCGTAAGAGTTGGTGCTGCTCCGCCAAAGGTGCGATTCGCAACTACCGCCCCGAGGCTTTCCAAGATATCAATCTGGTCGCTGATGTCCGCTTCACTCAGCCTGAACTCCTGTGCTATCTCATCTAGCTCTGCCAGTGGAGAGCCTGGCAGGTGTTCACAGCTCAGCAGATAGCGCAGGATGCGGTAGCGCAGGTCAACTTCACGCTGGGTGCCAGCAGTTGAGTCTGTATGTGGCTCAGGTTTGAGGGAGGCCTCCACCGGCTCTGAAGGAATCCTGACTAAGTCAAGACACCTGCCTTCAAGGTCAAGAGTGACTTCGACTACTTGGTCACCACGATCAACATTTGTGACGGCCGCGAATAGCACGGTGTTCCCGCGATCCGTGTGGTCCTGAAGGGCGACCTGGACATATCTGTCTCCGCTCTCCGACCTGGCCAGGAATCGCACGCGGCGACGCAGGCCCTCCAGGGCTTTGGGCATGTCAACACTGATGGACAGCCTAGCCCCTTCAAGAGTGCCCTCCAGCCTTACGGGGATCTTTAGCGCACCTTCCAAACTACCTGCGCAGTACCCGCCACTCGTCCTGAGCCTCAGAAGGTGGTTGGAGGCGTCTGACAGCGTCGGATAGTCGTATCTCCGGCTATCGAACTCCTGCTGGAGACGTTGGTAGAGCTTGTCCCGGTCCTGCGTGTTCTCAAAGAGGCTCGCCTCAAGGAAGAGCTTGGGGCAAGGACCTACGAACGGATGAAGCTCGTTGGGAAGGAGGTGATCATAAGGATCGGTGCCCAAGAAAGCTGCGCGACCAAACTTGCAGGCACGGAAAGACACCTCCATCCCAGCCGGTTCGACAACCTCTCGATTCAGAATCCGCAGCAGAAGCTCTATGCCGGACGACGGTCGTGTAGCCTTGGTGACCATGCGAAGGCTCTCGGGGATGGCGGTGGCACCATGTGCCCGCTCCTCCTCGATGGCACCGTCTCTCGCCCGTATCTGCATAGCCAAGGGCATGCAGCAGCCCTCTTCGGGAAGATAGAGCACGGTCGCAAACTCGATGCTGCCCCAGCAAGGAGCGTACAATCGCAGTACCTTTCCCAACTCGCTCAACAGCACGCTCTCGTACACGCTCATAGCCACTGCTCCTTAGAATCCACTCGTCTGACGAGGCTCATCCTCGTGTTCTCAAATCAGCCTCCTTACCCTCCCCCTCCGTCCGTCGTAGGTGCCCGCAAACACCATGACCCGCTCCCGCTCCATAATCCACTTGTTGCCAAACTTCGTGGCCGGCAGCTTGCCCTCGCGGATAAGGCGTTTGACGGTCTCGGGATGGACCCTGAGTATCCTTGACACCTCAAGCACGTCGACGTAGCTTTCAAACATGGCTCTCCCGTGATAGAATTGCTGTAGTACGACAGTATTATCCTAGCACACGGTGGGGGGCATGGAAAGAAATCGAGACGACTTTGCACAGAAGGTGAAGACTGAGATTGCCAAGCGCGCTGGATACATGTGCTCCTGGCCAGGCTGCGGGAAGCTCACTGAGGGGCCGTCAAGCAAGCCCACGGGAGCGGTGAGCATCGGCGTCGCCTCTCACATCTGCGCCGCCTCGCCAGGTGGCCCTCGCTACGATCCTGGTCAGACCCCCGGGGAGCGCGCATCTGCCGACAACGGGATGTGGCTGTGCCAAGATCACGCTCATCTGATTGATGCCCCAGCAAGCGCCCACAGCGCCGATCAGATGCGGCAGTGGAAGCGACAGCATGAGGTGCGCGTTAGAATGGACTTGGCGGGTCAGCGACCCAAGGAGGTAGTGGAGGTCGCGGGAGAGCACATCGCAACAGGGAAGGGCAACGTAACTGGCCTTGACATTCAGGGACCCGCCATCATCAAGCCCGGCACGAGGTCTGTTGCAGAGGGAGAGGGCAACATTACCGCAACTAGGATCGGCTACCCAAGGCGGAAGGCAGAGCAATGAGCCCAAGCACCTACTTCGGATACAGATGTCCCCGCTGTGGAAGCACTGTGCAGGTAGGCGTGAGCAGCTCTTCCGGAGAGCCGACGTGCCCGAGCTGCGGAACGACGATGGTTCCGAACCCCTTGGCGAGGGGAAGCGCTGCCAACGTCTACTGCCCCAAGTGCAGCATTGCGGTCGGGTTGGCGACATCAGATCGGTGTCCTCAGTGCGGCGGACCTTGGGAGGCGATACCACAATAGGCGCAGTGACGCATGATTGACGTGACACGCATCCGCCTGTAGCAAGGCTTGCTCCCCAGCCCGCATTCCAACCCCGCCGAAACCTTTCTCCCGGTTCCCAAAGCACCCGCAGCCAAGGGCGAGCGAAGCGAGGCTGAGGGCATCTGTCGATGCTGTTCAGGGGCGCTCTAAAACGACTTCATTCTGGCATCACCGGCGAGCGAGTATAATGCGGGTTGCACGGTTGGACTGTACCTGACACACACGAGGGCGGAGATGACGCTCAGCGAGTCCGACACCCGCGCCAAGCTGATTGACCCTGCTATTCACTCCCGTGGCTGGACGGAAGACCTGATCCGCCGTGAGGAGACAGCCGGGGCAATCGATATTGTGGACGGCAAGCCGCGCAAGCAAGGCAAAGGACGCGTTGACTACACCTTGCGCGTCAAGGTCAACCCCACCACTCAACCGGTCGCCGTGGCGCTCATCGAGGCTAAGGCCGAACACCTTCCCCCCACGCATGGGCTTGAGCAGGCCAAAGCCTACGCTGCCTGCAAGCGGCTGAACGTGCCCTTCGCGTTCTCCAGCAATGGTCACCTGTTCGTCGAGTACGACCGTATTTCCGGCAAGACGACGGCGCCACAGGCCCTGGCCGAATTTCCTACTCCTGCTCACCTCCAAGCGCGCTACGAGGCCGCAGTGGGCTTTAGCCTTGCAGACCCGGCAGCGCGCCCACTCCTTGCCCGCTACAGCGGTGGTGAGGGCACCCGACGCTACTACCAGGATGCTGCCATCCGCGCCACGTTGGAGAAGATTGCCAGGGGTGAGAAGCGGGCGCTCCTTTCCCTCGCCACAGGTTCAGGCAAGACCTTCATAGCTGTGAACTTGCTTAAGCGCATCGCGGACGCGGGGCAGCTTCGACGGGCGCTCTTCGTGTGCGACCGAGATGAACTGCGTAGCCAGGGTCTTGCCGCGTTCCAGAACGTCTTCGGCGCTGACGCAGCAGCCGTTTCAGCGGGCAAGCCGGAGAGGAATGCTCGTGTGCTCATCGCCACCTATCAGACTCTCGATGTGGATACGGACGACGCCACGGCCAGTTTCCTCACGTCCAACTACCCCGAGAACTACTTCAGCCATATCGTCATTGACGAGTGCCACCGCTCGGCCTGGGGAAAGTGGTCACAGGTCCTCACGCGCAACCCCGACGCTGTGCAGATAGGCCTTACCGCAACGCCAAGGCACCTGAAGATTACCGAGAAGAGCAAGGAAGCGCTGGACGACGCAGCCATCACTGCCGACAACATCAGGCACTTCGGTGAGCCGGTCTATGAGTACGACATGAGCCAGGGTATCGAGGACGGCTACCTTGCCGCCTGTGAGATCCATCGGTTTGACCTCTTCCACGACAACAAGCAGGCCAACGAGCGGGAACGGGGAGTCACACGGGCGGACTTGGCGGGCAAGCGCCTCATAGACGCGAACACTGGCGAGACGCTGACCGTGGCAGAGGCCCGGGACCGTTACGATGCTCCTGACATCGAGGACAAGCTGCTCATGCCGGAGCGGGTCGCGGCCATGACGCAGGACCTCTTTAACCACCTGGTGGCCACCGGCGGCGCTGAACAGAAGACCATCATCTTCTGCGCCCGTGACCGGCACGCCGACGATGTGGCCACTGCCCTGAACAACCTCTACGTCGACTGGTGCGCCAAGAACGGCAGGCCCCGGCTGGAAGCATACGCCTTCAAGTGCACGGCCTCAGTTGGCGGAGCAGACTACATCGCGGACCTGCGCGGAGGCTCGCGCCACCACTTCATCGCCGCCACCGTGGAGCTTCTGACCACCGGCGTGGACGTGCCGGTGGTGCGCAACATCGTCTTCTTCAAGTACGTCCGCTCACCCCTGGCCTTCTACCAGATGGTCGGGCGCGGCACCAGGCTGGACCCCGCCACCAACAAGCTGATGTTCCGTGTGTACGACTACACCGACGCCACCAGGCTCTTCGGCGAGGAGTTCGTCACCAGGGCTGCGCCACCGCGCAAGCCACGCGAAGGCGTTGAGCCGCCCCCGCCTCCTGAGCGCACGCTTCTTGTTGAGGGGTTTGACGTTCGGGTGACGGACGCTGGTAGCTACATCGTCACCCAGGTTGATGGCAAGGCCATGCCGGTGACCGTGGAGGAGTACAAGCAGCGCCTCGCTGCCAAGCTAGTGGAGGAAGCCCCTACCCTGGATGACTTCCGCAACCGATGGGTCGCGCCGGCGGAGCGGCGCGAGATGCTGGGACGGCTGCCGGACGGCGGGCGCTCGGCGACGCTGGTTAAGGCGCTGTCAGAGATGGTGGAATACGACCTCTACGATGTGCTGGCCGAGTTGGGCTACGGGCTGGCCCCGCGCACCCGCGTTGAGCGCGCCGACGCTTTTGCCTACAAGCACGGCGCCTGGCTCTCCAGCCTCCCACCCAAAGCCTCAGCAACGCTCAAAGCCTTGACAGGCCAGTTTGCCCGCGCCGGGACCGAGGGCCTGGAGAACCCGCAGGTGTTCCAGATGCGGGAGGTCATCGGGGCAGGCGGACTCACCGCGCTCCGAGTGCTTGGTAAGCCGGCCGATGTGCTGCGTGAGACCAAGCAGAGGATGTTTGCGGCATGACTCAGGCAGCAGATGCCAGCCTCCAGGGTACTCAACATAAGCTGCCGGCTGGCTGGCGCTGGGCAAGGCTGGGGGATGTGTGCGAAATCAACGCAGGACAGTCCCCTCCTGGTGAAACTTACCGCAAGAGCCCGGAAGGGCTGCCGTTCTTTCAAGGCAAAGCTGATTTTGGACGAAGACACCCAGTAGCTCGAACGTGGTGCGTTGCCCCCTCTAAGGTGGCTTTGCCTGGCGATATTCTGCTTTCTATTCGTGCACCAGTAGGACCAACTAATGTTGCGGACGTCGAGTGTTGCATTGGACGAGGGCTGGCGGCGATCCGACCGGAGAATAACGTCGATCGTGATTTCATCTTGGCCACGTTGCGGTTTCTTGAAAGGGAACTCGCAAGACTTGGAAGTGGGAGCACATTCGACGCAATCCGCCGGGATCATCTTGCAAGCATGCTCATCCCGCTCCCGCCGCTGGCCCAGCAGCAGCGCATCGCGGCCATCCTCAGCGAGCAGATGGCGGCGGTGGAGCGGGCGCGGGCCCCCGCTGAGGCGCGGCTGGAGGCGGCCAAGACCCTGCCCGCCGCGTACCTGCGTGCCGCATTCGGTAGCCCTGAGGCGGAGACTTGGCCGAAGAAACTGCTTGGAGACGTCCTCCGGATTAGAAACGAAGTTGTGCATCCACAGGATAACCCTAGCGGCCCAGCCACTTTTGTTGGACTTGAGCATATCGAGTCTGGCACCGGAAGGCGACTTGGTTCTGTCGCAGTAGAGAAGGCGGCTCTGACTGGGCGTAAGCCATGTTTCTACAAGGGCGATATCGTGTATGGGTATCTCCGCCCCTATCTGAACAAGGTTTGGGTAGCCGACTGCGATGGCCTCTGCTCTGTGGACCAGTATGTGTATTCGGTCGACCAGAACACAGCCAACGTGGACTTTGTTGCTTGGTTTATGCGAAGTCCTGTGTACCTCACCCGCGCCCCGATTGGCTTGACACCTGGTCAACTCCCTCGAATCCGAACCGAGGAGGTCTCGTCAGTGGAGATCAACCTGCCACCTTTGGCAGAGCAGAGACGCGTCCGTGCCATGCTGAATGAACAGATGTCGTTGGCGGAGCGTGTCCATGAGGCGTTGGAGGAGGAGTTGGACGCCATCAACAAGCTGCCTGCGGCCCTGCTCCGGCGCGCGTTCAGCGGAGGCCTGTGATGGCCCGCCTCCCCTGCCCATACCTGCACGGCGAGGTGGAGTTGAGCGAGGAGCGGGAGAAGCACATAGCTGAGCGCCATCCTGACCTGCTTCCAACGCATCGTGACCGGATTGTAGCTACACTTGCCGAGCCGGACCAGGTCCGCCGTAGCGTGCGGTTTGGCAGCGCCAGGCTGTTCTCACGCTGGTATACTGACCTGAGAGGAGGCAAGCACGTGGTGGTGGTCGTGGTGAGCGGACCGGTGGCCAGCGGCCGCCACTGGGTCATCACCGCATACCTTGCCAGAAGGCTGGCGGAAGGAGAGGCGGAGTGGAAGACAAGCTAACGTTTAAGTACGACCGCGAGGCGGACATCCTATACATCAGCAAGCGGCCTCCCTATGCGGAGCAGGAGTCGGAAGAGCTTGGCGACGAGGTGGTCGCGCGGCTTAGCCCAGTAACGGGCGAAATCGAGAACCTCGAAGTCCTGTTCTTCTCGACGCGCCTCTTGCGCAGCGACTTGTTCGAGCTTCCGGTCACTGCCGACCTGCGCCTTGCCGTACAAGGGTAGGCGATGGCTGGCTCTCGACACAACGGCAACGGGCGCAGGCTCGCCACGCAGCAATCGGTCAACGGCGCCATCAAGGCCATCTGCGACATCATGCGCCGGTCCAACTGCGCCGGCGCGCTCCAGTACGTCCCAGAGCTGACCTGGGTACTCTTCCTGCGTATCCTGGACGAACGAGAGACCCGCGAAGCAGAGGAGGCGGAGGCGGTCGGCGCGGAGTTCACACCGTCGCTCGAAGCACCCTACCGCTGGCGGGACTGGGCCGCGCCGGAGGGGCCCAAACGGACAGAGCTACAGAACGGCTCGCTGGGGGCCTTCTTCGGCTTCGTCAACGGCGATCTGATACCGCACCTCAAGGGCCTGCGTGAACGGCCCAACGCCACCTCTCGCCAGAAGGTCATCAGCGAGATCTTCTCCGGCGTGGAGCATGTGCGCATTGACACCGAGCGCAACCTCCTGGACGTGCTGGACAAGGTGCACGAGATAAGCGCCGAGAACGTGGACCACACACACGTTTTCACACTGTCCCAGGTCTATGAGGGGTTGCTGCTCAAGATGGGCGAGAAGGGAAACGACGGCGGCCAGTTCTTCACCCCTCGCGAGATTATCCGTGCGATGGTGAGGGTCATCGACCCCAGGATAGGGGAGACGGTCTATGACCCAGGCTGCGGCACTGGTGGATTCCTTGCCCAGTCCTTCGAGCACATGGCGGGGCCAAACAACGCCAACATCACGTCGCCTGACCAGCTTGAGACCCTCAAGCAGCGCACTTTTTATGGACGCGAGAAGGACAACGCCATCTACCCCATCGCGCTGGCCAACCTGGTGCTCCACGGTATTGACGAGCCACACATCTGGCATGGCAACACGCTGACCGGCGCAGAAATCTACGGGGGCCTTTCCACCAGCGCGCCCTCGCTCTACGACGTAGTGCTCATGAACCCTCCCTTCGGAGGCAAAGAGGGTAGGGAGGCGCAGACGCGCTTTGCCTACAAGACCGGCGCCACGCAGGTGCTGTTCCTGCAGCACGTCATTGACTCGCTCAAGCCGGGTGGCCGCTGCGGAATAGTGCTGGACGAGGGCGTGCTCTTCCGCACCAACGAGACCGCCTTTGTGCAGACCAAGCGCAAGCTGCTGGACGACTGCGACCTGTGGGCCATCGTCAGCCTGCCGGGAGGGGCGTTCGTGAACGCCGGCGCGGGTGTCAAGACCAACCTTCTCTTCTTCACCAGAGGCGGCCCCACCGAGCGTATCTGGTACTACGATCTGTCGGACATCAAGGTGGGCAAGAAGACGCCGCTGACCACGGCGCACTTTGAAGAGTTCTTCCGCCTGCTGCCTGAGCGCGGTGAGAGCGAGCACAGCTGGACCGTCACGCGCGCAG
>JAUYEF010000131.1 GCA_030691635.1 Bacillota bacterium
TACGGGCTTGATCTGGAGCTCAATGATCACGTTGTCCTTGATCTTCACCACAACAGCCCCGACGACATCTGCGAAGGCCGCCGTCGTGCCATCTGCCTTCTTCAGCACCGCATCGGCAGTCACGTTGAACGTGCCCGACGCGCCTCCGTAGCTGAGGGTGATCGTAGCCAGCGTGGTAGTGGTGGCGGCGACCTTGGCCGTCACCGTGCCTGTCAACTCGATGACCTTCTTGTCCTCAACCGTGACGACGGCGGCTTTCCCGGCCGAATCCAGCAGGATCCTGACATAGTCCAGCGCGTGGATGTCGGCGAAAGCAACCTCGGCATGCCCCTTGCCGATGATCAGTGCGTTATCGGCGAGCGTACACGAGGTGGCGGCGGTCTCGCCATCCTTCAGGACCACAATGGTCTTAACGACCGGTGTCCCAGTGGACGATGTCGAGATGACCAGGCCTTTCACGTTAGCCGCCTGGTACGCCTTGGGTAGGATGCCCTCGCCTCGATCGAGGAGGGCTGCCATCTCGGCACGGGTGACTGGCTTGTTCGGCTTGAACGTGCCGTCCGGATACCCGAGTATCCAGCCCTTCGCGAACGCCACGGCGATGAAGCCCTTGTCCGCGTCAGCGAGTTCGCTGATGTCCGAGAAAGCCACCAGAGCGGCCGTGAGCTGAGGCGCGGTTGCGCTCGCCTCACCAAAGGCCTTGACGAGTAGCGCCGCAACCCAGAGCCTGGACGCTGCGCGGCTCGGGTTGAAACCGTCGAGCGAGATCCAGTTATGGTCGAGAGCGTACTTTATGTAGCCCCACGCCCACATCCGGTTCACGCCCGGGATCACCAGGGTCGTGGTGTTGCTCAGCGCCTCAGCGGCGGCTTCGGCGTCGCGCATCCGGATGACCATGACAAGAGCCTCTGCCTGGCTGATGGCCCCATTCGGCTTGAAATTACCGTCCTCATAGCCCCGCATGACGTTCATGAACTTCATCCGAGCCATGTGCCTGAAGGCCCATGCAGATTCGGCCCAATCGGGGAACTTGTAGTCCTCTTTCTTTCCGGGATCGGGATTCTGGCCCGCAGCCAGCGCTGCGCTGGTGAGCCCCAACACAAGAGCTGCCACGAGCAGGAGCGCCAGTGCTTTCCTACTGAGCATCTTGCAGTTACCTCCTGTACCCCTCAGAATAGGTTTCGCTTCCCCTGATGGGGATTGCGTCCGATAGTTATTCACCATAGAGTGTCGCAAAGTCCCAGGGCTTTCTGGGGGTATATGGCAGTGCCTTCGTCGAATGTGCGGTCCCTACTTCCACTCGAGCCAGAGCGTTTCGAACTGCACGACCGGCTTCAGCAATAGCGCTGAGAGCCTCACGTAGTTAGTGAACCCGTCCTTGAAGCCCGCGATGCCGGGCGAGTACGCGGCATCTTTGTTGAAGGACGTTGGCGGCTTGTTGGGCAGCGAGATCGTCACCCAACTGCTCGTCGGACTGAAACTGGCGTTCCTGCCGAACGCCGTGACCGGGATGTACCACTCGTCCTCTGCGACCAGGCATGTATACACCGTGCTGCCGTCGGTGGTGAAGTACTTAGACTTGACGTAGTAGCTCCACTTGCCGGTGTACGTGCCCGTCTTGACCAGGACCACCTCGCGGTTGATGAAGTCGACGTCGTACCCGAACAGCTCTCCTGATGCCCTGACCGGCAGGTAACTTGTGCCGTCAATGACGATGACGTCTTTGGAGGCGCGCATGCCGTTTATGATCAGGGGAAAGGTACCCTGCACGGCCCTACCTATGATGGCCGTCGATTCCGCGAGCACCGGGACGACCGACGCCAGGATGATACCGACGACGAGCCCTGCCACGAATTTCTTCATTCTTGACACCCTCCTTTCCATGTGTAGATATCTTCAATAAGTGCATGTCTACCAGATTCTACCTCGGTCAGCAGATTCCGCGGCATAAGGGGCCATTCTCGGAGAAGAGACTGTCCCCGGACCATGGAGACTCGCGGCGACGGACGAGGACCCGCACGCCGACGTTCTCGGAGGACGAAGACGCGTGTAGCGAGAAATAGGATGCAATACTCCTTGGGAGGTGCCGGCATTGGCGGAGAATGCATTTGTCCTATTTGACATGTCATGGCCAGAGGTAAAGGAGAACCTGAGCAAGATTAAAGTTGCGATCATCCCGACCGGCTCGTGTGAGCAGCACGGCCCGAACGGCACATTCGAAGTGGACACGGCGCGGGCCTATGAGGTGGCCAAGATGCTTGCGGCGCGGACCTACCCAGTATCGATCGCCGTGCCCCCCGTTCTGTACGGTATATCCTCGCACCACATGAACTTCCCTGGCACCATCACCATGCGGCCGGAGACGTTCATCGCCGTCTGCCTGGACGTTGTTGATTCGTTGTACCAGCATGGAGTGCGCAAGTTCCTGTTCATCAACGGGCACGGCGGCAACGGAGGCGCGCTGAGGGTCGTGTTGAGTGAGATCCGGGATACCTATGAGGACGCGGCGGCAGCCATGGCTGCGCCCACGCAGGTCGCTTCCGACGTGGTAGCCCAGAAGTGCAAGTCGCCCATCACGGGCCACGCGTGTGAGTCGGAGATCTCGCAGTGTATGTATCTCGCACCGAGAGCCGTCAAGCAGGGCACTCTTGAGAAGGGCACTATCAGGCTGACAGTTGAGGAATACAAGAACCCCTACGGCATCGAGATCGCACGCAAGTGGGATGAGGTGTCGGAAAACGGTGCGCTTGGAGACGCCACAAAATCCTCGCTCGAGATCGGTGAGGCTATCATCGAGACAGCGGTTGAGCGCCTGGCGGCCTTCATAAGGGGGTTCGCGGCGAGTTAGGGGAGCCGGGCCGGAGGGCGGCGGGCGGTGGGCGGCGGGCCGACCTGCGAGGGCAGCGGCCTGACGTGGGGCTGGGCGCGGACGCTGAGGGCAGGTATGGAGTCCTCTATGCGTCCAGCCTCAGCGTTACTAGAGAGCTGGGGAGGGCTGGGAAGATGGCAGTATGGCAATGCTCGGCGTGTGGGTTTGAGAAGGACGCGCGGTGCAAACCCCAGAAGTGCCCGCAGTGCGGCGCCAAGGCGTCGTTCGGCAAGAAGGAGTAGCTCCGGGCGACAGCGCGTAGGACGAGTCTCGACCCGCGAAAACCTGTGCCTGTCAGAGCCCTGGCGAGTGCACTTAGGGCATTGGGCTGGCATGAGATATGGAATCGACAAGCCCCTCACGACTCGACGCGAGTTCTTGAGGGGTTTGCTTACCGGGTACGGAGGCTCGAGCAGACCGTACCCGGGGCGTCATGGCCGCCAACTGGATTCATGTGCCTTTCCAACCAGTGCGTTTCACCATCGAACGCGGAACCGTCCGGACGTTCTACCGTAGAACGCAAAACCAGTTCGGCGTTCGACCATAGAACGCTGCAGTGCTGTGCGCGTTCCACTGGGAAACACAGGGCCGCCAGGATCTCGTCCCGGCGGCCCACATGAGTTCACAATCCTGCCCCTCCTAGCCTCCGGCGCATACCATGCATCAGGAGTCGCGCGAGGTGGCACAGGACCTGCAGCGCACTTCTGCGCAGCGCAGTTCTTCGCCATGCACTTCTGCACTGCGTGGCGCCGGCCAATCTCGCAAGAAGATGCGACTCCGGGAGGCGGTTTCCATTGGCCAGAACCTACTACCAAGGTTCTACTACGAAAATGCATTTTCATCTCTCGTGGCGCCGTTAGCGGCATGAGGGTCTCTAGTGGACTACGCGTTTGCGCTTCCCTCCAGGTTGCTCCTTGCGGTCCCTCAGGTGCCCCAGACGCTCCCCCAGATCATGGAAGGGTTCAGCTCGTTCGTCCCGACCTGGGCAAGGGCGAGCAACGCAGGGTACTTCAGCCAGGGCGCGATCGTGGTTCCGGAAGGCCTGATTGCAGACTCGGAGCAGATATACAAGTGGCCCCATGTCCCCGGGCG
>JAUYEF010000362.1 GCA_030691635.1 Bacillota bacterium
ACTACGGGTGTGGGAAAGTCTCCCCACACATCGGCCAGAACCGTATCGAGAGTTGCGGTATCATCCTTGTAGCCATCAGCCCGGATCGCCCGGTCGGCGATGAAACGCCGCACAATCAACGCCGCCGCGTTGCGCAGAGCAGGAACGGTTTGGGGTGTGCGCATTACCTGCACGGCCATAAGCGCAATTGGATTGTCGGCCGGTTTGATCGCCAGGTCGGCAAGCTTGGTCTGGCGCAGAAAGTCATTGTAGCCGCATACGCCCTGATCGAGTCGGGCATACGGGTCCTCGGACTCCGGAAGGTCCTCGCCGGCGAAGAGGAGGCCAGCGTTTACAGTGATGAACGGAAACGTTATCGACTTGGATAGCCTTGCGAGGGTCTGTGGCGATGCGCCGAAAAAGCTCTTGTCCTGGCTCTTCAGGTCCCGGAACCATGCAATAACCTCTTCCGGATGCTGCCCATGCTGGTTGCACCACTCAGCAAACAGCTGACCCCGGCGTCCGCGCAAAAACGCGCTTGGGTCCAAGGGCTTGTTAATCCAGTGAGCCCGAAGGAACTCCTGCCGTACGGCGGCCAGCGAGGTGGGACCCACGAGGTACCGCCAGCCGAACAGCGCGCACCACAGATGCTGTGCCCGTAGCTTAAGACCATCCTCATCCGGCCAGGGCTCGGCGTGCCACACACCGGCAACCTGTTTGCCGCTCCCTTGGGGAAACGTTCGGGATGCCAACACCAAACCTGCCGCCAGGTGGCGCATGAGGTCCCCGGTGACGTCCTGATACGCCGTGCGAAGCGCGGCTAGGCGGTGGGCGTCGAAGTCCGGGTCCAGCTTGGAACCAAGCGCTTCGGTTTCATCCTCAAGCGCCTTTGGCGGCTGACCCCCTTGGGTTATCTGCCTCATCATTTTCCCTCCTCGCCCGCGCTGGCCGATGTTCGTCCATCCGGTATCTATATGTGGAGGCGGTTTCAGTGTACCGCAAATCCGAGTTGTACACAACCCCAGAGAGGGGAGGTGAGACGAAAAATGGTTAGCTGTCTTCGGTTGCTCCGTGTGCGTACGGGGCTGCGTGGGCTGCGCTTTGCCTTGCAGGCGGGTATCAACCCGGATATGTACCTCAGGATCGAGCGGGGGGCATGGGTTTGCCCGGCTAAGTGGCGTCCAGTGTTGGCTGAGGCTTTGAACGTCACCGCTGAAGACTTGTTTGACGAGCACGGTTTTGTACGGCCAGATCGGGGGTGAGGCGATGAACACAGAACGACTTTTGCTCACGGTTTCAGAAGCGGCAGAACAGCTCAATGTTTCGCGTTCTCACCTGTATGGGTTGGTTCAACAAGGGATGGTTCCGACAATCCGTCTGGGCCGGTCGGTTCGTATCCCAAGAGAATGGCTCTCGGGCTGGGTCGCGGCGCAGGTGCAAGATTGGGAGCAGGCCCGCTGGACAGTGAACGAACGTGAGCGGTGAGCAGAACCGGAATGATATCTCTTCGGGACTCATGCTGTCGGGCCTTCGGGGTGCGATTCGAAAGCACCTATCTGGTGAGATTCTCCTTCAGCCTGACCTGCTTTTTGAGGACCTAAAGTACCTGGAGGAATGTGCGGGGCCTGCTGCCGCTGAAGCGTTCGCGCGTCCGGGCGTCCGGGCTGTCGAATCCCTCCGCAACAACGGACGGGCGCGCGAAGCCCTGCTGACGCTAGACGCGGTATTGGGCGAGATCGAAAGCGCCCCGGCGGTGTCGGATGAAACGGAGGTTCTGCCTTCCCCACTGTCCAGTGGCGAGATTCCCTTAACCGACCTTGGAAATGGCCAGCGGTTCGCGCGGGATCACGGCATGGATGTTCGGTACTGCTGGGCGTGGGGTAAGTGGTTGCTGTGGGACGGTTCCCGCTGGGCGCAGGACGCCGGAAATGGCGTGTTTGCCCTCGCAAAGCAGACCATTCGGGGCCTGGGGGGTGACGCTTCGCGGGAACTCGGCGACGAACGCCGCAAAGGACTCCTGAGCTTTGCTCTCAAGTGTGAATCGGAAATGCGCCTGCGTTCGATGGTATCTCTCGCCCGTAGCGAACCAGGAATCCCCGTCAAGCCGGAAGACTTGGACGTGGACCCTTGGCTACTCAACGTCAAGAACGGGACGGTTCACCTGCGGACGGGCGAACTGAAGCCACATCGCAGGCAGGACCTGATCACGAAGCTGGCTCCTGTTCAGTATGACCCGCACGCCCCCCGTCCCGCGTGGGATACCTTCCTGAAGCGGGTCACATCCGGCGACAAGGGCTTGGCTGCCTATCTGCAACGGGCCGCCGGATACGCATTGACGGGAGACACATCTGAACAGGTTCTGTTCCTCCTTCACGGTAGCGGGGCCAACGGCAAGAGCACCTTCTTATCAGCGCTGGGTCATGTGCTCGGCGACTACGCACGACAGATGCCCGCGGAGACCCTGCTGCTGAAGCGAAACAACAGCATACCCTCGGACCTTGCAGCCTTGCGCGGCGCTCGGTTCGTAGCAGCCCAGGAAGTGGAGGACGGCAGGCGTCTGGCGGAGTCCCTCGTCAAGCAGTTGACTGGCGGGGACAAGGTTGCGGCCAGGTTCCTCTTCGCGGAGTGGTTCGAGTTTGTCCCAACCTGCAAGATATTCCTCGCGGCCAACCATCGGCCACGGATTATGGGTACTGACCTGGCGATCTGGCGGAGAGTCAAGCTGCTTCCGTTCACGGTGACCATCCCCGAAGACGAACGGGACCCGCATATGCCCGACCGTCTCAAAGCCGAAGGCCCCGGCATTCTGGCCTGGGCGGTCGAGGGCTGCCTGCTCTGGCAGGCTGTCGGCCTGGGCAAATCCGAAGCCGTGTCCGTTGCTACCGAGCAATATCGGCAGGAGCAGGATGTTCTCGGCGGCTTCATCGAGGACTGTTGCCTGGTTGACCCAATCGGCAAGGCGGCGGCCCGCGAACTGTACGCCGCTTATGTACGCTGGTGTGAGACTTCTGGCGACAAGCCGCTGAGCCAGCGTGCCTTTGGGATGAAGCTCCGAGAGCGGGGCTTCGTCCAGACCCGAACCATGAATGCCCGCCTTTGGGAAGGGCTCGGCCTTCTAACCGATGACGGAAAGCATGACGCATGACGGATAATGACGCAACTTTCCTATTCTTATGTACGTGAAATCACAACACTATCTAATTATATGGAAACCCGCGTCATTATCCGTCATACCCCCCCAATCCGTCATGCCCGCCAGGCGGTGAGCATCTGACCGCCCAAGAGGGCCGCCTTATGGAGATCAAGATAACCCAAGCAACATTGTTCCTCACCGCACGCGAACTGCTGGACGTTCTGCCGCGTGAGCTCTTTGCCCTGGCGCTCCAGCGAGGCAAGGCGATCACCCGGCGGCGGAGGATGGACGAACGAGAAGGGGGGCGAGAGCATGGCGACACAGGCGAAGCGTTATCGCGGCGCGGCGTATTGGGAGGCTGAAGCCCCGAGAACAGCCGACACGGCCAGGGTCCGGATCAGCTACTACGCCGACGCCAGCAAGTTGCAGGTCGCCCAGCTCTACCGGGACCGCGAGACCGGCGAGCTGCGGCGGGGGAAGACCGTCACCTTCGACAGCGAGGACCTGGCCCTGCACCCGCAGGCGCTGGAGTTGATCATGGAGGTGTTGCAGGGGTGGCGCGGGTGATCTATCTCCACGCCAGGCCGAAAGGGTGCGCCGACTGGCGGCCACATGGGCGCACCCTCGACGTGTTGGCGCAGGTGGAGGAGGTCTTGGAGCAGTACGCGGAGCATTGGCCGCTGACCCTGCGGCAGATCTTTTACCGCCTGGTTGCCCTTTACGGCTACGAGAAGACCGAGCGGGCGTACAAGCGTCTCGGCGAGTACCTAACCCGCGCGCGGCGGGCGGGGAGAGTCCCCTGGGAAGCGATGCGCGACGACGGCTGGGTGCAGGCCGAGAGCGGCGGCTGGCGCGGCCCGGAGCACTTCGGCAGGGCGGTGCTGGAGGCCGCGCGGGGATATGTCCGGGACAAGCAGGCGGGGCAACCCCGGCACCTGGTCCTGCTGGTCGAGGCGGCTGGCATGGTACCACAGTTGCGGCAGGCCGCTAATCCGTTCTCCGTCCCGGTGATGTCCTCGTCTGGTTTCGATTCGCTGACAGTGAAGAAGCGGTTGGCGGATCAAGTGTTGGCGGAGCTGCCCCGACCGACGGTTTTCCTGCATGTCGGAGACTTGGACCCGTCGGGGGTGTGCATCTTCGACGCGGTGAGGGCCGACGTGGAGGCGTTCGTCGGTGTCGCCGGTACGGTCTACTTCGAGCGCGTCGCCCTGACGCCAGAGCAGGTGCGCCGGTACGGCCTCCCGACCGCGCCGCCGAAACCGACAGACAAGCGCGGCGAGAGCATGGAGGAAACCTGCCAGGCGGAGGCCCTGCCGCCGGACGTGCTGCTCGGGATCGTCAGGGAGGCAATCGAGGCAAATACCGACTCGGCGCGATTCGAGGAGGACTTGGAGTTGGAGAAGGCCGAGCGAGAGGAAGTACTGAGGAGGCTGGGAACGTGCCGCGAGTGAGAGCTTGGCTCGACACCGCCCCGCCGTTCGCCGGTGCGCTGGTCGTCGCGGCGCTGTCTGTCGCGATGGGTGCGGCGGTCGGGCTGCTGTTGGCGTGGGTGACACGATGAGCGCGAGAGTGCGGCCTATTGACGGGCGGCGGCTCGACGACTACTTGCTTTTCGGTCGTCCCCATGCCCCTGGGCGCAGCAGCTCCACCTCTTCGGGCCGGAAAACCCACATGCCCGAACGGCCTAGTTGTTTGCCGATCCAGACGGCCACTTCCTTGCGGGCCAGGGCTTCCCGCGTCCGCTGCCGGTTGCGCTGTTTCACCAGGGCGCGCACGCGGCGGGGGCACACGCGGAGGATCCGGGCAACGTCCTCGACAGTCAGCAGGTCCATGTAG
>JAUYEF010000279.1 GCA_030691635.1 Bacillota bacterium
ATTCGGATCGGGCTTGAGCCAGCGCGGGATAGCGCGCAGCCTGTCCATTTCGTGCAGTACGGTGTGTGAGATGGTCTACCGCGCCCGCGCCGCGGGGTTGGACCTTGAAAGGCTTGCCACGCTCAACGACAGGCAACTAGACGCGCTTATCTACCCATCAGCGAGCGGCAGGCCACAGAAGCGGTCACTGAAGTTCGAGTACATACACTCGGAATTGAAGCGCAAGGGCTGGATGTTGTCGGATCTCACTACCGATGTCTATAACCTGCTGGCTCCGCTTCGGCGGTTCGACCATGCCTTTGTGCCGTCTCATCTACCGTCTAGCGGCATCTACTTTTTCTACGAGAAGGGGGAAACCATCCGGCTAGGCGGTCTGGCGGTTGACCGCATCGTCAGGGTCGGGATCAACCGGTCCAACGGCCGATTCCGTTCGCGCATTCGAGGACACTATGGACGCGTCAGCCGGCTCGGCGGGAACAAGAATGGAAGCGTGTTCAGAAAGCACCTTGGAGGCGCGCTTCTTAGAAGGGCTGATCCCGCCGACCCGCGGCTCACGGGCTGGCTCCAGCAGGACGGACCGACGTACGCGGAGGTGGAGCGAGAAGTCAGTCTCGTGTTGAGGCACAACCTCACTTTCGCCTGCGTCCGGGTTGAGGATGCGGACGAGAGAAAGAACCTCGAAAGCGCTCTCATCGCGCTGCTGGCCCAGGAACCGTTGGGCCAGCC
The DNA here is from genome assembly GCA_030691635.1 of Bacillota bacterium. Taxonomy (GTDB): domain Bacteria; phylum Bacillota; class Sulfobacillia; order JAUYEF01; family JAUYEF01; genus JAUYEF01. The sequence goes on from JAUYEF010000279.1 coordinate 727, forward strand.
ATCACCGGCGTGGCTTGGGGCCTATGCAGCCAGCGAGGACATACGCAACTTGGGCCTCTGGAACACCCAGCACATCCACTCAGAACCTCTTACCCTGGAGGCGTTTGGGCGTCTCTCGGCTCTTGCGTCTGATTGGCTCAGGTGTCAAGGAGGGTAACCGGCAATGCTCGTGATCATTCCATGCGGGCGCGCGAAGATATGGAAGGCATGTCCCTGGGCGGGGCCGACCCCCGCCAAAGATGCTTACGTGGGGGCGCCATTCAAGGTCAACCGCGAGTTCGCCGAGGCATCCGGCGCGAGGTGGCTGATCCTATCCGCGAAGTACGGCTTCCTGGATCCGGACACGCGGATAGAGGACTACAACAAAGCCTTCACAATACCATCGTCAGACCCAATAGGCATGAGCGAGCTGAGACGGCAAGTCCGAGAAATGGGGTTGGCCTCATACGGGTCAGTCGTGGCGCTGGGAGGCAGCGAATACTCATCGCGAGTGTCCGCTGCTTTCGAAGGCACCGGCGTAAAGGTATCCGCGCCGACGGCAGGGCTCCCGATCGGGCTGGCGATGAGAAGGGTGAAAGAGCTGACACCGCGGGTCAGGTCGTCGAAGTAGGCCTGGGCGGCCTCATGTATCCATGCAAGGACTACCAGACGTAAGCCCTGGCTGACTCGTCATGCTAAGTCTCTGACAGAACACCTCACCCGTACGTAGTGCATACTGCCTCACGCCCGTCCGCAAACAGGAACATCCCGAATAGTGTCAAAGTCTGAGACGTCGACGCCAATTAAGAGTCATGGCGCGTTGTCCTAGAGAGACTTGACACAGGGATACCTGGAGGCGGGTGTATTGACTGATTCCCCTTATGGTTGGTATGGGTCAGTCTCTGAGTTCCTCGGCGCGGATGAAGGAGCTTGGCTCAGCTCCCTCCAGGCCCATCATCTCAGATGCATGAACATGGCAGCGGACGGCGGCCAGATGGCTGCGTGGCGTGAATCGTTTCGCATCCTGAAGCAGCAGTTTCCTAGCCTGATATCGTTGCGGCCGGGTGCAGCGGACTGGAAAGTGGTCTTTGAGTATGAGCTACCTCGCGAGCGCGGAAGACGCCCGGACCTAGTCCTACTGGCAACCTCGGACATTCTTGTCGTCGAGTTCAAGGAGCAGGATGCCCCGCTCGAAGCGCATGAAGACCAAGTTGCTGCCTATGCTCGGGACTTCAAGAACTACCACGAAGGTTCTCATGAATGGCCTCTTCATCCGATTCTGGTGGCAACCAAGTACCGGGGCCCAGTACTTGAGAGGCGCGGTGTGCAATTCATTTCACCAGACTCACTACACGCTGTCATTCACTCGGTAGTGACTGATGCCACTGGTTCGCATATCGATCCCGACCGGTGGGTGAGTTCCGACTACGCACCACTCCCATCGTTGGTCCAGGCAGCCAGAGACATCTTCAACAAACAACCCCTACCCCAGATCAAGCGTGCGCTTAGTGCAGGAATACCGTACACGATAGCCTCGTTACTCGCGATTACCAGGGCTGCTCGTGAAAGCGAGAAGCTTCATCTGGCTCTTGTCACCGGAGTTCCGGGAGCGGGCAAGACGCTTGTTGGGCTCCAGTTTGTCTATCAAGATCATTTTGGCGACTCTCGTGGTTCTAGAACCGCGGTGTTCCTGTCCGGCAACGGCCCACTAGTGCAGGTACTTCAGTATGCTCTCAAGAGTACTGTTTTCGTTCAGGACGTCCACGGATTCCTGAAGCAATACGGCGGCTCTCGGCCTCGCGTGCCGGAAGAGCATGTGTGGATATTTGATGAGGCACAGCGAGCATGGGATGCCAACCGGGTGCTTGAGAAGCGTGGTCACAGCGCTTCAGAGCCAGCCGATTTCATTCAAATCGGAACGAGATTGTCCTGGGCAGTCGTGATTGGGCTTATTGGGGAAGGTCAGGAAATCCACCTGGGTGAAGAAGCCGGCTTGGGCCAATGGAACGAGGCAACCGCAGCTTCCGGCAAGCCGTGGATCGTTCACTGCCCTGCAAGAGTAGCACAGATCTTCAAGGCAGCCGCAGAAGTGCGGGTCGACGACCGTCTCGACCTTACGGTATCGTTGCGATCCCACCTGGCAGAGCATGTACAGGAATGGGTCGCTCTCGTTCTCGAGGGGAGGATCGAGGAGGGGAAGGAAGTAGCCGATGGAGTGGTTGCCCAGGGATTCGACATGTACATTACCCAGGATCTTGAGGCCGCAAAGACATACACTAAAGAACGCTATGCAGAGTATAAGGATAAGACGTATGGGCTACTTACGTCCTCCAAAGCTAGGAATCTTTTGGCGTGCGGGATCAGGAACGACTACAACGAGACCAAGCGACTTCGTGTTGGCCCATGGTACAATGACCCGCCCACCTCTCAGTACTCCTGCTGCCAGCTGACATCGG
>JAUYEF010000283.1 GCA_030691635.1 Bacillota bacterium
AATGGTCAGTTTCTCGTTCGTGAGGCGGCTGAGCGGGCTTCTGAGTTCGCTCGGCGGCGGTGTCGACCTGGTTTACATCAGCCCTGCTGAGGTCCTTGTCACAGACGTGAGACTGGCGTTTGTCGCCGGGTTGTTTCTCTCCCTACCGGTGATAGCTCACCAAGTATGGTCGTTCATATGCCCTGCTCTCCACAGACGCGAGAAGGTCTACGTCTTCCTCATGATGTTCCTTTCGATTTTGCTGTTTATCCTGGGCTCCGCCTTCGCGTACGGGGTCGTGCTTCCCACGACGATGGCGTTTTTCACCGGCTTTGCGGGACCTGGCCTCAACCCTCTGATCTCGTACGACAGGTACATCACGTTCATAACCAGCCTGACGACCATGTTTGGCCTCGTATTCCAGATGCCTCTGATAGTCGTGTTTCTGACCTGGGCGGGCGTGCTCACCCCCGAGGCGCTGCGACGAGGCAGGAAAACGGCCGTTTTCCTTCTGTTTGTAGCGGCGGCCATCCTCACCCCGCCGGACGTGATATCGCAGCTGCTGATGGCCGTGCCGATGCTCGTGCTCTACGAAGTCAGCCTGTTGCTGGCAGTGGCTGCCAGCAGACGAAAGACGCGCCCGCACGCCTGACATCGATGGAAATACTAAACGCTTGAAATGCGACCGGGAGTGCAAGCAATGCCCGAGACTGACAAGATAACCGTTCTGCTTGTGGACGACCACGCGATCGTCCGTGAGGGGACTCGCGAGCTCCTGGAAAGGGAACCCGACATCTGGATCGTCGGCGAGGCCCAGGATGGCGAGGAGGCCGTCCGCCTCGCGCTTCTTCACAAGCCGAAAGTGATCTGCATGGACATCTCGATGCCGAAACTCAACGGCATCGAGGCCACCAAGATCATCAAGAAGCACCTCCCTCTGACCGGAATTCTGGTCTTTACCGCGTACGACGAGGACCCTTACGTCTTCGCGCTCCTCGGCGCAGGGGCGGCCGGCTACCTGCTGAAGAACGTCCGCTCGCAGGAACTCGTGCGGGCCATACGGTCGGTTGCGGCTGGGGAACCGGTGCTTCACCCGTCTGTCGCCAGAAGGCTCATAAACCGGGTCAGCCACAAGCCTGCCGAGTTGGAAGAGCAGCCGAACCCGCTTTCCGAGCGCGAGCTCCAGGTGCTGACTCTTGCGGGGAGAGGCCTCGGCAACAAGGAAATTGCCGCGGAACTCCAGATCAGCCCGAGAACCGTCCAAGTCCACCTGGCGAACATCTTTTCGAAGATGGGAGTGGGGTCGCGCACCGAAGCAGTGCTGAAAGCCGTCAAGAGCGGCTGGCTTGCTCTCGCGGACCTGCACGACGATGAGGCGAGGTGACCGGTTCGTGAGCAGGGAGGGCCGAATCAGGCGGAAAGAGGTGCCCGCAGCCGGGTTTCCCGCGATGGCTGCTGAAGCGGGGCGCACATCCGATACCAGAAAAGCTCTCGGGGTCATAGCTTCCTACAGCATCCGGGCGCTGAAATGCGATGGGTGCGTCGCCTTCGTCTACAGCGAGCACGAAAGATCCATCACCCCTGTGGCGGTGGTGACCAGGCCCGGCGTGCCGGCTCCGGTCGAAGAGGGAATGTCGCTGCGCCTCACACGCTCAAGCCTCTTCTCACAGTGCCTGGGGTCCAGGGCGGTCATTGCCCGGGAAATCGGGCCGTCCGAACAGGGCCACGAGGTCATCGACGTATCCGGCATGTCCGGAGTGGTCCTGAGATCCATGTCCTCCGACGCAGAGCCGGTCGGGCTCCTGCTTCTGTACTGGAATCGCGAACGCCCTGCCCTCGAGCCGGATGACATACAGATGGTTTCCGCGCTCGCCGACCAGGCCGCATCTTGCGTCATACGTGGGCGCCTGTTCAGTGAGCTCGAGCGGTCGGAGGGCAAGTACAGGGTCCTGACCGAGAACGCAAGCGACATGGTCTTCTCGCTTGACGGCTCCGGCCGGTTCACCTACCTGAATGCGAGGGTCCGGGACATCCTCGGGTACGCGCCCGAATCGCTCATAGGCGAGTACTTCAGCGAGATCGTGACGCCGGACAGCTGGGAAGCCTCGCAGCTGGCCATGAGGAACGCGGCGCGCTCAGGCCAAGAGTCCTTCAGCTATGAATGGGAAGCGCTGGCCGCGTCCGGAGAGCCGAGGTTTCTCGACCTCCGGGCTTCATTCATCACGCGAGGTGGCGAGATAGTCGGCCAGCAGGGTATCGCCAGGGACATGACGGAGCACCGCCGCATGCAGGAGGAAATCGAGAGAAGACGGCTGGAACTGAGTTTCTCGCTCAAGAGGCAATCCGAGATGCAAGATTACGTCGTCCTCGTGACGCAGGTCCAGGAAGAGGAAAGGAAGCGCATCTCCCGCGAGCTTCACGATGACACCGTACAGGCGCTCGTCGCGCTATCCCGGCAGCTTGAGATGCTGGAGCACGAGGATGCCGGCACTGGATCGAAACGCCGGATCGCGGACATGGGCAGCCTGGTGGATTCAACGCTTGAGAATCTGAGGCGGTTCACAAGGGACCTGCGGCCGCCAATGCTCGACGACCTGGGCCTTGAGCCGGCGCTCGAGTGGCTCGTGCAGAGCACGTCTGAGAGAGAAAGCCTTGCCGTGACATTGCATGTCAAGGGCGAAGCCAGACGTCTCGAATCTGACGTCGAGGTTGCGGTCTACCGCATAGCGCAGGAGGCCGTCAGCAACGTCGTCAAGCACGCTGAGGCTTCACGTATCCAGATCACGCTGGAGTACTCACCGTCGCACATCGAACTGAATGTCCAGGACGACGGACGGGGTTTTCTCCCCGGCGTAGAGCGGGCAGATAGAGCGGGCGGCCTCGGCCTGGTCGGCATGCAAGAGCGCGCTGAGATGCTGGGCGGAACGCTATCCGTGGAATCGAAGCCCGGACATGGGACAGGCCTGAGCGCCCGCATCCCCTGCACCCGCGCCTGAAAACCCGCAACGTGCTTGAAATCCGCCGAATCCCCCGGCTGTCAAGCCAGCGTCGCTAGGCATAAACGCCTACGATCCTCTAAGCATAAACGCCTGCGCCGTATACGCCTCCCCCACGATGTTCCAACAAAACCAATGTATTACGCTATGATCGGGTTCTGGAATGGGGGACGTGCCATGGATGAGTACATGATCGTCAAGCGTGCGCAGGACGGAGACCAGGATTCGCTCAACCAGATCATAGTGCGCTACGAGAAGAAGATCTTCAACTTCTGCTACCGTATGGTCGGCGACCGCGAGGAAGCGTTCGATCTTGCGCAGGATACGTTCCTCCGAGTTTGCGCTTCGCTCCGCTCCTTTCGTGGCGACGCGCCCTTTTCTTCATGGATATACAGGGTTGCCAACAACGCGTGCGTAGATTACATTAGGCGCAGGAGAAAATGGCGGACGGTGTCACTTGACGCTGCGTGCGAGACCACCGACGGTGAAGTGTACTGGCAGGTCAGCGACAACGGGCCCGGTCCGGCTGAGGTGGCTGAGTATGGCGAGCTCGTGCACGACGTCGAGGAAGGCATCCGGGACTTGTCGCCGGAACACCGTGCCGTCATCGTGATGCATGACGTGCAGAGCCTTACGTACGAGCAGATCTCACAGGCATGCAGGTGTCCGATGGGGACTGTCAAGTCGAGGCTGAACCGGGCGCGCCATGCGCTTCAGAAGCGCCTCGAGGACAGGGGTATCCTGCCGCGGGCCAGCGCTTTCGAAACTTTGAGGGCGGCTCCGGCGTCTAGTGTTAAAAATGCCGGGCATGGCGGTCGAGAGGTTTTGTACCAGCTGACATGACATAGACGTTATATAGAGGATGAACCCGGAGGAATCCAATTGGCGACGGCGTTGGGCGCGGTAGGCCGTGCCGCCCGGAACATAAGGCTCAGACAACGTGCCAGAGCTCTCAACAACAGGCTCTTCTTGCTCACGCTTTCTCTCCTACTCCTTGCTTCAGGGGCCTACCTGTCCTATGGGCCGCGCGTGGCGCTCGACAGCAAGACCCTCGGAGTGGAGGTCGGCGGGCTCAGGCCTCAGCAAGCCGCGACTCTGCTGGAACAGGCGTGGACCAAGTACGCACCCATCAGGGTGCAGGTCCGCGACGGCACGCTTGCGCTGAGTACGTCAGAGACCGGGTTCCGGCCGGACTTCAAAGGCTCGGCGAGCGCTGCCTCCTCATGGTTGTGGTGGGCGAAGGCTCCCGTGCACGACATCAAGGGTTCGTTCGATGATGTGGCGATCTTGAAACTGGCGCAGCGTGTCGATGACGGATTGCCGAAGCCAAAGGACGCGAATCTCGTGATAGAGGGTGACATACCGCGCATCGTGCCATCGACTGACGGGCTGGCGTTCGACTCAAGCCAGTGGAAGCAGGCCCTGGCGGCATGTTTCAATGCCGGGGGCACGAGCCTGAAGGCGCCCCTCATGACGCAACGTCCACAGACGACGACAGAATCCATTGCTGCGATGACAATCCAGAGGCTGCTTTCTTCATACACAACCAAGTATGCGGAAGACGGCAGTCGCTCCAACAACATCAAAGTGGCTGCCTCCAAAATGTCCGGTGTCATGCTCGCGCCCGGCGAGAAGCTTTCCTTCAACGACCGCGTCGGTCCGCGCAGTGAAGAGCTCGGCTATAAGGAAGCCCATGTGTTCATCGGCGACAGGATTGAGGATGACTTCGGAGGCGGCGTCTGCCAGGTCTCAACGACCCTGTACAACTCGTTGTTCATGGCAGGCCTGGAGGTCCTTGAGCGAAGCTCCCACAGCATGACCGTGGACTACGTGCCGCTCGGACGGGACGCGGCAGTCGCCTATGGCATCGTCGATCTGGCCTTCCGGAACACAACCGCTGGGCATGTCCTGATCGTGGCCGAGACAAAGCCCGGATTCATCACCTTCAAGGTGTTCGGTGACGGCCCCGACCACAGGGTGACCGTGGAATCGAAGATTCTCTCAAAGACCGATTTCAAAATCGAGGTCGTACCTGACCCCACGCTGCCGTTGGGCCAGAAAGAGGTCACACCCGGCAAGGTGGGATACCGGGTCGTCGCGTACAAGATTGTCTGGGATGGCCAGAAAGAGATCTCCCGCGCCGTCCTGAACTACAGCAACTACAAGCCAATGAAGCAGGTCGTCAAGGAAGGCACAAAGCCTTTCTGAGACTGTGAGATGACTCCCCATCTGAGCCGCCCCTTCTGTGGGCGGTTCTGTGCTTTACAACCCCGGCCCGGCCGCAGCCAGACTGCGCCTGAATCCGGCTTTGTCCTGCAGGGAATGCTGGCGGGTGGAGTATTCGGAAGGGGCGCGTGGAAGAATGCTAGAATCTAGTGGACGATTAACATAATCGATCATGGTCTGGAATACTGATTGGACAAACAGTAGGTGGGGACGGGGAGGCATCAGGTTGTCCAGGAACAGAACGCTTCCCATCGTCATTGTCTTGATCCTGACGGTGCTTGCCGGCTGCCAGGCCCAGAAGCCAGGTGTCTCTGAGGCCGTGCCGAAGAAGGCGTACGGCGGCACTCTTGTGTATGCCCTCAACACGGACGTGCTGAACCTCGCGCCATTTCTCGCCCAGGACATACCATCGATCACCGTCTGCTACCAGATACACGAGGGGCTGGTCCGGCACGAAGGTAACTACAAACTCGTCGGCGCCCTGGCGCAGTCATGGGAGGTAAGCCCCGACGGGAGGACCTGGAGGTTTCATCTTCGTGACAAGGTCGTTTGGCATGACATGGTGCCCTTCACCGCGCAGGACGTGAAGTACACATATGACTTGCTGCTCGATGCAAAGACGATGTCCCCGCTGCGTAAGCAGTATTCGTTCATCCGCGAAGTCACCGTGCCCGACGCGCTCACTGTGAAGTTCTCGCTGCAGGAGCCCCACGGCGACTTCCTCGACAAGGCGACTCTCGGCATCGTGGCCAAGCACCACATGGAGAAGCTCGGCGACCTGCGAAAGTACAACACGCAGCCACTGGGGACCGGCCCGTTCAAACTGAAAGAATGGCTCGAGGACGACAAGATCCTGCTCGAGGCGAACACTTCTCACTGGCTCGGCCGGCCCTATCTTGACAAGGTGACGTTTCGCATAATCCCCGACCTGGCTCGGCGCATGACCGCCCTGGCCAAAGGCGAAGTCCACTACGTCTGGGCGATACCGCCCGAGGAATTCCGCAAACTTGAGGCCGAGCCCCGGCTTCAGCTCCTTCGCCACCCGTCGCTTTCTTTTGCCTACCTGGCCTTGAACAACCGGAACCAGCTTTTCCGCGATGCCAGGGTGAGGGAGGCGCTCGCCTGGGCCGTCGACAAGAACGCCATCATCAGGGACGCCCTCCACGGTCTGGCAGTGCCGGCCTACGGGCCCTACAGCCCGGCGAACGAATACTATCACAACCCGAACACAAAGCAGTTCGGCTACAGCCCGGAGCAATCACGGAGGCTGCTTGACGAAGCAGGCTATAAGCCGGGGAAAGACCAGATCAGGCAGAACGTGCTCGGGAAACGGCTGGAGTTCACCGTGCTGGTGAGAGACGGCGATGAGACGTGGAAGAACATCGTGAACATGTGCCAGAAGTGGTTCCTCGACATCGGGGTGAAGATGGGCATCGAATACGTGCACTGGACCACCCTGAACCAGATGCTCGACGAACGCAGCTACGAAGCCGCCATGCTGTCATTCGCTCCCGGGACCGATCCGGACCAGTATAACCTGTGGCATTCTTCCGCGATCAGCAGTGGCTACAACGACTGGTGCTACTCGAACCCCGACGTTGATAAGCTGCTTGAACAGGGCCGGAAGCTGAGCGACCCTGCCGGGCGAAAGGTCGTCTACTTCAAGATCCAGGAAGCTCTCGCCTCTGAAGTCGCGGCGATCTGGCTGTACCACCCGCTGGTCCTCAGCGCGATGGACAGGGCGTTCGAGGGCATGGCCTCGCAGCCGATGGCCCAGGACAGGTACCTCTACAGGGTGTACGAAACGAGCCAGAAACCGCCGGCGAAGTGACTGGCGCGGCGAAGTCACTCCGGCCGGTGCCCCCCGGCCAAGTGGCCCTGGCCGCGACCTCTACGCGTTGTCCTTGGGCTTTAGGAAGTCCTTGATCTTCTGTATGAGGTTCTTGTTCACTGCCTCGTCTATCGCCGTGAGCGAGTCCCGTATCACTTTGAGCAGGTCTGCCTGCCCGCTCCAGTGCTCTGTGACGATCTCCTGAGGCGTCTCGCCGAGGATACGGTTCAACGCATACACGACGATGATGAAGTCATCCAGGATGCCGAACCCCGGGATGAAATCCGGCACTATGTCAAACGGTAATACCAGGTAGGCGAGCACGATCGCGAGCATGGCCTTGCTCCGGGTCGGGACCCGGCCGTCTTTCAGCAGCCTGACAACGAGCATGAACATATCCGGTAGCAGAAGTATGTACTCGCCGATGGGCCGGTACTTGTCGGGCAGGTTCGCGTCGAGCCACCCTTGCGCCTTGGACCTGAGCTCATCGTAGGTGCCCCTGACCCTCTTCTCGTCATTGACCATGTCGTCGGTCTTGACCTCCTCTTCCATGGGTCAACCCCTTCTTTGACGTCATGCCCCTATATGTTAACCAGAAAGCAGGGCCGGGGGCAATGGCTCGTCCGTGCGCGCCATAGGAACACTGAACTGTCGCCGGGCGGCATACCTCGTGCTAGTATTACTGAAGGCGAATCTTCAGCCTGCGCGAACTCAGTGTCAGGCGTGATGACCGTGACGGAGGTGCCCGGATGCCCTTGATAAGACCGGCCACAAGAGGAGACAGGGACAGCATCACCGGCTTCTGCCGGAACACGTTTGACTGGGGCGACTACATTGAAGAAGTGATTGACGGCTGGCTGGATTCCAGTGAAGGCGTGCTGCTCACTGCGCTTCACGAAGGCAGGCCCGCCGGCATAGCCAGAGTGGTCATGATCACCCCGCGAGAGGCATGGTTCGAAGGCCTCAGGGTCGACAAAGAGTTCCGCAGGCTGGGCCTGGGTGCTGCACTGACGGCGGCCTGCATACAGGAGGCCAGACAACGGGGGGCTGAAGTCGCCATGATGGCCGTTGATGCCTGCAATGCCGCGTCTCTGCGCTTGTCGGAAAGGGCCGGTTTCAGGTGTATCGCCAGGTTCAGGGAGATGGGCATCAGCGGCGCCCGCGGCGCGCAGGCGCGCTGTGGCCCCGAAGCTGGAGTCAGGCTGGCGACCACGGATGATGTGCCGGCGCTCGAGACGCTGTTCCAGTCCGTCGAGCCCGGTGGGCTGGTGTTTGTGAACTGGGAGGTCGTCCGCTGGGGTCCGGAGATCGTTCGAGACATAATTGAACGCAGCCGGTTGTGGGTGTTCGACTCAGGAAGCGGGCCGTGCGCGGCCGCTCTTGTCAAGCCGGAAGAAGGCGCGCTAGAAGTGTCCAGCCTCTGTGGGTACCCGCAGGGCATGGAGCAGATCCTGCGATCGGCCGGGCATTTTGCGGCGCTGCACAGCTGCGGGCGCGCTTATCTCTGGTGCCTGGAGGGTGGCGCAGACGAGAGAGCGGCGGTGTCGGCTGGATGCGTTGACAGCGCCACTGGTGAGGCGGGCGACGGTCTTCTTCTGCTGGAAATGAGGCTGGACTAGCGGGTCTTCCTTGGAGGGCCTGTTCTTGTCCCGGACAAGCCCAGCGTGGGCTGGGTTTTTCGTTTGTGGGGGTGTGTTTGGGTATTGACTGCGGCGCGCTCAATGTTATAATAATAAGCGAACAGATGTTCGGAGAAACTACGTTCGGGTGATGACGATGATTGGGTGCTTTATCATTGAAGGCATACAGTGTTCTCTCCATAACGAGGCTGCGCCCGGGCCCTCTGCGGTGTTTTCGGGGAACAAAATAGTTGATGTGTCCCGGTCGGCCAGGATGGTGGGCATTAAGCCGGGGCTGACGAAGCGCCAGGCGCAGATATGCTTTGGTGATGTCCAGCTGTTCGAGTGCGACCAGCCGAGGTATGCCAGGGTGATAGAACCATTCTTGGAAAGGTGCCAGGGCCTGACCCCTCTGATCGAGCCCAGAGGCCAGTTCTTTTTTGCGGACTTCAAGGGCACTCGGGCGGCGCTGCAGGGGATTCCGGATACGCTGACCGCGCTTTTCGCGCACGGGCCTTACTGGGATTGCTCTGTATATGCGGGTTTCGCCCCAGGCAAGTACCTTGCGTGGTCCGCGGCGAGGGCGCTCCAGGATGAGGTTTTGGAAGGCACTTATAGTGACCCGACCGGGGTGCGCCTGGTGTGGTTTGAAGCAAGCGCCGTCGAGGCCGTCATTTCAAGGCTCCCTGCCAGATACATCTGGTCTTTGGATGAAGAAGCGGCTTCTGAACTCGGCGCGCTCGGGTTTCGTACTTTCGCGGACATAAAGAAGGCGGGCCTTCAGAATCTTATCCGGCGCTACGGAAAGGCAGGCAGGCAGATTCACCGCTATAGCACAGGCCTGGATTCCACTCCGGTGCTGCCGCTCTATCCACCCAGGACCATAAGCGTCGAGCGCGCTTCGGAACTGTTCCTGGATGATGGCCCTCAGGTTTATGATGCCATCGCGGACGCTGCTTCCGAACTGTGGCGTAAGATGAACGACTCAGGCGATGCGTACCAGCGGCTGTCTCTTTGCGTCAGGTCGAACGGCAGACAGTTCGCTGCGTCACGCGACTTCCCCAGGCCGCAATATAACCGGCAGCAGGTTACCTGGGCTTCGACGAGGCTGTTTGTCGAGACGCTTAAAGCGGGGCCGCTAAAGGTGATTTCCGGCCTTACCCTGGAGGTTTCGGCGCTGTGCAAACCCGTGCCGGTCCAGGCCAGTCTTGTGGACACAAAAGAGAGCGCCCGGGAAGGCTCGTTCGAAAAAACCATGGTCACGCTGGCGCCGGCCATGGGGGCGCTTCAGAGAAGATACGGGTCCGGCCTTCTGCGCCCTTGCGCCGAGATGGTTTCTGAGGAGTCCAGGCGCGAAGCGATGCTTTCTTACTGGGACCCGGTCAGACGGAGGGGTTCAAGATGAGCAAGATCATAAACCAGCCTGTGCTTGTCATCACGGACAGGAAGGCTCTGCCGAGCCGTTTCTTCTGGTATAAACGCTGGCTTAATGTCGATAACGTGCTGGAACACTGGAAGGATACCGGGCGGTGGTGGGATGGGGAAAACGAAAAGGTCTTCTTCCGCCTCCAGGTTAAAGAGGGCGGCATCTATGAGATCTTTTCGGACCTGGTAAAAAGACAGTGGAGGCTTTACAAGGTCTACGACTGAGGGTGGGAGGAACGGACCCAGATGGGCTTTGTGCACCTGCATGTGCATTCACCTTTTTCTTTTCTCGACGGGGCGGCTCACATAAAGGAAATCGTCAGTGAAGCCTCCCGGCTCGGTATGCCGGCCGTGGCCGTGACCGACCATGATAACTTGAGCGCAGCAGTCAGGTTCCACAAGGCCGCGGGTGACGCAGGCATCAAGCCTGTACAGGGGGCTGAAATCACTCTCGAAGACGGGACCCACCTCACTCTGCTCTGCCGGCAGGCGGAGGGGTACGCGAATCTCTGCCGGCTGCTTACACGCGCGCATCTATCCAACACGCGGCTCCATCCGAAGGTCTCGCACAGTGACCTGGCGCTTTTTCATGAAGGGCTCATATGCCTTTCCGGATGCCGGAAAGGCGCCATTCCCCAGGCCATTCTGGTTGGTGACCATTCGGTCGCCCGCGAGATTGCGCTCAGGTATGCATCCCTATTCGGCAGAGACGGGTTTTTCATCGAGATCAGCGAAGCGCTCCTGCCCGGGAGCAGGATGTTGAACCACGCTCTCTGCGAACTCGCTTCAACTATGGGACTAAAGACTGTCGTCACGAATAACGTCCACTACACCACCAGGGCCGGCTTCGAGATACATGACGTGCTCACATGCATTCGCACGCTGACCAGGATAGATGATGCCTCTCCGGAAAGGAGCCTGAACGCTGAGAACTACCTGAAGAGCGAAGAGGAGATGAAGGAGTGCTTCGGGGAGTATCCACAGGCACTGGCGAATGCGGGCGCCATCGCGGCTGAGTGCGCTCCATGCATTCCACTCGGGCGCAGGCTATTCCCAGAGTTCAAGCCGCCTCCCGGGCTGGATTCCGGCACATACCTGAAAGAACTGGTCTCCAGAGGCGCGCAGCGCAGGTATTCACGGATCACGCCATCGATATCCGCCCGTCTGGAGCACGAGATGGACATCATCCTCAAGCTCCGGTACGAAGACTATTTCCTCCTGGTCTGGGACCTGGTCGAATTCGCGAGGAGATCGGGCATACGCTGCTCAGGCCGTGGGTCGGCCGCCGACTCGGCGGTGGCATATTGCCTTGGCATCACTGATGTGGACGCAATCGGCAGGGGATTGCTGTTCGAGCGGTTTCTGAGCCTCGAGCGGGCTCAGCAGCCCGACATAGACGTGGACTTTGACGCCCGGTACCGCGATGATGTGACCCGTTACGTCTATGAGAAGTACGGGAGCGAACGTGTCGCCACGGTATCGACATACAACACCTTCCGGGGCCGGTCGTCGGTGCGCGATGTGGGGAAGGCGCTCGGGTTTTCCGCAGATGAGCTGGACACTATCGCAAAAAGGATACCTTACCTGGCCTTTGACGGTGTCGCGAACGCGCTGGAGCGATTCCCCGAGCTGAGGCAGTCCGGGTTGCCCCTCGGCAAATTCGAGACTCTGGTCAAGCTCTGTGACAGAGTCGCCGGCTTTCCCAGGCACCTCGGGACGCATCTCGGTGGTGTCGTGATATGCCGCGACCCTCTTGTCACTGTTGCGCCCCTGCAGATGGCCGCCAAAGGCGTCACAGTAATCCAGTTCGACAAAGATGACACGGAAGACGCAGGACTCATCAAACTAGACCTGCTGTCGCTGCGTACGCTGGCTGCTGTCCAGGACGCTGTTAAGAGTGTGAACGCAAACAGGGGAGAGGGTGTCCTGGATTACGACCGCATACCATCGAACGACCCTGAAACCTATAAGATGATAAACCAGGGCCAGACCATAGGCGTGTTCCAGCTCGAGAGCCCCGCGCAGCGTGCGCTCCAGTCACACCTGGGAGCGGACAACTTCGAGGATATCGTGGCGAGCGTCGCTCTGATCAGGCCAGGGCCCATAAAGGGCAATATGGTGAGCCCTTACGTCGCCCGCCGGAAGAAACTCGAGCCTGTGACCTATATGCATCCCAAGCTCGTGCCAATACTCAAGAAGACATATGGAGTGATACTCTTCCAGGAGCAGGTCATCGAAATCGCCATGGCGATAGCTGCGTTCACGCCGGGAGAGTCCGACCGCCTGCGCCGGGTGATGACACACTCAAGGTCAAACGAAGAGATGGAGAACATAGGGCGGCTCTTTGTGGCAAAATCCGTGGCAAACGGCGTGTCTGCGGAGGATGCGGAAAAGGTCTTCGCCTGCATGCGAGGTTACGCCAGCTACGGCTTCTGCGAGGCCCATGCCGCCGCTTTTGCCGGCACTGCCATCAAGACCGCATACCTGGTCAGGAACTATCCCGCCGAGTTTTTCGCAGCCATCCTCAGCAATGCGCCCATGGGGTACTACCCGCCGGATACTGTATGTGTGGAGGCGCGGAGGCGAGGGGTGAAGATACTCGGCCCCTGTGTCAATAGAAGCGAGGCACTCTTCAAACCCGAGGGAAAAACGATTCGCGTCTCGCTCCGGCAGGTCAAGAACATGCAGGAGGACGTGCTGGAATGCATCCTGTCGGAGCGCAAGCGGCAGAGTTTCCTTTCACTGAAGGACTTTCTCTTGCGTGTCAAGCCACCCAAAGACATCGTCTGGAACCTTATACTCTCGGGAGCCCTGGATTGCTTTTCGTCAAACAGGAGGCTTCTGCTGTGGGAGATCGATTCGGGACTTCAGGCGCAGGTGTTGCGCGAGAGCGGGGCTCAGAAGACGTTTGCGATATCCGGACCGCTTTCTCCAGCTCCCGGCGGCATAGCGGATTTCGCCGCCGGGGAAAGGCTCTACCATGAGCATGAAGCGCTGGGCATAAATGTATCGGGCCACCCGGTTGCGTATGTGCGTGAGCGCCTGGACAGCCTGGGAGTCGTCCCGAGCAAGTCGCTGAAGGGCATAAGAGAGGGACAATGGGTCACAGTGGCCGGCTATCCGGTCAGGCCGCACAGGCCTCCAACCAAGAGCGGAAAAATCATCGTGTTCATGTCTCTTGAGGATGAGTTCGGCTTAGCGGACGTGACAGTCTTTGAGGACATCTACCAGAAGTTCGGCCAGGTGATATTCAAAGACCCATGCTCGTTGCTGCTGGTAAGGGGCAAGGTGAACAGACGGGGAAACGGCACGAGCGTCATAGCTTTCGACATACGTGAATTAGAGCCGGCCCAGTGAAGCGCGCTATCGTGCAGCGCGCTAGAAACTCGCTCTATGCAGCAGGCTTACTTGCGTTATCCCGTAGCGGTACACCCGGCCAATCAAGAGGTTCCGGAGCTCCGCCGGCAGCTTCTCGCCGTGATGGTGCTGCACAAAGACGACACCGCCGTTCCTGACGAGCCCTGGCGTATCGTCGAGCACTGCGACGGTCTTCTCAACCAGGCCAGCGAAATGGGGAGGAGCGACCGCGATTATGTCGAATTCGACTCCAGATTGGGCGAACGCAGGGATGGCCTTCAGAGCGTCCCCCACGATGAGCCGCACAGACTGGTCGAGGCCTGTCGACTTTAGGTTCTCACGGATCACCGAGGCCGCCCGGTGGTTGATCTCGACTATCGTGGCTTGTCTGGCGCCTCTGCTCATTGCCTCGATCGCGTATGCGCCGGAGCCGCCGAACAGGTCGAGAAAGCTCGAGTCCGGCAAGACCGGCGCCAGGATGTTGAAGACCGCGAGTCTCACGCTGGACAGCGCCGGGCGAGTGATCTTGTCGGGAGGCGTCTTGATATAGCGGCCTCTCAGCCGGCCCCCGCTTATCCTGATCAATCAAACCACCTCCGGTTGCTGGAACTCAACACCTATATGTTTACGCAATAATGACCGTCGGACAAGGAGGATCGTGATTTGTCGCCAGCCGTTACGCAGAAAGGTCATTCTGGGCGCACCGAGGATTCTGGCCGTCCCGGCAGGCATTTCACGGTTGCGGTCTTTGTCGTTGACAAGGGCCGAGTCGTGCTGATGAAGCATCCGAAGACGGGGCTCTGGCTGCCGCCGGGAGGTCACGTGGAACCTGGCGAGACGCCCGACCAGACTGCAGTCCGGGAGGTATTGGAGGAAACAGGGCTTTCCACAGAACTCCTGGGAGAGAAGGGACCGGACTGCGGTGTTACGCCCCTCGCCAGGCCGCTCGGCATCCAGCTCGAGCCGATCGGCCCCGGACATGAGCACATAGACCTGATTTACACTGCCCTGGTGAAGGGCGGCTGTCGCCTCCAGGCCGAGAAGGGTACGGAGGGGCTGGGCTGGTACTCCGTAGAGGAGGCCATGCGTGCCGGCGCGAATGAAGAGGTACTGACCTGGATCGTCCGTGTGCTGCGCGATGTCGCCGGACATCTGGACCCGTACGGGCAGTGTCGATGAACTGCTGATATCGCGCGAGTCGCATAGCAGGAAGCATAACCGCACACACGGCAGGACGCGGCCGATATGCACTCGACGAGTGCGCATACGAGTCGACGCGCACCCGACGCGGGCCCACCCACAGCGCGATTGACGTTTAATCTCATGCGGTGCTAGAATAGTCGCGTCTCTTGAGGAACCGCAAGCAAATTCCCCACCATTCCGGGAGACCAATGGAATCCAGCCAGTTGAGCCATGCAGAGCCGGTCGCTGTAAGCGCTCCCACTAACGCAGAGGAAGCGGAACTCCGAAAGAGGACTCTGCAGCTCGCGGGACCCGCTCTGGTCGAATATACACTCATGAGTCTCGCCGGGATCATCAACATGATCATGGTTGGGGATCTCGGCGCGGCCGCCATCGCCGCAGTCGGGTTGACAAACCAGCCGGTCTTCTTCATCCAGGCAGGGTTCCAGGCCCTCGCGGTGGGCGCGACAGCCCTGGTTGCGCGCTGCATCGGCGCCCGTGATACTCAACTGGCCGCCACAGTCGCTCGGCAGTCTCTCGTCTCGACCGTTCTACTCGGACTCTTGATCACCGCCCCACAGGTTATGGCGGCGAGGGCCATCGTGGACTGGATGGGAGCGGAGCCGGACGTCGTGAAGCCGGCCATGGACTACATGCTGGTCATGATGTCCGGCACGGTCGTCACCGTCATACCGCTGGTGGCATCCGCCCTTCTTCGAGGAGCTGGGAACTCGCGCACGCCGATGGTGCTGAACATATTCACCAACATTCTCAACGTGGTCTTCGGCTACGTCTTGATTTACGGCTACTTCGGCTTCCCGCGCCTCGAGGTCCTCGGTGCCGGTATCGGCACGGTAGGCGCGCGAGCGGTCACCAGTGTGCTGTACATCTTTGCGTTGTACAGCAAAGGCTGTGTGCTGCCGCTGTCGTTCAAGCAGAGTCACCGTCTTGACATGAGCGTGATCTCGCGAATCATGCGTGTCGGCATCCCGGCGGCGCTCGAGCAGTTTGTGCTGAGAGGCGGCCAGACTGTGTTCGCGAAGACCGTCGCCAGCCTGGGCACTGTGGCCTATGCCGCCCACCAGCTCACGGTCAACGCCGAGTCTTTCGCCTTCAATCCGCCGACGGCGTTCCAGGTGAGCGCAACGACTCTCGTCGGGCAGTACCTGGGCGCAGACAGGCCTGACCTCGCTGAGCGTTCCGGCTATGTGAACCTGAGAATGTCCATGATCACAATGGCCGTGATCGGCACGGCCTGCTACGTATTCGCCAGGCAGATCATGGGCATCTACACCGATGACGTCTCCGTCATCGACATGGCGGTGCCGAACATGCGCTTGTTCGCCGCCGCTCTCCCCGGGATGGCTACGAGCTTTGTCATGGTGGGAGCACTGCGTGGCGCGGGCGACACTAGGTGGCCGCTCTACGTCTCCATCGCGAGCATCTGGATCGCAAGAGTCGGGCTCGCATACATCCTGGCCATCCATCTGGGCCTCGGGCTCAGAGGCGCCTGGATAGCCATGGTGGGCGATCACTGCGTACGCGCTGCTCTATCGTTCTTCCGCTTCAGGTCCGGCGGCTGGAAACGCGCTCGGGTCTAAGGGGACAACTATGACCTGCCGCGCGACCAGTAGCCCTTGAAAGAGCGACCAGGGCAAGAACCACGGCCGCAGGAATAAGGTTCCCACCGGAGAAGCAGTGTTGAGATTGAACTCCACACAGGTGCTGTCCGGCAGGTGCCGGGCAGCAGGAACCACGTGAGGTGCCTTGCCTTGCCGGGTAAAGACAGAGGGCTTGGAGCAGGGAAATTGCCTCCGTCACTCCTCAAGTCCCACGTCCTCATATATACCGGAAAACGCCGTCCGGAGGTGCTTTCTGCGGCCGCGCTGGGTGAGGACTCTGCGATCATCGACCTTGGCGGCGACCTCTGCATCGTTTCCTGCGACCCGATAACTGCCGCGACGCGGAACGCCGGTGGTCTTGCGGTGCACGTGTCCTGCAACGATGTGGCGGCCAACGGTGCCGAGCCCGTGGCGTTCCTTCTCACGGTCCTGGTTCCCGTCGGCACGGAGGCGGCCTGGATAGCCGGCCTGATGAGCAAAGTCCACGAGACCGCGTTAGAACTGGGCGTCCAGGTGGTGGGAGGACACACGGAGGTCACCCCAGGCCTGAGCACACCTGTGCTCTGCGGCACTGTCATCGGCAGAGCTCCGCGTGACAGAGCCCGGCGCTCCGGGGGCGCGAGACCAGGCGACTCATTGCTCATGACACGGGCGGCGGGAATAGAGGGGACGGCGATAATCGCTGCCGACTATCCTGAGTACTGCGCCAGCGTCCTCGGTGAACATGGTCTTGAGCGGGCACTCTCAATGTCCAACGAGATAAGCGTGGTGCGTCATGCGCTGGCGGCCTCAGGCGCGGGAGCCACCGCCATGCACGACGTGACCGAGGGAGGGATCCTCGGGGCGGCGTACGAAATGGCAGAAGCCGCCCGCTGCGGGGTCTTCATAGATGCCGCCAAGATCCCAGTAAGGCATGAGACAAGCCTGCTATGCGCTGATCTCGCCATAGACCCGTTACGGCTGATATCCAGCGGCTGTCTCCTCATCGCGACTCCGGACCCGGAAACGGTCACATCTGCGGTCACAGGCGTGGAATGCACCACGATAGGGCGGTTCGTTTCCGGCCCCAGCACGGTGATCGGGCGCGGTGCTC
>JAUYEF010000286.1 GCA_030691635.1 Bacillota bacterium
CAGCCTTTACAAAACCTAAGGAGGCTTTGAACTGGGATCGTTACACATCTCGCTGCTGTTCATCGTGCAGCATGTCCAATAATGCACAGTGCGCTAGCCTGTACCGCACCCAGTACCCTGGACACAAGATTGTCAATCGGCCGCCCTCTGTCGCACGAACCTCCTCAAGGTCTCGAAACACCCGGCCATGGACGATCTGCTCTTTCACAGTGCGATTGAAGCGCTCGGCGACGCCATTGGTCTGGGGTTGCTCCAGGAAAGCGTTTTCGCGGTGTGCCTTTGCTCACGCGGGGCGATGAGGTCGGTTTTGAGCCAGGCCAATGATCGTGTTCCTGTGCGGGTCCATCAACGGGGTCGGCCTCGAGCATCAACTTTTCACTGCGCGATCAGCCCAAATTGGTCAATTTTCATGTTAAGCGATTACACACGGGCTGATGCAGGCGCCGGTCTCATCCTGTCTCAGGTCCGGAGCCTCGGGTCGATCAGGTCACGTGCGGCGTCGCCCAATATGTTGAACGCCACCACAGTGAGAGAGATCATCACAGCAGGCCAGATAATGGTGTATGCACCGAGGTGCATGAACCGGTATGATTGCTCGATCATGCGACCCCACGAGGCGACGTCTGGGGGAGGACCTAGCCCAAGGAAGCTCAAGCTGGATTCTGTAAGAATGGCATGGGCCAGGCTGAGCGATGCCTGGACGAATATCGGGGCAGCTATGTTAGGCAGTATCGCACGGAAGAGAATCCTGAGAGTCGACGCTCCAAGGGCATACATGGCCTCAACATACTCGTTCTGTTTGACGCTCATGGTGCTTCCGTACGCAAGCCTGGCGAACCTGGGGATCGACAGCACCGCTATGACGGCTGTCACATTGAGAAGCGTTGAGCCGACGAACGTGACCACAAAGATTGCAAGGACTATCGGAGGTAGTGTGAGAGCAGCGTCCATCGACCGCATTATCACGGTATCTACCCAACCTCCCAAGAAACCAGCCAGCAGTCCCAAGGAAACACCGAAAACGACTCCGATAAGCACGCTCACCACGCTGATGAAAAGCGTGACCCGTGCTCCGTAGAACAGCCTGCTCAGGGTGTCCCGTCCGAAGGAGTCGGTCCCCAAGAGGAACTGCCTGCTGGACGGCTCGAGCCTATGGGCCGCGCGCATCTCGTCAGGATCGTAAGGAGCGAGGTTCGGGCCGAAAAGAGCCATAAACAGCACCAGAGCCACGAACGACCCGCAAACGATGAATCTCTTGTCTCTCGTAAATGCCTTTGTCATGGCCCTGCCTCATCACTTGTGGGCGTATTCTTGGGTACAGATCAGTTGTACCGGATCCTTGGATCCAGGAAGCCGTACGACAGGTCGGTCACAAGGTTTGCCACAATGAACCCCACTGCCACCACGAGTATGGTGCCCTGAACCAAGGGATAGTCGCGATAGGCGACTGCCCTCAACAGGAGACTGCTCAGGCCTGGCCAGTTGTAGATCGCCTCTATGACGACACTGCCCGAGAAAAGTGACCCCAACGAGAGACCGATGATGGTCACAACTGGGATCAGCGCGTTCTTCAGCACATGTTTGTAGATGACGACCCTCTCTGTCAAACCTTTTGCCCATGCAGTTCGCACGTAATCCATTTGGATCTGCTCAAGGACCGCGGACCGAGTCATCCGCATGATGACCGCCATCGGGCCCAGTGTGAGCGATATCACCGGAAGTATCGCATGTCTGGCAAAAACCACCGGGTCATCGGCGAGAGGCACATAGCCACTTGAGGGTACGAGGCGGAGATTGATCGCGAAGAACAGGACCAGGAGAAGCGCACTGACAAACGCAGGAGTCGACACTCCTATGAGGGCAATTGTAGAAACAAGTGGGTCCCAGATCCTACCCCTGTTGAGCGCGGACACCACCCCGAGGGGAATACCCAGCAGCACCGAGAGCGGTAGCGAAGGAATGAGAAGAGAGATGGTACGCGGAATGCGCATGCCCAGATCCTGCGCAACAGGTCTATCTGTCATCAGCGACCTGCCAAAGTCGCCTTTGAGCATTCCCATGAACCAGCGTGCGTACTGAACCGTCACAGGCTGGTCGAGCCCCAGCCTGTGACGCATGGCAGCGACCGCCTCAAGAGTCGGGGTCTCGTCCTTGCTGCTCAGAATCATTATCGCTGGGTCGCCGGGCAGCATGTGAACCATCAGGAAGATGAAGGTGGCCACCAACCAAGTTGTGCCCACTGTAGCCACGGTTCTACGGACCAGGTAACTCCTCAAAGGACCTTCCTCCGTCGCGGGATTCACGCGGCGGGCAGCCAGTCCAAGCGCCCCTGGCTGCCCGCCATGTCGTAGATCAGCGGCTACTTACCCTCAAGCCACCACTTGTCCATGCTGTACCTATACGAGCTCAGGCCAAGCACCGGGATTCGTTCATATCCCTTCAGGTTCTTGCCGGTCAACTCAGCCTGGGCCCTGTACATGAGATATACCATGGGCGCCTCATTAAGGATCTCTTTCTGGATGTCCGTGTAGATCTTCTTGCGCT
>JAUYEF010000312.1 GCA_030691635.1 Bacillota bacterium
CGTGCGACCGGCAGCGAGGCTGCAGCGGAAAAGTTGATGCATGAACTCGAAGGCACGACGCCGGAGCAGGTGAAGGAGCAGGAGGAAGGGACGGCTGAGCTCGCCCGAACTCTCGAGCAACGAGTGCAGGAGCAGCAACGAGTATGCGGCGGGCTCAAGGAACAGCTCAGCCGGATGGAAAGTGAAAAGGCTGGCTCCGACCTTCGGCTCCGCCTGAGCGTTTGGCGTCAGCAGCTTGAAGTCGCGTCCACCGAGTGGTGCGTCCTAGCGATCGCGCGTCGCTTCATTCAGGAAACCCGGGAGCGATATGAGAAAGAGCGGCAGCCCGCAGTGGTACAGGAGGCGCAGACGTTCTTCCAGCGCATCACGGCAGGTAGGTACACGCGAGTCTTGGCACCTCTGGGTGAAGAACGCCTGGAAGTCGAAGACGCCCGCGCTGCTCGCAAGGATCTGGCCAAGCTGAGCCGTGGGACTGCCGAGCAGCTTTACCTCGCCCTGCGGTTTGGTTTCATACGCGAGTTCGGTCGGCGCTCTGTGCCGCTCCCCGTCCTGCTGGATGACATCCTAGTCAACTTCGACCCGCCCCGGGCGACGGCAGCTTGTCAGGCCTTGATCGAGGTGTCTCAGTCGCATCAGGTCATCCTCTTCACCTGCCATCCCACGACTGTTGACCTGCTGCGGAAACACGCACAGAACTGCCAGGTGCTGCAGCTTGGAGAGTCTACGTGACGCTGGGCAACCACCGTGTCTCCCACGTTACCCTGGACGCTTGCTCCACTAGATACACAAGACTGCGGCTGTGTTTCTGTCGTTGCAGCCCACTTTGACATGCGCGCTCGATGTGGGGATTCAACGCACTGACTAACATGCAGCCTCGCCGGTCTACGTGGCCGTAGACCGGCGAGCGGTGTCCGTTCGCCCAAACCCGAGGAGACACAACACCAGCCATCTCATATGGCTATCAGTTGCATCAGGGGTTGCCAGGAGAGTGTCGTTTACGACTGGATTCCCCGGTGCACCGTCCTGGCGAACATCATTACCCTGGACAGCAAGATGCGGTGTCGCGTACACTCTGGGTAATGAACGCCAGCCTACCATATCGGAGGAACCGCTACTGCGGGCGTGCGACGAAGGGTTCCCGCCTTCACCTGCAAGACCTTGTGAACGGCCACTCCCAGTTGCTCAACGCTCTATTGCTATCGGCCAGCCCGTCTCTCCAACGATTCGCATCAAACCCTCCCAGGTGGGTGTCACCTTTGGCATCAGAGAACTATTGCGAGTACCGAGACGAAGTGTTTCTGACGAAGCTACGAGTGGAACACCTCATTCCCGATCTGAGGACGTTTTGGCCAAGAGGCGGCCCAGTCTGGGATGGGCTGGGAGTAGTGGCAGGTAGCACTGGGCAGGACGGAGTGCTCTTGGTAGAGGCCAAAAGCCATTTGAGTGAGGTGGCTGGTTCTTGGTGCGCCTGTCGCGCGGGTAAGACAAGCCGTAGGCGGTTTGAGGAGCGATTCTCACACGTGAAGAGGGCTCTGGGGGTGAAGCAAGAGGCGGAATGGTTGACGGACTACTACCAGAGCGCCAACCGCCTGGCGCATCTGGAGTTCTTTCTGACTCACGGTGTCCCTGCCTGGTTGGTGCATGTGTACTTTGTCGGCGATTCTTGTTGTTGGGAGGATGCCCCTGATGATGCCGGTCAATGGTCCGCCTCCCTTGTGGCAGTGAAGAACGGCCTTGGGCTGCTGGACGACCACCCGCGTGAGCAGCAGACCATCTATGTGTTTCCGCCTGCGGTCCCCAGCTAGAGCCGGTAGGCACCCCATTCTCAGTGCTATCGATCTGCCATCGTGGGATTGCACGTTCTTGATGTTTGTGCAATTTCTGTGCCATCGCGCCCTGGGCTGGGCCGGGCGTATAGGAGTTCGAGTCTCGCCTGGTACCCCACTGGGGACACTGCTCGAACTTACTGCGACCTGACCTGGTGCCCAGGCTTCGGCAGTTTTTGTCCTACCGTGGCGGTTCAGGAGTCGCGTGATGCCTGCTTCAAGTAGGCTCGCCCTGGGGTTTCTAAATCCCTCCCAGCATCAAGCTTCTCGGCATGGGCGACCGAGTGAACCGACTTGCACAGGCGCTCCGGCACGTCACCGCATTGGGACAGGGCTGCCTAAACCTCTTCTTCCACGCTGGCAACCGTCCAGATTCGCTTGAGGGGAACATCGGTGCGTAGGTCCTCATCCAGTTTGTCGTAGTTGGCAAGGAGTTCGCCTACCAGCGCGTCCTGGTCCCATAGTCTAACCCGGAAAAACTGGGCGGGCATTTCTTTGTCTATAGAGGACTTGAAGCCGCCCCAGGAGACGAGGAGTCCTTGATCAGCCTGGACGTTCTGCATGGCACCAATCAGTTGATTCAAGGTGGGAGAGTCCACAGGCGTGTCGCCAGACTTGACTTGGACACAGATACGCGGCTTCCCGAACCCCAGCGGCCCCGGTGCAGCGAGGATGTCTACCCCTCCGTCTGGCCCTTCGGGACTTAGATAGGTAGTGTACCCTTGGGCGCGCAGGATGGCTTCCACAAGTTGGG
>JAUYEF010000374.1 GCA_030691635.1 Bacillota bacterium
CGATAGGCAAGCGCTGGAAGACAGAAGCCAGTACACGCTGACAGGGTGAGGCGCGCCAGAAGGCCATGCCGGCAGGCGCGCCAGAAGGCCATGCCAGAAGGCGCACCAGGAGGCCATGCCAGAAGGCGCACCAGGAGGCCACACCAGGCGCATCCGCTGGCGCCGGCGCCTCGAACCGGACGGCGATATTGAGTCACTGGAAAGACGGCAGTATGGTAGGGGGTGATCTTGGCGCTAAGGGTATCTTCCACATTTGCTTGAGGGCATGCCACGTCGTTCGATCAGACAGTCGTCCGAGTCACATGGTCGTTTACATCAGACAGTCGTTCAGATCGGATCAGTCGTCCAGATCGCACATCTGAAGGAGGCGAAGATCCATTGAATCTCGCCATGAACAAGGTGTTGAGCCTCTTGTTCCTGATCGTGTCGGGCGCCGTAATCCTGAGGCAGATCAGTCTGGTCAAGCGGGGGGGACCGCTCCCGACTATACGCAAGATCGCAGCATTGGAGGCGATCTCCGAAGTGGTCGGGCGGGCCACCGAAATGGGGCGCCCGGTGCACTTCACCTCAGGGGTAGGCAAGATAGACGATGAATTCGCTCCCCAGACAATGGCCGCGACCGAGATCCTGAGTAACCTGGCCCGCCTCTGCGCCGAGTATGGCGCCAAACTCCTCGTGAGTGTCTGCCCCACGCTGGTGTTTCCGGTCCAGCAGGACGCCGTGAGGCATGGTTACGCGCTGGCGGGCAAGATCGACGAGTATTCAGAGGACCAGGTCAGATTCCTCTCCGACCAGCAGATGGCATATGCCTCTGCGGCCGTGGCGATCATCCAGCGCGAGAAGGCCGCCGCCAACATCATGATCGGCGCGTTCTACGGCGAGTTCCTGCTCATCGCGGAGGCCGGCCTCCAGTCCGGCGCGATCCAGATAGGCGGCACCGCCAGGATGTACCAGCTGCCCTTTGCGGCCGTCATCTTCGACTACCTGCTCATCGGGGAAGAGATGTTCGCCGGTGGAGCCTACATCACCAAGGACCGCGCCAAGCTGGGCGCCATCCAGGGCCAGGACTATGTTAAGGTCGGGATTATATGCGCAACCCTGGTCGGAGCAGTATTTGCCCTGATGGGAAGCAAGGCCCTGGTAAATCTGCTTGTCAAGTACGGCAACTAGGAGGTGGCAAGCATGGCAAGCAAGCAGATCCCCATAGTGATCGTGTTCGTCGTGGCAGTGATCATCCTGCTGGACAACTTCCTCCCTGGCGCCGCCACCAAGCCGGTGGCCTCTGAGCTGCTGACATGGGCTATCGTGCTGTCGGCGTTCGCGTTCGTCGTCGGCGCCATGAACTTGATCCAGATCAACGTGCGGAAGATCCAGAGAAAGACCAAGGACTGGGTGCATGCCGCCTCACTCATGACCGGCATGGTCATATTCCTTGCCGCCGGTCTCATAGGCGGAGGCCCCAACGCTCCTGTCTACAAGAACCTTTTCCAGTACATCCTGTCCCCATACAGCCAGGCGTTCTGGGCTGTGGTGCTCTTCTTCCTGGTATCCGCGACGTACAGGGGCTTCGTTGCGAAGCGGTGGCAGGCGCTGGTGATACTCATCAGCGGCGTCATCTTCATGCTGGGCGCCGTTCCGGTGGGCGACGTGCTTATTCCCGGGATATCCAAGATCTCCAAGTGGATCCAGGACGTGCCCAACAACGGTGGGCAACGTGGCATCATCGTCGGCGCGGCTGTAGGCGCCATCATATTGCAGATCCGCGTGATCCTGGGCCTGGAACGCGGCCACTTCGGCGGCTAAGTCGAGCAGAGGGGGTGTGATAAGTGAGCATATGGGATCGCATCAGCGGCGTTGACAGGCGAATCATCTACATCCTGTTGTTCATCACGATTATGCTTCCGCAGTTCATACCCGTGGTAATCCCCATCAAGGTGGACCCGCTGACCGTCGGCCTGTACAACAAGATCGAAACCATGAAGCCTGGCGACGTGGCGCTCATTTCCAACGAGTTCTCGGCCGTGATGTATTCCGAGATGACCCCGGTGCTCCACGCGATTACGACTCACCTGTTCCGAAAGGGCGCGCGGGTGATCATGATGGCCACGAGCGCAGATGGGGCGCTCTTCAACCAGGAAGTCTGCGACAAGCTCCTTCCCAAGGACTACCTGTACGGCAGGAACATCGTGAACTTCGGTTTCGTCGCAGGCTACGAGGCGGCTGTGGCGTCTCTGGTCAAGGACGTTCCCAAGACCTTCCCCGCGGATATGAAGGGCACGCAGACAGCGGCGATGGAGGTGCTCAAGGGCGTCAAGACCATTGACGACATCGCGCTTGTAATCCAGCTCACAGGCGGTGGCCTCGGCCCGCTTCTCTGGGTACGGCAGGTGAACATCCCATTCAAGACGCCCTTCGCTTCCGTGGTGTCGTCGAGCATGCTGCCGTCGGCCATCCCGTATTACCAGGCGGGGCAGATGATAGCCCTGCTCAACGGGCTGAAGGGCGGCGCCGAATACGAGTTGCTGATCAAAGTTCCCGGCAAGGCAACCGCAGGCATGGCGGGCCAATCGCTGGGCCACCTGTTCTTCGTGCTGGCAGCGATCGTGGCCAACGTCGCGTACTTCGCCAAGCGCGCATCGACTCCCAAGGGAGGCGGTAAGAAATGAGCAGCGACCCATGGATCTGGATACAGGCCTTCGTAGTCATCTCCATAATGTCGTTCCTATGGAAAGACAACCCGGTCTTCGCCATCAGCCAGAACTTCTATGTGGGCGCTGCCGCGGCGCATGGCGCCATACTTGCTCTGCAAAACTTCAGGTCACTGGGCTGGGTGCCGCTTGTGAGCCAGGGTAAGAACGTGACTCTCATACCCATCGCCCTGGGGCTCCTGATGCTGAGCAGGTTCAGCAAGAAGCACGCCTATCTCAGCCGCATCGCGCTGGCGGTCCCCATAGGCATCGGCTCGGGCATCGCGCTCAAGGCGATACCGGCTGCGCAGGTGCTCGGCCAGGTGAGGGCGACCATATCTAACCTTGGCTCGATAGACGGCTGGATCATCCTCGTCGGCACGATCACGACCATCACGTTCTTCCTGTTCACTACGAGGCAGACTCAGCTCGTCCGGACCGGCTACAACGTGGGACTGTTCTTCATGTGCGTCACGTTCGGCGTCACGTTCGCCACCGGCGTGATGACCTATATCTCAGTGTTCTATGGACCTGCAAACGCGGTGTTCTCACTGTGGCTCGGGCTCTACAAGTAGGGACGCAGGCGGTCATGGACGGACGGCACGTACAAGGCACGGATGCCGCCTGTCCACCAGGGCGGGACAGGTGCTGAGGTAGGCAGCGTAGAAACCGGAGCCGGAGTGCCACGTGAAAGGAGCAAAAAG
>JAUYEF010000393.1 GCA_030691635.1 Bacillota bacterium
CCTGTGGTCGAGGTCATGTTCTGCGACTTTACGACGATTGCCATGGATCAGATCGTCAATCAGGCAGCCAAGCTGCACTACATGTTTGGAGGCAAAGCCAAAGTACCGCTGACCATCCGCACGACGATCGGCGGCGGCCGATCGGGGGCGGCCCAGCACTCGCAGAGCCTGCACGCCTGGTTCGCTCACGTTCCGGGCCTCAAGGTCGTCGTCCCTTCGACGCCGTACCTGATCAAGGGCTTGCTCAAGGCCTCGATCCGCGATGACAACCCGGTGATCTTCTGCGAGAACAAGACCACGTACAGCGTTCGTGGACTGGTGCCCGATGAGGACTATGTTCTTCCCCTTGGGCGCGCCTGGATACACAGGCAAGGGCGCGATGTGACCATCGTCGCCACCAGCGCCATGGTCTACAAGGCTCTGGATGGTGCCAAGCAACTGGCAGAGCGCGGCATCGAGGCGGAAATCGTTGACCCGTGTGGCCTCTACCCGCTCGATGTCGAGGCATTGGCCGAATCGGTGCGCAAGACCCATCGCTGCGTGATTGTTGACGAGGGCGTGCGCCGTTTTGGTGCGACAGCGGAATTGAGCGCAGCAGTCTACGAAAACGCGTTCGACTATCTCGACGCACCCATTATCCGCATTGGAGCATCAGAGAACCCCATGCCGTTCAGCCCACCATTGGAGCAGGCAACCATTCCCCAGGTCGGCGACATCGTCGCTGCCGTTCAGGAAGTGGTCGGCAAGCCACAGTAGCTTCTCGCCTGATGCTAGCACCGTACTTGCCATCCTGAGAAGCGCACCGAAGGCCCCTGGAGGGTTGCATGTATCTGGAGGAAACATCGTCATGGCTACAGCCGTCGTCATGCCCAAGATGGGCATGACCATGGAAGAGGGCACGATCGTCCGGTGGTTCAAGCGCGAGGGCGAACGTGTGGAAAAGGGCGAGCCGCTGCTGGAGATCATGACCGACAAGGTCAGCATGGACATTGAGGCGCCAGCGTCCGGCATGCTCCGCGGCGTCACCGCTGGGCCGAATGTCACCGTGCCGGTTGCGCAAGTGATTGCCTACGTCGTGTCTCCGGGCGAATCAGTGCCAGGGTTGCCCGTGCCAGCCGCTGCAGCCGTCGCCGCCGAACACTCAGTAGCTAGCGCACCACAAGCCGCCGTCGCAGGCGAGCCCATTGCGGTATCTCCTCTAGCACGCCGGCTGGCGCGCGAAGCGGGGCTGGATCTAGGCACTATGCGCGGTACCGGGCCAGCGGGGAGGATCGTCGAAGCCGACGTCAAGGCAGCGCTCGGGGCACAGGCAAGGGCAGCCGCTGCAGGCCCACAGGAAGAGGGGGCTCCTGCTCCGCCCCCAGGTATCGCTGCCGCTCAGGTAGCGGGACCTGTTGCTTCTCAGGCCCAACCGGCTGCACCCGTTGCTGGGCGCACGGTCCCGCTCACGGGCAGGCGGAAGACCATGGCGCAGCGCATGGCTCTGAGCGCCAGCATCCCGCAGTTCGCCCTGGGGGTCGACGCCGACATGACCCAGGCGGAACAGGCGAGGGGGACATGCTCGCCGACGGCCATGCTCGTCCGAGTGGTTGCACATGCGCTTCAACACCACCCAATGGTCAACGCCTACTTTGCGGAAGGCAACGTCCGGCTCAACGATGAGGTCAACATTGGTGTCGCCGTCAGTGTTGATGACGGCCTCGTCGTCCCAGTCGTCAAGAACGCTGGCGCCAGGCGCCTGCTTGCTCTTGACGCAGAGACCAGGGATCTCGCCGAGCGGGCACGCTCCGGCAAGCTGAGCATTGACGAGGTGACGGGGGCGACTTTCACCATCTACAACCTGGGTATGTTCGGCATCGAGGAGTTCAGGGCCCCTATCAACCCACCAGAGGTAGCCATCCTGGCAGTGGCGCGTATCACACCCAAGCCCGTGGCAGTTGAGGATGGCGTGGTTGTGCGGCCGGTGCTCCATCTGGTCGTCTCTGCGGACCATCGCGTTCTGGACGGTGCGACGGTCGCCACGTTTCTGGTCGAGGTGAAGCACATGCTCGAGAATCCGTACCTGCTGTTCTGACTCCTGCGTAGCGCCGTGCGTGGACGTGGCGTCGCGCCTTGTGCGGATGCCGGTTCTGAGGATCGATGAGCCAATGGCGGAGCAGGCAGTCACACTTGCGCGCGCGTCGGCGTGCTTGCCACCGTGTCGCCGACGCAAGTCCACGGGTGATCTCGCCGGGCGGCAGGTGCAGATTCAGCGGCCCAGGGCGGAGATTGAGACGGTCCTCTGCGAGGGGCATATGATCGGCTGATAGTAGGAGACTGCCTCTATGTCGGCCAGGGAAGTGGTTGGCGAGAGACCGCTGCGTGGTGGGCTTCTGGGCACTGGCCCTATCTCCATCCATCATATGATAGCGTGGCAGGCCATCCCAGATGTCAGGATCGTCGCCATGGCAAATCGGACGCGTTCGCGCGCGGAGGCCATGGGGCGCAGCTTTGGCATAGATGATGCCCACATCTATGCGGACTATCGCGCCTTGCTCGAGACAGAGAATCTCGACTTTGTCGACATCGCGACCGCGCCGGATGTCCATCGCGAACAGGTTCTCGCCGCGGCTGCACATGGCATACATATCCTGTGCCAGAAGCCGTTTGCTACATCTATGGAGGAAGCCCGCGAGATGCAGCAAGCCTGCCGGGCTGCCGGTGTGCGGTGCATCGTCAACGAGAACTGGCGCTGGCGGCGGTGGTATCAAGAAACCAAGAGGCTACTCGATCAAGGCACAATCGGCAACCCGCGCTATGCACGTTTTCAGATGCACGACAGCTCTTTCCTACCACGCATGGACGGAACCGTTCCCCCTCTGCTCGCCCGCGAGCCCACGTTGGCTACTCTGCCAATGCTGATCGTCTACGACTGGGGCATTCATCTGATCGACACCATGCGCTTCCTTTTGGGCAAGATAGAGCGAGTGTACGCCCGCATGAGCCACGGCAGCGAGCTGGTGCACGGTGAGGATCTCGCAGTCGTGATCCTAGAGTTCCGTAGCGGGGTGACCGGTGTCATCGACATTAGCTGGAGAACACATGTCCCCGCAGACAAGAAGCCACTGATCAGAGGGAACGTCGATCCGTTTGTGGTGGAGGGCGATGCAGGCACTATTGAGCTGGATCCATATCAGGATGACTCGATCATCGTGGCGACGGCAACGAACACGCAGCGATACTCTGCCCGCCCAGGAATGACCCCAGGCGAGGCCTATCAGGAGAGCTTTACCAATACACAGCGCCATGTCGCGCAATCTCTGCGCAGCGGCCAGCCAGCACAGAACGAAGTCACGGACAATCTTGAGACGCTGGCAGCCGTCTTTGCAGCCTACGAATCAGCAGCCCTACATCAGGTGGTTCCGCTTTCGTAGAACCACTGCGCGCTCTCGACGTTCCGCTGGCGTCGCATACCCACCCACCACTCTCCCTGTGTGCTTTGGCTCGGTTCTAGTTTGTGTTGGTCGGGGCCGATTTAACAATAAAGAAGGGCCGTGCTATTATCTAGGTG
>JAUYEF010000033.1 GCA_030691635.1 Bacillota bacterium
CACACGTCATCGCCGGGCTGAATCTTGACTGGGTCGTTTCCCAGATTGGCGACTCTCAGGAACAGCCGCTCCTCGGATTTGCCTTGTCCATAATAGGGGTCCACCTGGAGACCTCCAAGGCTCATCAACCCTCGGCAAGCCCAGTCGAACCGAATGCCAATCTTGCCGGCCAGATCGCTGGGCATGTTGAGCCGCTCGACAGTTGAGAATACGGCGATCTTGCCGGGATCAACTGAGGTGGACCCCGAAATTTGGTCCACTTCAAACCACGATGTATGGACGGGGGTAAGTGGTATGAGGCGGATACTGTTCGCCCTCGACCATCAGGCCGTCGGACGCTACCCTGAGGGCATAGGACGCCTCTTTTATGCTTCCTGCCACCCAAATCCCGGGGTGGAAGATCTCACCCTTGTCCAGCCGCTGCCGAAGCGCCCTAGTGCCTAACAGCATGGCCAGCTTACCTCCGCGATCGGATTGTGTAGCGATTATAGCATTACGGAGAACCCAGTGGCTCCGAGCCTGGGGCGACGTTTTGTGCCGTGCAGCCTTGGTGTGGGGCGATGCCGGCGAGCTTTGCGATTGAGCGTCCGAGCCTTGGTGCCCGCCAGCACCAGCGCAGCAGCGAGGAAGATGCTCGCGCAGGTAGACGAGACGCGGCTCTTTGGTCTATGCTTATGGGGCTGTGACTGACCATGAGTGGATCGAGTTCTGCCGAGCGAATGGCGTCTGCCCGAATTGCGGACGCCCGTTGCCTTCTGGAGAGGGCTTCGGTTCGGGGCGTCTGGCCGACGGAGTGTTCTGTAGCATTGGGTGTTACGCAGCCTACCGACACAGGCCTGGCCCACGTGACTCACACGGGCTGGATCAACCACGCAATGTCAATTGATCCAGCCCGGCTCCAAGACTTGAGCGGTGTTCTGCCAGACCACGCCGTACAGATGGCGGTGGACGCGGGTTGGCTAGACGGGGGCGATTACACGATCCCGCAATCGAATATCCAGCCCGCATCCGTAGACTTGCGTCTGGGGCCAGTAGCGTTCCGCCTGAGAAGCAGCTTCCTCCCGGGGCAAAGGTCGGTAAAGAGCACATTGGTTGAATACCAACTGGGGCCCAGCATCGACTTGCGTGACGGCGCGGTCCTCGAGAAGAATCGTCCGTACCTCATACCGCTGATCGAAGGGCTGCGCCTCCCGCCGTGGTTGCGGGCCCGGGCAAACCCGAAGAGTTCGATTGGGCGCCTTGACGTATTCACTCGAGTCCTAGCTGACAGGAGCCCCGGTTTCGACGAAATCTCGGCGGGGTACTGTGGCCCACTCTACCTGGAAGTGATTTCCCGTTCATTCACGATCCAAGTGCACGAGAAGCTGTCGCTAAACCAACTCAGGTTGATAGTGGGCGATGCCAGGCTGAATGACGAAGACATCAGACGGGTGCACGAGCGCACGCCGCTACTCTATACTTACGGCACGGCTGGAGTAGGTAGGCGGGCAGTACCGTCCCCCAACTTGCTGGTGTCCAATGGCCTGTTTCTGAGAGTTGACTTGAGTGGTGATGATGACAGACTCATGGGCTACCGGGCGAAGAAGAATAGCATGCTGCTCAATCTCTCATTGACCGAACACCATCGTGTCGAGGATTTCTGGGATCCCCTCTTTGCAGGGCGAGAAAACCGGCTGATTCTGGAGCCTGAAGAGTTCTATCTGTTGATGTCAGCCGAAGGGGTGTCCATCCCACCCGGGCTAGCGGGTGAGATGACCGCATACGACCCCACTAGTGGGGAACTGCGCACCCACTATGCGGGTTTCTTTGACCCAGGTTTTGGCTACGCCCCAGAAGAGGGAGTGATGGGAAGCAGGGCCGTGCTGGAGGTGCGGGCCCACGACGTGCCCTTCTCCCTCGAGGACAACCAGAAGATTGCTCGTCTTGAGTTCGAGAAGATGGTAGATTGCCCACAAAAGCTATACGGGCCGCAGATTGGTTCGTCGTATCAAAACCAGCGGCTCACACCCAGCAAACACTTCAAGTCACCCTCTCCCCAACCACCTCAGCAGCTCGACCTTCTGGGGGACGCTCCGGCCACCCCGCCACGGCGGTCTCCGTCCCGGGCACGAAGCCAGCCAAGCCCCGGCCTGGGGCTGTAGGTACACAACGCCTCGCCGAGCGGCCTGCCCCTTATCTGGCACGCATCCGCCAGCGAAGGTTGGCGATCGTGTAGTCTACTGGTTGTCGATGGCACACCGCGCGTCGGCGCCTTCTATTCGACCAGCATTCCTCCCCCCACCGGTACGGTTGTCACCCAACGCCGAGTGCGCGTCCGCGCATTCATTGCCTGTGCGTGGCGACCATCCGGTCTCGCTGGGGGGCCGCGAGCCACCCGATCGACACTCGTCCAAGGGGCCAACAAAACGCTGAATCGTGCAGCGGCGAGACTGACTTTATGCGTTCGTGAGGAGCACCACCGACGGGTGAAAACCGTCAGCCTTCTTCACGGCACAAATACACTTGGACCAGTTGGAGCCGGACGTAGGGCGCCTGGCCAGGCGCCCTACGTGCAGAAGATGACCTTCCCCAGGTGGCCAGTCTGGCTGGCCTTCTGGCGACTCCTGGAAGGGCGCCAGATGATCCCACAACACTCAAATGGACTCTTAGTTACCGATTCGGCATTGGGTCACCAGACACCTGTTGTGA
>JAUYEF010000073.1 GCA_030691635.1 Bacillota bacterium
CTTCCTTGCCGAGGCGGACCAGTCGGCTCTGTGTCTTCGGGTGCAAACGCAAAAGTCGTGGGAGCATGGCCACTCCTCCTACGACAAGTATGCCACAACCGGAGCCCTTATGTCCTTTTAATTATGCGCGGCTGTATAGCAGCCCCGGATATCGTAATGCTCTCGGTCGCCTGCCCGACCACAAGGACGGCATCCACGCGCGCATTTTGGCTTACCTGCAAGGTAATGCCGTCCTGAGCAAACTGTCGAAACCCGACCTTCTCGATCAGAAGCGAGTAAGGCCCGACAGGAAGATTCGTGATCAGGTACGCGCCGGTCTCGTTGCTGGAGCCCGTGCGCGAGAAGGACGTGCCTGTATTCCGAGCGGTGATCTTCGCTTCGGGCACGACAGCGCCGCTGCCATCCCGGACCACACCGAAAAGCGTCGCGGTGGTCTGGCCCTTCGCAATCCACAAGAGACCGCATAATAGCAACGCGGTGACAAGACGCGATACGTTACGGCTATTCAACATAAGTTCCTCTCAGTTCATGCGCGCTATGTGGCGCGCGCTCACTTGCCGTGGTCATTTTGGGAAGCCACGCTGGCCCGCAAGTTCACGCTTCCAACGGGCCTCAAGTGCCATACACTTTTCGGCTGGGAGTCGGCACACCCCGCCCCTTGTTCGAATGCCCATGAATCTTCTTGGAGCTTGCATAAGATATACACCAATGTGTCTGGTCTGTCAAGATGTATGCTTTCACCGCTGCGATTCAGACACTGGGGGAGGGGCCCTGGAACGCGAAGAAACCAAAGGGTTTGAAATAACGATGCAGGAGCAAAGACATTCTTTCGAAGGGAGAGAACGAGCGTCCATCCACTTCGGGTCGCTGCTTGAGAGGAGTGGCGCGTTTGGGGCGCTGGACTAACTCCCCCTGCGGCAAACTGGTCCATTCCGGAGTAGGTACTTGCGACGCCTGCGGCTGCCGGCCGCTGCCGGAGCTACGACCTGGGGCTCCGCTGCGTGCGGGAAGTGATCCCTTGATTCTCCGGCCTTCTCCCAGGATGCTGTTCCAACATTCGAAACCCTCGCTAGAGAAAGTCGCCTGGCGCTGGCGCTTGATCATTTCCTCCCCCGCACTCCTTCATGCCTGAATCTGTCCACTGCTGAGTCGATACCCGCGATTGGAGTCGTGCGAAGTCGCGGATTTCTCGGAAAGAAACACGCCGCTGTAAGCTGTTTATGCTAAAAGACTTATTGACCTGGAGACGGGACTCGTACCCGTAACGTCCAGCTTCAGAAGCTGACCCTTGGCTCTCGTTTTGTCGCCCCCGGCACTCTGGGTTCAGCCTCGTTGAGTTGTTACCCGCACGGACACGGATTCATCGCCGCTACCAGCATGAAGCGCGCGGGGAAGGTCAGCGTCACCTGCGAGCGGGCGAGCGTCCCCGCGCCGTCCTCGACCGGCTGGCCCGGCAACTCGAGCACGTTGCGCGCGAACTCGGGCAATTCGTCGAGAAACGGCGCGCGATCTTCCGCCACCGAGGCCGGCGACATTGGGTCCTCTCCGGCGTTTTAGGGAAGCCGAGCGGCGGCAGGATGCCAGGCAGTCGCCTGGCCAGCCAAAGCGCCCCCCGTCACTCGCCCGGTCACAACACCTCCGGGTTTATTACAGACACTCTCCAAGAACACTTATCTGAGTGATTCCAAATCGGATCCATCCACCCCCCCTCGCTCACTCCACGCCCAATCGGCTCCCCACCGCGGACCCTGGATATATGCTCAGAACGGGAGGTGCTATGTCGTCCCAAGAGCGAATCCTTTCTTCCCGCGCCAACGGCGCTCGCCCCCGCGGCCCCACCACACCCGCCGGAAAGCAAGCGTCTTCCCTCAACGCCATCCGCCACGGCATTCTCGCCAAGTGCGTCGTCCTGACCAACGAGTCCCGCGAGAACTTCGACATCCTCCTGGCTCAGCACACATCGACCGCTACCGCCCCGCCGACGACGTCGAACTCAGCGTCGTCGAGGAAATGGCCTCCGCTTTCTGGCGCATGCGCCGCGTCTGGGCCATCGAAACCCGCCTCCACGACGACGCCATCAACGCCCGCGAGCCCGGCGACGAAATCGGTCGCATCACCGGCGCTTTCACCGACTTGGCCTCCTCACCCCAACTCGCCCTCTTGCATCGCTATGAGGCTCGCCCCCACCACATCCGCCAGCGCGCCTTCAAAAACATCCACATCCTCCGAAACACGCCTCTCCCATCAAACGAACCCTCTTCGGGCCCCGCCCGCTCTCACCCGCCAAACTCGCACCCCAAAATCTGTCAAACGAACTCACTTTTGGCCCCGCCTCACTCGCCCCGGACACACCCGCCCCCGCGACACCCCCGAAACCCGCACCCCAGAATCTCTCAAACGAACCCACTTTTGCCCTCCCCGCCGAACCGCTCCCTCCCGCCGGTCGTCTGTACCTGCCTGTAACTTATGGAGATCCGCTCCCAGATGAGCCTCAGCCCGCCGCCCCGGATGCGCCCGCTCAAGGCCCCCGTCCAGCCCGAAGACAGGCCCGAAAGCCGTGCGCCCGAAGATCGCGGCCTGCCATCTCCACGTCCAGGTTGGAGTATCCCCGTCGCCCGCCTGGTGCTGCCCGGAACCGAAGCGATAAGCTCGGCCGCACGCGCCGCCCGAACCCACATCCCGGTGCTCTCAAGTACAATGACCTTTTCGCCAGACGCCGCGGAGGCGGCCGGATGTGCAACTGACGTTTCTCGACTGGGCGGTGGTCGCTCTCT
>JAUYEF010000100.1 GCA_030691635.1 Bacillota bacterium
GCATCTTTGGAGGTAGCCTTGAAGAGAATCGAGACAGCTATTGGGGCTGAACGCTTCGAACAACTCGCCAGACGATATACTGCCGCGGAAGACATACCTCACCGCCTAGCGCGCCTTCGACGCGAGGGGGAAGGGGCCCTGACTCTCTGTCGCGAGTGCGAGCCAGTCCCCTGTCTCAATGAATGGGCATTTGTGTCCGCAGAATGGTGGTTCGACTCGGAGTATCTAGGCAAGGACATCCAACCGGTTGCGAGCTACTTTGAGTGCTTGAGGGCATACCAGGCACTCCCAAGATACAGGGGGCAGGGTCACAAGTTGGAGGCATGGGTCGAATCCCAGGAGGTAGAAGACAAAGCCATGGCTGCTTTCTCGGTCTTGGCGAAGCTCTGCACAGCGCAGATATCAAACGAGGGGGCATCATGACTACTCTCGACAAGTTCGCAAACCCCTACGACTTTTCGCATGCTATCACTGTGCGGTCCCTGTTTGCAGGTCGCCGAAGTGAACTCAACGATGTCGAATACTACCTCAACCACGCTCGATCCGCCGAGAGGCCAATCAGCCTCGCTATTGTTGGGGCACCGGCCTCAGGCAAGACCAGTCTGCTGAACATGGTCGAGGCAAAAGCGAAGGACGCTGGCTTCTGTGTCGTAAGAGTCGACTTAGGTGACGATGAGGTAGGATCTCAACTGGTGTTCTTCCACAAGGTCTTTGACGCAGTCCTCACCGAGGCATGTACAGAGGGCGCATTTGAAGGACTCCTTGGCAAGACCTACTCTACGTACCGCGATGGCGTAGATGCGCTGGAAGTGCCACAAGATAAGACGTTCTGTCCGTTCGCGTTTCCGCTGCAGTATGCCCGAGCCATGAAGAGTGGCAATCAGGCCGCGGTGTTATCAGATGCGGTGTTCAAGCGGGACCTGGTTGTCATTCAAGAAGAGATGAAACGCGCGATAGTCGTGCTACTAGACGATTGTGACGTGTTGGCGAAGAGCAAAGCGCATCTTCAGAAGCTCAGGAGTGTGTTCATAGGTACCAAAGGCTTCATGCTCGTGGTCACAGGATCGCCTGAGTTGTTCTCGGCGATGGATGACATGTTCGCTCCCATCGTGAGGCAGTTCAAGAAAATAAGCATCGAACCGTTCCACGATGTTGGCGAAACCCGGACATGCATACTCCAGCCGTTGGAGACCCTTGAGGGAATAGACCCAGCAGAGTTGTTTGACGGCAATAGCCTGCAGGTGCGAGAGATCCAGGAACTCACTGGAGGCAGACCCTACGAGATTCAACTGCTGTGCCATTGTATGTTTCGTAGAGTGCAAGAGGGCCGCGCCAGGAAAATGGAATTGACCGTAGCCGTGCTGGAAGACCTTCGAGGGGAGCTAGAGAAGGCACGTGATGTGACGGCCCGGCCAGTGATCAAAGCCATTCGCAACTTGAATGCGAGTCAGCTTAACGCGCTCCGCGTGCTGATCCCGTGCGACGGGAAAGCGACGATCGACCAAATATGGTTTGCAGAGTTCGTGTTTCCGGGAACAGTCCGTTTCAGCAGGGAAGAACTTGAATCCTACCTTCTGAAGTTCATTGAGAGCGGGATTCTCAATAAAGACCAGGACTTCATTCGGTTCAAGGGAGATGAGTTCGACCGAGTGTACTGTAGGTACTGGGCCCGCAACTTCGGGGTAACCCTGCGAGTGACCCAGCGTCCCTTTGACTTCTTTATTGGCACTCGGGTGGGTGGGCACTTAGCACGTGCGACGAAAGGACTCCAGCAAATGGGCCCAATCCGAGTCGGGGCTACGGAACCACCGGACATCACTGAGATAGCCAGTCATATGGTAGCGCCTGACAGCAGCGTCGATGTGTTTAAGTCTTCTCTACCCTTGGCTACGGAGTTGTATTGGGCCAGCTTTGATTTCCAGGGCGCGGACAGCGTGCCCATAGTTGCCGTCACTGTTATCACGCCATGGGCAACGGTGAGTTGCTGGCACAGATGGGAGAGTCCCACCGATGTGGCCGCAGATTCACTCGAACAATTGTCTCGGATGGGGGAGGAACTGAGGGGTCGCGCGGGCACGCTGGGCGGCGACGTCAAGATGCGGATTGACCGCATCCCTGTGATCACATTGGATCAACTCGCCACCAGCGTGGAGAAAACCGAAAACTCTCGCGCCAGGACACTCGTTGCAGACGGACACGTGGATCAGGCCGTCGAGTGTTACGTCGGCAAGAGAAACACGAAGATGGCCATTCTGCACGGCGAACTCGCAGTTAGGTATGGTTCACCTCATGGATTTGAGAACAACCTAGGGTACCTTTACATGGTCGCGGGTGACTTTCCAAAAGCGAGAGGGATGTTCGAAAAGGCGATGAGGGATAAGGACGCTGGGAAAGGTGATCCGCCGTCGCCTGGCCCTACCCAATACAATCTCGGGATCCTTGAAGCTCAGGAGAAGCATTTCCCAGAGGCCTTGGCGCAATTGACCCTTGCTGTAAAACACGCCAAGTCAACGAGCGAGTTGGATCGCAAGTGTCTGTGCCTTGTTGTGCCGAAAGAGCAGCATGATGGACTATCGTTCGAAGAGGTGATGAATCCCGATCTGCTCACCACCTCTGATGCAGCGTTGTCTGTGATACAATCATACGTGACACAGCACCTTGGTGAGAGTTGTACGACTGAGAAGGAGCCCCAACAATGAACAGGCTTCCACCGAGTAGAGAGTAGCCGGCCAAGACACCCAACGAAGAAGTCCTAGAGTAAGCGTGAGGTGAAGTCGAATACTACGCCTCGCGTCTGCGTTTGTACCACAATACTGCGGAACGATCAACGGTCTGGCTAGCGGTGCATTGACAGGCAACCCGCGCTTTCACGACGGTCTGGCTGGCGGAGGAAGCAAAGGAGCCGTCGGCAGCAAGACGAATAGGTGTTCTTTTCGACATGTGTTGCTCCGTTGACAGGGTTGACCACCAGCGGTATTCTCAGGTGCACTGGGAGTCACGGACGCACTGGGGCTGTGAGGTGGAACAAACTCCCTAGTAGGACGTCAACCCCACGACGTCGCGACCTAGGCCTCAGGTGGGTAGTGTCGAGGCCAGGGCCTTGTATTTCATGTGTGGGCCGCACCGGGATCGGAGCCGCCGTATGCGTCTGGAGCGTCGCCTCTTCCTGGAGCCTCTGGGTGCGCAGGCCCGCGATCGCCTCCGCGCGCTCCTGTCCTCGCTGAAAACGGACGCTCCCCTTGCGCCCGTCACGATCATAGTGCCCACCACGTACGCGGGCCTCGACCTGCGCCGCCACCTGGGTCGCGAGGGCCTTGCGAACGTCCGATTCATGGTACCGCCGCGCCTGGCGGAGCTGTTGGGCGCACCTACCCTGGTGGCGCAAGGAAAACGCCCGCTCACCTCCCTGGTGAGGGCGGCGGCTGTTCGCGCCGTGGCCACCGATGCCACAGGGTCCCTGTCCCGCCACCGCGACAACCCAGCGCTGCACCACACCCTCCGCGCCACCTTCCAGGATCTGCGCCAGGCGGCGCCGGATGCC
>JAUYEF010000233.1 GCA_030691635.1 Bacillota bacterium
TCTGTGGCCAAAGCGGCTCTGCGCATGGCCATCAGTGGCTCGCGCGAAGAAGAGCGCGAGTTGAAGCGTTTTCTGGGTGGGGAGGGCGTCGCCGCAGCCGCGGCGGATTTCGGTGGTCCGTTCAATAACGCCACCCCCAAGATGATTGAGACGGCCATCGTCGCCGCCAAACGGGAAGGCGTCATCGAGGAGTGCCACCCGCACGAGGGCGCCGTGGCCGGCGCCGCTCACGAGGCGTTGATGCAGCTCGTTCCGCGCTGCATGGGGCTGAATGTGGGCGGGAAGATCGGCATCGCCCGTTCAGGAGAACACCTCGCCGTCGCAATACTGCTCCAGGTCGGCCTCGTCCATCTTGACGACATCGCGGTGGCCATTGCGCATAGGGCCATCAGCGCCCGCGGCAAGTAGGGGCGCGGCAAGTAGGGGCCGTCAGGCACGAATCATCGAGCCCGACCCCTTCAGACCGGCCCGTCACGCTCGAACCGAAGCCTACTGTTCAGGCCTGCCCGCGAGCCCCAGTTCCAGGATCCGGTCGAGTGTTCTCTCTCTCCTCGCATCTATTGCCGCGAAGTCCATGTAAGGCGAGTAGTACTTCTCCAGTTCATCGTGTGTGCGCTTTGCCAGGGACATGAATACCAGGCCGTTACCCAGGGCTCTCGAGTACAGGTCCTCCGCTTCCTGGATCTCGCCTGAGAGCCGCTCGAACCGGTTTGCGTCCACGAACTGGCCCGTATTCACGAGCACATCTCCCGCGTCGGGCATGATCGCGTGCGGCTCGGAGGCGTTGAAGATCCCCGTCCTGAGTTCGGGCACTATGGCGTGGTCGATTCGTTCAGGGTCCAGGCAGCAATGGTAATACTCGACATGAAAGCCGCGGGACCGTATCATGTCTGCGACCTTCTTCACCAGGGTGGTGCGCCCTGTGCCGGGTTTGCCGACGACAAGGTACTTCCTCCCGAGCCCCCACGTCAGGGTTTCGAGATGGTTCTTCAGGCCCGCTGGGCTTATTGCGGATGCGAACAGGTGCCTGGCAGCGCCGTATCCTTCGCGAGTCTCCGTGCCTAGAGCGTCGGCGGCCACAGCCGTCGCCTGGTCATCGAGGCCACGGAAGTCCAGGGCGCCGGTGTCCCTGACGGCGCTTTCAATGACGCCGTTCGCCTTCTCGGCCATGGACAGGTAGTCATACGCCCGCCGGAACAGCCGGGAGGTTTCGTGGTTGATCTCCAGCACCCGGTTCTTATGGGGGACCATGCTCTGGGCGTCCCAGTGGTCACCCAGGTGTATGATCTCGTCCACGACGCCAGGGTTCTTCGGGTCGACGACGTGGAGCGCTGTAACGGGAGGCTACACAGGAGGGAGGCCCGGAACGTAGCAGCAGACCGTGATGGCGTCACGGCGCTCCACGGTGATCGTTTGAACGATGGACCGGATTATGGCCTCTTGCTGGGCATCGCTGGCGCCGTCCAGAAAAGCGCGCACGAGCTCCAAATGCAGCACTGCCTCTCCCACATCGTCGGCACGCCCGGCGGACCCATGATCCCCCAGGTTCCCGAGCTGCCGGTGCCCGGCCACGCAGTCCACGGCGCTCTGCTCAAGGGTCGCGCGCGACAGGCGCATCCGGTCCTGCACTGCCTTGATCCGCGCGTCCATCTCGCTCTTTCCGATGACTCCGCGCTGGTATAAATCGATCAGGCGTTCCCGCTCGTGTATCGCCTGGTCCAGCGTAACCGCCGCGATCTGACTCTCACGTGCCTCGAAACCGGTCATGACGGCAGTGGAGCTCTCCGGTCCGGCCTGGCCGGCGGCCGGGTTGAGAGCTTCGAGCGCTGCGGGCGAGAGCAGGAGGGCTGCGACCGTTGCCCACACTGCCTCCTCCAGCGGCACAGATGGGAAATAGGGCTGACGACATGACGGTTGGCCTGCCACGCCCGGCGACTTCGCCGTGCACACGTAGTACGGTCGCTTGACACCGCGCGACGTCGCCAGGCTACCGTGCATCGTGTGCCCGCAGAGGCCGCACCTGACGAGCCCTCTGAGGATGTACCGCCTTTTCGAGAGTCCCGGCCTTCGCCGGCGTGCAGCCTCCATGGACGCCTGGGCCTTCTGCCACGTCGCTTCGTCAACCAGCGCGGGAACGCTCACCGGGATCCACTGGTCTTCTGGGCGTTCCCGCACGCGAACCCTGTCGCGGCTGGGCCTGTACTTGTTCTGGCCCTTGCCCTCCGTATCAAAACGCTGCAAGTGCATTACTCCGCTGTACGCCCGGTTATGCAGCATCCGCGCCACCGTGGTCCTGGACCAAATCCGGCCCCGAGGCGAGGGAATGCCCACCGAGTTCAGGCGCGACGCGATCTCGGCGGCTCCCATGCCGAGCCATGCGGCAAGGTCAAACGCGTGCCGCACCACGGTGGCCTCCACGGTCGAGACCACAAGCCTGTCGCTTGCGGAATCAAATGTGTAGCCATAGGTGTTGGGCGAGTGAGTCAGTTCTCCTCGCATTGCCTTCTGGATTTTGCCGGCCCTGGTGCGCTCGAGTATCTTGTGCCGCTCGTACTCGGCGAGCGCGCCCTTTATCGCATAGAAGAGGCGGCCCTCCGCTCCCGAATCCCAGTCAAACGCCACAAACTCGATCCGGCAGCCGTCCCTCTCGATCTCGTCGGTCAGGAGGAGCTGGTGGGCGAGTTTCCGCGAGAGCCGGTCCGGCTCGGTGCAGATGAAGATGTCCGCTTTACGACGACGTATGGCGTCAAGGGCTGCGTCGAGCCCGGGACGGCGGAGAAGGCTGCCTGAGACGCCCTCATCGGAGAACTGCAGTATCTCAGCCGCGCCCAGGGCGCTGGCCTTGGAGCGGCACGCCTCCGCCTGCACTTCCAGGCTGTAGCCTTTCTGTGCCTGTTCGTCCGTCGATACCCTGGTGTATATGACTGCCGTCATCCTGCCGCGCCTCCCGCATCATCGCGCGGATGATACCATGAGCGTGCCTGACCGCCTCGGCTTGCTGGGTTGCGTCTCCCGCCCCGAGCACTCTGACCTCCGGCTTGTTGCCTTCCGCGGCACCCATGACGTGACCCCCTGGTTATCGTATGCGGCGTGACACTGAGGACAACTCCTACAAATGTTGGAGCATGATCTCGGGCGATGTGGGACCGTGCCGGGCGATGGAAGACTGATTTCCGTGGATGGAATCCGGTTACTCTCTATGGCTCTCTCTCATCTGGTATCTAGCGACACGGCTGTGCCGGTGCTATGCTACTTATGGCAATGCTAACGGCGGAGGTGGCGGCTGTGCGATTGTACCTGAGTTCGCTGCAGGGGCGCAGAGTGATGGACGCCAAAGGCGACAAACTGGCGAAATTCGTCGACCTGACCATCCCCACCGGCGAGGCGACTGCCGAGGCAAAGCACGTGATCATGCGGACGCAGGAGGGTCTGCGCCGGGCGGACGCACGCAGGCTGGTCATCGGCCATGAAGGCATGATCTGTGAGCAGCCCAATGACACGTGGATGCCGCTCGACGATAGCCAGCCCGAGGTTAGACTGATCGACGATGTCATGGACAAGCAGGTCGTCGACATAGGGAACCGCAAGATCATACGGGTGAACGACATCGTGCTCGACTACCTGCCTGGTCGCGTCCTGATTAAAGCCGTCTGCGTCGGCGCCATGAGCTTCCTCAGGAGGCTCGGCGGAGAACGGCTCGCCAGCACGTCGAGATCGCTCTTCCGGAACCGGGAGACCACGATAGACTGGCACCACGTCATGCCTCTCGGAAGCGTGTCCAGTGTGCTCAGGCTCGCGGTACCCTGGGACAAGGCCGCCGCGTTCCACCCTGCGGACCTGGCGGTGCTGATGGAAGACCTGGACTCCCATGAGCAGATCGCGATGCTATCGAACCTCGACCTCGAAAGGGCCGCGGAAACCCTCGCCTCCATCGAAGAAGACCAGCTCCGGGCGTCAATACTCAGACGCCTGGACCCGGGGAAGGCGTCCGACATAGTCGAGGAGA
Source organism: Bacillota bacterium (assembly GCA_030691635.1). GTDB lineage: Bacteria > Bacillota > Sulfobacillia > JAUYEF01 > JAUYEF01 > JAUYEF01. The sequence continues at coordinate 4,007 of JAUYEF010000233.1, forward strand.
TGTCCCCCGACGATGCCGCCGACTTCCTGGCCGACCTCCCGGGCCCGAGCGCTGATGCCATCCTTGACGGCATGGAGAAGCCGTCGAGCGATTCGGTCAGGCGGCTCATGGAGTACGATGAGCGAACGGCGGGTGGCATAATGACGACGGAGTACGTCGCCCTGCCGCCGGACATCACAGTGGATGAGGGTATCAAGCGCATCAGGGCGATCGCGGAAGAGGCGGAGGCCATCTACTACATCTATGTCGTTGACGCAGAGAACCGCCTGGTAGGTGTTTTCTCCCTCCGGGAGCTGATCGTTTCCAGGGCCAACGAGATCTTGGGCGCCATCATGACCCAGCCGGTCATACACGCAGAGACTGAGTGGAGCGACCACGAGTGCGCGGACATGATGGCCAAGTACGACTTTGTCTCTCTCCCCGTCACGGACGAGAAAGAGCACCTGCTCGGGATCATAACCATCGATGACGCGATCGACCTGGTCATGGAACGAGGTGGCTGGCGCCGTAGACTGATAAGGAGGCGATCCGGGTGAGAGGAGCCCTTTTTCGAAGGATCGCTATTTTCCTCGCTGTGGCCGGCCCGGGAATCATCACCGGGAACGTCGACAACGATGCGGGCGGCATCACCACCTATTCCATCGCCGGAGCGCACTACGGCTATAGCATGCTGTGGGTGCTGCTGCTTGTGACGATCGCACTGGTGGTCGTTCAAGAGATGTCCGCGAGGCTGGGAGCCGTGACGGGCAAGGGCCTCGCCGACCTCATCAGGGAGCGGTACGGTGTCAGGACCGCGGTATTCACCATACTGCTGTTGGTGCTCGCAAACCTGGCGACGACCATCAGCGAATTTGCGGGTGTCGCCGCTGCATCTGAGATCCTCGGGATATCAAGGTACATCGCGGTGCCCGCTGTGGCGCTGTTTGTCTGGGTACTCGTGTTGCGCGGGTCATTCAAAGTGGTGGAGCGCACGATGCTCGTGCTTGTGCTGCTGTTCGGCACCTACATAGTCTCCGGGTTCATGGCGCGGCCGGATTGGAGCCAGGTCTGGCGCGGGCTCACCGTCCCCACGGTATCCTCGGACCCAGGTTACATCACGCTCGTCATCGCGCTGATCGGTACGACCATCACTCCGTGGATGCAGTTCTACCAGCAAGCTCTCGTCGTCGATAAAGGATTGGGCCAGGCCGACCTGCCATATGTGCGGGCCGACACCTACCTGGGCGCCGTGATGACGGACGTGATGTCCTTCTTCATGATTGTGGCCTGTGGCGCGACCCTTTTCCCGAACGGTGTGCGCATCGAGTCCGCCGCCGAGGCGGCGCTCGCCCTGAGGCCGTTCGCCGGACAGTACGCGACCGTGCTCTTCGCTGTTGGTCTCCTAAACGCTTCGACCATGGCGGCCAGCGTGCTGCCGCTCTCGACGGCGCACGCCGTCGCCGAGGCATTCGGGTTCGAGTCCAACATCGGCACAGGATTCAGGGATGCGCCGGTATTCTGGGGACTCTACACATTCTTCCTCATGGTCGGGACGTCGATACTGCTGTTCCCCAGGGCAAACCTTGTGAAGGTGATGCTTTTCTCACAAACGGTCAATGGCATCCTGTTGCCCGTCATATTGATAGCTATGCTCAGGCTGGTCAACGATAAACGCATAATGGGCAGGCACACAAATGGACGGGTCGCGAACGCCATCGCATGGGCGCAAACGATCACATTAATCGCGCTCACAGGGCTCCTTATCTACCAGACACTGTTCCAGCGCACCAAATAATAACCAGCATTTTGCGTGGCTCGAAGTTCAATGCTATATGCGGAGGTGAAACAATCATGGCAGAAGGGCAGAAAACCAACACGCCAGTAGTCCCGCAGGCGAGCCAGGCACTGGAGCAGTTCAAACAGCAGGTCGCCTCTGAACTCGGCATCACGAACTACTCCGGCTATCTTGGCGACATTCCTTCGAGACTGAACGGCGCCGTCGGCGGCAACATGGTCAGGCGCATGATCGCTCTCGCCGAGCAAAATCTCGCGCAGGGTGGGACCATCGGCCGCACGACAACCAGGTAGATAACATAACCATAGGTTTCTCTGGAGGGGCGCGTATGCGTCCCTCCGTTCTTTACGCGATGCAGCGACCTGCGGCGCCGTACCGTCTAACAGGCCGATGTTGAAAGCGGGAATCACCACACCGTCGAGAGAATTCGGGTCCGCGGCGCAGCAGTGGTATTCCACGTCGAAGCCCAGGTCTGTGATCTTTTCCGCGATTCTTCTCATGAATGTGGATTTTCCCACGCCCGGCCCGCCCTTGATGACGAAAATCCGTTCTGCGTCTTCGGGAATAAGGTAGTCAAAGAACGACCAGAACCCACAGCCGGTGTTTGCGCCGGGGAACACTTTCCTCGTATGTCCCTTGCCCAAGCCAGACTCGCCTCCCAGTGTTTTGATGCTACAGTCTATTGCGCATCGCCTTTCTGGGAAACTTGTCACAGGATCTTGACCCTATACAGGCTTGCCTGAGGCTCGCCTGCCAACTTTCGTGGGAACGTCATCCGGGCTGTCGCTCCTGACCAGCGTCTCATCGAGCCCTCTTTTCTCAGGCGATCTGAACCCGGCGTCGTCCGGACTGTCCTGCCGGACGATCGTACCTGAGCGCTCTAGCCGCTTGTTCAAACCACACGCACCTCCATATGCAGGAATCGTGGCCTCTAGCAGATAAAGAGCCTCACGTTAACTGACTCCAAGAGGTGAGACCGATGCTTATCATTTCCCGGCAGGCGATCGAGCATATCATCGAGCCGGATAAGGTTCTGGAAGTCGTAGAAGACGCCTTCAAGTCATACAGTCTGGGCCGGGCGAAGATGCCTCCCAAGCTCTATCTCGATCTGCCTGAGTATGCTGGGGACTTCCGGGCGATGCCCGCGTATGTGAACGGCGCGGCCGGCGTCAAGTGGGTCAACTCTCACCCTCAGAACCCAGGAAGGTTTGGCAAGCCAACTGTGATGGCTGTGCTTGTGTACAATGATCCCACGACCGGCGAGCCGCTCGCGGTCATGGATGCGACTTCGATCACAATGTACCGGACCGCGGCCGCGACCGCAGTTGCGACGAAGTACCTGGCGAGGAAGGATTCCTCGACGCTGGGCATCATCGGATGCGGCGCTCAGGCCAGACCGCATCTCGTTTACCTCGACCAGGTCATGGGCTTCAATGAAGTCCTGCTTTATGACATCGACCCAGAGCGGGCGGCAAGGGTCGCTGCGGTAGCGCCCAAGAAATGCCGTGTCGTGGCGAGCGTCGCAGAGGCCGCAAAGGCCGATGTGGTCACGACCATAACCCCCGGTAACAGGATAGTGCTCACGAAGGATCACGTCAGAGATGGGCACCACATCAACTGTGTGGGCGCCGACGCTCTCGGCAAGCAGGAGCTCGACCCGCAGATCCTGCTCTCGTCCAGGGTTTTTGTGGACGACATGGCGCAGGCGACCCACAGCGGCGAAGTCAGTACACCCATTCACAACGGCATCTACAACGAAGCGATGATCGCCGGCACGCTCGGCGATGTCGTCACGGGGAAGATACCTGGAAGAAAGAGCGCGGCTGAGGTGACGCTTTTCGACTCCACTGGGCTTGCGATCGAGGATATAGCGACCGCAAAATACCTGTACGAAAAGGCCCTGGCGCTTGGGGCGGGGCTCAAGGTGGACCTCATCTAGCTAATGCCGCTCAGTGATGCCGGAAGCAAAGCCCGGGTTGAAGCCGACGAAGATCACCTTCAACCCGGGCCTTATATAGTCTCTTACAGGTCCTTCTCTCACTGGTCCTGGGGCCAACTTCTGCTCACTCGACTTTGATCGCTGCGGTCGGGCACGACTCCTCAGCTTCCTTGCAGCAGTCCTGTCCCTCGCAATCCGCGCCCTCAACCACGTCGGCCTTCTCATCCCCAAGCTTGAAAACCTGCGGGCAGATCTGCTCGCAGAGGCCGCAAGAAATGCAGAGGTCCTTATCTACATACGCTTTCTTCACAGGCACGACACCTCCAGGTCATTGTACTTCTGTATTCTACCACGGCACCGGTAAGGCTAGGATTTGTACACATGTTGTAGTAGATTGGTTAGTGACTCGGAGAGCAAGTAGGAGGCGGATAGCATGCAAAAATGGAGATGCACGGTCTGTGGTTATGTCTATGATCCGGAGCAGGGTGAAGGCGATATCCAGCCAGGTACGCCTTTTGAGGCGCTGCCAGACGATTGGGTGTGTCCTGTCTGCGGGGCGCCCAAGGAGATGTTCGAGAAGGAATAGCAAAGGGGTGAGCCACCACGAGCCGGGTCGTAATCGTTGGAGCAAGCGCAGCAGGCGTATCGGCTGCTGAAGCTGCGAGGCTCGAAAGCGAGCAAGTCGAGATTACCGTGCTTGGGGCGGAACCCTACGTGCCCTATCACAGGCCGCGTCTCACGTATGTGCTTGGAAAGGGCGCGCCGGTCGAGACTTTCCTGTTGCACCCGGAAAGCTGGTACGCGGAACGCAGGATTGCGGTCAAAACCGGCATTCGTGTGGTTGCGGGCGACAAGAATTCCGTTAGAGACGAGGCGGGCGTTACATACCACTACGATGCGCTTGTCCTGGCGACGGGTGGCGTCAGCGCCATTCCGCCGATACCGGGCAGAGACCTGAAGGGTGTTTTCGGACTCCGGACCTACGACGACCTTCTCGCCATAGAGGAATACTCGCGGGACAAGAAGGCTGTAGTCATCATCGGTGGAGGGCTTTTGGGCCTTGAGGCGGCGTGGGCTTTCCGCCAGTGGGGCAAGCAGGTCTTTGTGCTGGAACGTGGGCAGGGCCTGTTGAAGAACCAGCTCGATGACGCAGGCATGAGGACCATCGGTCAAGTGGTCGAGTCGACGGGCGTGGTGCCGGTCTATGAGGCCGACACTCAGGAGATCGCCGGCGCGGGGAGCGTCGAGTCGGTCAGCCTGAAGGACGGGCGCAAGATCGAGGCCGGCGTCGTGCTGCTCTCGACGGGCGTGCGCTCGGAGACGGCTCTGGCGAAAGCGCTCGGCTTGAACGTCAACCGTGGCGTGGTCGTGGACGACCGGATGAGCGCTTCTCAAGGGATCTACGCAGCGGGCGACGCGGCGGAGCACGCCGGCAAGGTCCTCGGCATATGGCCTGCCGCCACCGCTCAGGGCAAGGTCGCGGGCATCAATGCGGCCGGGGGCGAGGCCACCTACGAGCCGGTGGTCCCATCGAACACGACGATGGTGATGGGGACCAGCCTGTTCTCGGTGGGCGACATCGGCAGAGGGGCGGGCCCGTATCGCACGCTGGAATGGGGCGACGGCCAGAAGGACTATGTCAAGTTCTACCTCCAGGAATCCAGGCTTGCCGGCGCCATCCTGATCGGCCAGATGCGGAAGGCCTTGAAAGTGAAAGCCCTGATGGACGCAGCTTCGGACCTACCGGGCACGCTGGCAGGCGCGAAGGACGCGCGCGCGTTCCTGGACGCTGTCTAGAGCGGATCTGTCCAGATCGGATATCTGAGGTCCAGATAGTGCTGTAATCAAAGCGCCCGGATGCTGGCGACGCCTGGTCAGTCACCGGGCGCTCTCGAAATCCGCGCTCACAAGGCACGGTCCAGGTAGACCCTCAAGTCCGTCCAGCACGCGGATTTCGCCCGCGGACCGGCAGTCCTGCAGAGCCCTATCGTACGTCTGCTTCTTGAGCCCGAACAGCCAGCCGGGATAGGCGACCGCGCAACATACGGCGGACCGGACATAGCGGGCCACCAGCCGGCGCGCCGCCTCAGCGGACGGTATTTCGGAGGCCAAGGCAACCTGGTCCCTGAAGACGGCGTCGACCGGAGCCCAGTAGTAGGTGTACTCTCTGTCTGCTTCGTCGCTGGCCATCGCCACACAGGCGTACATCGAGCCCTGCAGCTCATCCAGCGCGCGGTTCAACGTCTGGTGGGATTCCCGGGTCTTGAGGAAAAGACGGTCGCGCAGCTCGTAGGTCGAGACGGGCCACGCAGCCACCAGATTGTCCATGACCTGCTTGGCTGTGCTTGAAAGACGGCCCATCCGGTAGCTGTACAGGTATTCGTCCGCTTCGCCGTTTCGCTGTGAAAGCGCGTAGAAGCAGGGGAGATACTCCAGAGACACACAGCAAGGACCCTTGCGAAGGATCTTGCCGTAGTAGCCCAGCCGCTTCTGCGGGAGCACCTCTTTCCAGCGCCAGATGGGGCCCGGCTCTCGCGCGACATGATGTGGGTAGGCCTCCCGCCAGCTCGGCAGGTCGATTCCAGACCGCCTCCACGGAAGAACGAAGCCCAGGTCGTCAAGCATTCTGACGGCGTCTTCGAAGTCATGCACGCGTCTGGTGTCGCTCTGCCATGCCCGGTCTCTGCGCGCGATGTCTATCTCGAGTCTGGTCATTGTCGCCTCCACGGGCAAGGCCATTGTGTGAAACGGGACAGGGTTCACTTCCAGCAACAGCGCTTGCTGTCCTGCCGGAAGGAAAAGGCGACCAGGAGTCGAAGACGCTCTCGACATCTCCGTGCTCGGAGGTGAGTGAAGGCACGGTGGGCCCGGCATGATAGGCGCCGCCATCATGAAAGAGGAGGCCTGACGCCCCAGGCAATATGCTGGTCGAGGTAGACCCTCAATTCGGGATTCACTCTCTGATCAAGCGGATGAAGGGCCGCTCCTCTCGTTTGTTGCGGCATGAATTTCCGAAGCTGAGAAGCCGGTTGCCGACGCTTTGGACCAATTCCTATTTCGTCAGCACGGTCGGGGGAGCACCGCTGGCTATGGTCAAACAG
>JAUYEF010000277.1 GCA_030691635.1 Bacillota bacterium
TTACAAGGCCCAGAAAGGGTTGACACGATGGGATACATTGAGGAATTCCTTGAGTTCTTATCCATCCCCAGTGTGGGGACCATGCCGGAGTTCAAGCAAGATACGCTGCGGGCTTCGGAGTGGCTGAGGAAACGCATGGCCCAGGCCGGGATACAGGACACCAGAATCCTGGCCACAAAAGGCCAGCCTACGGTCTACGGCAAGGTCGAGGCAAAGACGCCCGGCGCCCCGACCGTGTTGATCTACGGCCACTACGATGTTCAGCCCCCCGACCCGCTCGACCACTGGCTGTCGCCTCCGTTCAAGCCGGAGATCCGGGACGGCAAGATATTCGCCCGCGGCGCCGCGGACAACAAAGGCGGCGTGTTTGCCGCTGTTGCGGCAGTGGAGGGGATGGTCCGGGGCGGCGGGTCGCCGGTCAACCTGAAGTTCTTCTTCGAGGGCGAAGAAGAATCCGGAAGCCCGAACGCCCCCGCCTTGATTGCTGAGAACAAGGAACTCTTCGCCGCGGACCTCGCCGTATCGGTCGATGGCGGCGGACTTGGCCCGAAGACCCCCGTAGCCACGACGGGCTCGAAGGGGATTTGTGGGTTGGAGATTGAGGTAACTGGGCCTGCGAGCGACATGCACTCCGGCCAGGGCGGTGGAGTGGTGAACAACCCGCTCAACGCGCTTGCTGCCATCGTGGCCAGCATGAAGCACCCAGACGGCAAGATCGCCGTGCAAGGCTTCTATGATGACGTCATCCCCCTGACGCAGGCCGAGCGTGAGGCTTTCGCCAAGGCACCCATCAATGACGAGACGCTCAAGAAGGCGACCGGCGTCCTGGAACTCTTTGGCGAGAGCGGGTACACCGCGGTGGAGAGGATGTTCGGACGGCCGACGCTAGACCTGAACGGTATGTGGGGCGGCTTCCAGGGCACGGGCACGAAGACCGTGATCCCGTCGAAGGCCTTCTGCAAGATAACCTGCAGGCTTGTCGCCGACCAGGACCCCAGTAAGATTGTTGACCTGATAGAGGAGCACATCAAGAAACACACCCCTCGCGGCGTCACGGCCAAGGTGACACGAGGCGGCATGGGTGTGAAAGCATACCTGATCCCGCACACGCATCCCGCCATCGGGGCCTTGATCAAGACGCAGAAGGAGATTTATGGCACTGACCCGGCGGTCATCAGGTTGGGCGGCACGTTGCCGGTGTCCCGGATGTTCCTGGACATCCTCGGCTGTTACCTGATTTTCTTCGGGGCATCGAGCGCGGACGAGAACGTCCATGCGCCGAACGAGTTCTTCCGGGTCGAAGAGTTCGAAACGCTCAGGACAGGACTGCCGGTGCTGCTCGGCGAGCTGGCGAAGGTGCTGAAGTAGGCGCCACGGGGGCGCAGGCGGAGCCCGGCGAACTGGAGAGGGGCGAGCGCCGCTGGTCCGTGGAGACCAACGCGGGCGGTTCGAATCTGGCGAGACCAATGCCGGTGGGGTAGGCCCTGGTTGCCGATGGCCGTGACCGCCCCGCGGCACCTCTACTCAACCACAACCAGCATCTCGACCTCTACCGCAAGGCCCATCGGAAGAGCCGACGTCCCGATGGCGCTGCGGGCGTGTTTGCCTTTTTCGCCAAACACATCGATCAAGAGGTCTGAGCAGCCGTTCAGGACGGCCGGCTGTTGGCCGAAGCCTGGGGCGCTGTTGATGAAGCCGAGCACCTTGAATATCTTCTTGACCCTGTCCAGAGTGCCCAGCTCCTTCTGCATGACGGCCAGGCACTGGAGCGCGGCGCCGCGCGCGGCCTGATAGCCCTGCTCGACTGTGAGGTTGCCTCCGACCTGGCCGGTGATGGACAAGTCCCCGTTGCCCGACACATAGAGCAGGTCCCCGTGGCGGTTCACGGGCACGAACTTAAAACCATACTTGGTCGGGTCGAGCGGTTCGGGAAGCCTGATGTCGAGATCCTCCAGCCTCTTCTCGATGTTGCCCATGATCGTGCCCACAAGGAAACACTCCTTTGCCACATTCTGCAAGATGATTCTCGCGACCGGCCGGCGCTCCTCCCGGATTGCACAGGGCTTTGCCTGGTCAACGGAGAAAGTTGCCGTAACCTGGTTCGTGGTTGCATCATGAGCGCGCATATCCCGAGCGCGTGCATCCTGCATTCCGAGGTGGTAGTGTGCGGTCGCGTGCGTTGGGCTATGTCATACTGTCAATCGCACTCGCCATGCTGGTGGGTTGCCCGGGCGCAGGCATGACGCCCGGCGCCGCAGGCGGGCGAGTGGCTCAGCCTGCGACCGGCGGACCAGTGGTCCTGCGCGCGACGGGCACGCGAGCGGCTCTGGCGGCGCCCGTCGTCGTTGAGAGCGCCGACCCGCTTCTGGAATCCATCCGAGGCATGACCCTGGATGAGAAGATCGGCCAGATGGTCATTGCCGGTCTGGACGGCCTTGTGCTTGATGACAGGGCTCGTAGCCTCGCCGGGCAGTACCACACCGGCGGCTTTGTGCTCATGGGGCGCAATGTCAGGGATTCACGCCAGCTCCTGGGCCTGGTTAACTCGCTCAAGGCCACAAACCCCAGCAGGATCCCGCTGTTCCTGGCCATCGATGAAGAGGGTGGGCGGGTCACGCGGTTTCCGCGGGAGATCGAGAGGCTCCCTGCAGGTGGCGACGTGGGCCGTGTTAACAGCGCTGAGCACGCGTTCAAGCTCGGCAAGGTGATCGGGCAGCGGCTCGGCGCGTTTGGTCTTAACATGGACTTCGCCCCTGTGCTGGATATCAACAGTAACCTGCAGAACCCGGTGATCGGCGACCGCGCGTTTGGCTCGAGCCCTGGGCTTGTCAGTGAGATGGGCACAAAGACCATGCTGGGCATCAGGTCTGCCGGCGTCATCCCCGTGGTCAAGCACTTCCCAGGGCATGGGGATACCCGTGAGGATTCGCATGTCACTCTCCCCGTCCTCGATGCCGGAAAGGACAGGCTCCAGGCTCTTGAACTCGTGCCTTTCGCGAGCGCCATCGCGAACGGGACCAGCGCCGTAATGATGGCCCACATCCTGCTGCCTCGCCTGGACCGCGACGACCCCGCTTCACTCTCCAAGGATATAGTGACAGGGCTGCTGAGAGGGGAGATGGGATTTGACGGCGTGGTCATCACCGACGATATCACGATGGGCGCGATCAGCAAGCGCCACAGCACCGGGGACGCAGCCGTGCGTGCGATAAACGCAGGGTGCGATGTGGTGCTGGTCTGCCATGGGCAGGACAACGCGCTCGAAGTGCTGGGGTCGCTCAAGAAGGCGGTGCTCACCGGCGTCTTGCCGGAGGCCAGGGTGGACGAAAGCGTTCGCCGCGTGCTCACGCTCAAGATGGAGTACGGGTTGAGCGACGCCACCATCGAGACGATCGATGTGGCCTGGCTGAACAGCCTTGCGAGCGGTCTCTTGTCGAGGTACAGGAGACGGTGAGCCGCTCAGGAGAACGGGTGTCCGGCTCAGCAGAGAGGGTGGCGGGTTCGCGGGATAGGAAGGCCAGGCGAAGCAGGAGGCTCCCGGCGGATCTGCAAGGCAAGGTCGTCCTCATCACCGGAGCGAACAGCGGCATAGGCTACTTCACTGCGAAAGCTTTGGCTACGGCCGGCTGTCTTGTTGCTGCCCTGGATATCGCTATAGAGAACCTGCAGGTGCTTGCCCAGTCGATGCCGGAACGTGTGCTGGCTTTGCGCTGCGACGTGACCGGCGAGGAACAGGTTACAGCGGCATGCGAGAGCGTTGCTGCGCGGTGGGGCAGGATCGATGTGCTGGTGAACAACGCGTGCGTGTCGTTGTACCAGCCCTTTGAGCAGCGCACTCTCGAGAGCTTCGCGCACGAGATCGATGTCAACTACCTGGGCTATGTGCGGATGATCCGGGCAGTGCTCCCGTACATGAAGAGACAAGGGCACGGGCTGATACACAATGTTTCCTCAGGCATAGGCATCACCGGGTTCGGAGGAGCGTCGGGGTATGCCGCCACGAAAGGCGCCATCGAAGGTTTTACCCGCAGTCTCGCCCTGGAACTTGAGAAGTATGGCATAGTCTGCAACCTGGTCCACCCGCCGCTCGTAAACACCGTTTCCACGAAACCTCTGGGGCTGCCCCAGGAACTGATGGCAAAAGCCGAGGACGTGGGCTGGAAGATCGCGAAGCGAATGCTCTGCACGCGGCCCGTCGTCACCCCGGATTTCCGGACAGCCGCCTTCCTGATAGTCGCTCGAATGTTCCCGGCCGCGACAGGACGTCTGCTCACCCGGATGACCGCACAGGCCAGCAGTCGGAGGGAAAGTGGGCCGGCTCGTGCGCCGTAGCCGGTGTTCTGGCCACTGGCAACCGCTATCTCGGCGGGACCGGCGTGCCAGAGCCGCCCTTTGAACTCGCGAGTGTGCGCACATCGACGGCTTCGATGTCCCCTGCGATCCGCTCGAAACGCCTCACCAAACCGGCAAGCCTTGCCGTCGCAAAGGGTGACGGGCGCTTCTTCTGCCCGAACGAGAAGGACTCAAATCCCTTGTAGCAGGACTTTGGCGTGACCCGTCCATCAGGCGTGAAGTTGTAGGCGATCAGGCACGCGACCATCTCGGCCGCGGCTGTGCGATCAGGAGAGCCGGCGGGAGCATCCACCCAGACTCCCGGGTATCCCGCGACGGTGTCCAGCACGGCATGCACGTCGTACCAGAATGTTGGCCACTTGACCGTCTTGAACCGGTACCCGTGACCAAACATGTATGGCTGCTCACCAGGCCGCCTACGCCAGGCGCCCAAGAGAGTCCGCACAGCGTCATGCACACGAGCAGGACGCATCTTCTCTGGGAGCAGCGCAAGAGCCCTCAGCGCTTCGACCGTCACCTGCGGGCAGAAGTCCGCTTTCCGACCAGGCCCTCGAAAGCCGCTGATCGAGTGGGGGAGACACGGCCAGCCTGGCCCCTGTGCGGTCGCGACAAGATCGTCGGCCATGCGCGCCACCGCCGCCTGGACCCTTGGGTCGTCCTGACGGCCAAAGCGGACAAGCACGTCCACGATCGCATGGCTGTCGCAGAGCAACGAGCCCCACGCGGGTTCAGGTAGACGCCCTATCGAGCCGTGGCCACTCCTGCCGTACGACTGGAACCGCGAGTTGGAGTCCTGGTGAGCACACATCTGGTCAAGCACCCGCCCAACGCGCTCATCATCTCCGCCCCGCACTCCCATCTGGCTCAACAAGAGCAGCAGGTTAGGCGCGTACTTTGGGCTGTTGTGGCCTGAGACTTGCGACTCCGCCTCCCAGTCTGGGAGCCGGCTGATGAGTTCTTGTGTGCCGGGGTCGCTCACGACCGCCTGGCGTGCTTGCTCGCAGCCTGCGGCAGCCTCGGCCTGATGTGTGCCCGCCCCCTCCGGACCGGTGTCCAGGGCCGGCGAAGCAGGCTGGCTTGACTCAAGCATGTTGCGCGTCACCCATACCGCTGCCGGCTCGCCCGACGCAAGCAGCCACTCCGTAGGATCGGCACCAAGCATCTCGACCCAGACTGGGGTTGCCATGCTACTCCCTCACCTGCGCGGTGTCTGGTCCTGTGCCGCTCGCGAGCATCCCTCGCGCCCACCGGACGCATGCCGGGACTGCCGTGCGAGGCCGGACCTCGAAGATGAAATGCGTGTCGTTGCCGCTCAACAGCTTCAGGTATCCGGCCAGGTCGTTTCGCCCTGTGCCTGGGACAAGGTGGTCGCTGCGGCCGTCGTGGTCGTGCACGTGGCAATCGCGCACTAGGGCGGCGTGCGCGAGCATGAAGTCGTGCTGAGCAGGGCGTCCGTAGGAGTGGCCAAGGTCCCACGTCAGGTACAGGCCGCCCTCTTCAAGAACGCTGCCCAGGACGCTTCTGACAAGGGCGTGGTGGAACTGCGGATCGTTCTCGATGCACACCAGAGGCCCGCCCGCCGCGTGATTGCGTACCTGCCTCAGGCACGTCTCCATCGAGGCCCGGTAGTCATCGGGATAGTCGTCAAGCAGGAATTGCTTTGTGCCGTCAGGCATTGTGAAGAAGACGGAGCTTCCCACGTGCATCGTTACCCGGCGGGCGCCAATGTCGCCTGCGAAATCCACCGCTTCCTTCAGGCGGTCGACCGAGGCGGTCCGGATACACCTCTGCGGGCTCAGCATGCTGAGGTCTTCTGGCGCGTGGACCGTGAGGGCCACACCATGATCCTCAGCGTACTGCCTGATGAAGCGCCTGAGCGCCGGGGTGTGAGCTTCTGGGAAGAAGA
>JAUYEF010000300.1 GCA_030691635.1 Bacillota bacterium
CGCGATAGCTGCCGGTCCAAGTCTGATTTCTGATCCGACGACGAGACGCGCGCATAAAGCACGGTCCTGACGGGTTCGTTCGTTGCTGCTACGTCCACCAGGATGGTCCCTGTCGACAGCTGTTGGGACGGCACAGGAAGAATGCCGGCGCGGAACCACCGGTAAGCTGTCTTGTAGTCAATTCCTTGTTGCTTTGCCCAGGCCGATAGTTTCATGGCTTTAGTATACTTGGTATTATATGCCCCGTAAAGCCCCTACTCTGCAGACCTATTCATGTCCCTCCGGTCGCCACCAATACTACCTTCTGCAAGTGTCTCCCTCCACATCAGAACAGCCGGGGGTCACGCACGAGGAGCCCTCGTTTCGCCAGTTCACGCTGCCTGTCGAACACATGCTTCACCAGCCTGTCCTGGACCGCATGCTCCAGATCTTCGAAAACTACTCCCGCGTAGTGCACCTTGCGCTTGGACAGCGCCCTGAGCACCTTGACCCTGGCAACTATCTTCTCCGCGGAATCCGGCAAGACAAATGCGACCTTAAATCGCGATCCTTCAACGAATATTTGACTCGCGGCCAAGAGGAGCCCGCTGCCGCTCATATTAAGTATCCGGCCATGCTGCCCGCCAGTGGTAAAAGGAATATCCACGTCGACCCTGAAGAAACGTCTCCGTGGGCGCATTTCCACCATGTCGGGCGTTGACACACGGAGCAATGGCGGCTGGCCGGGGATGGCCTCCAGCACGCAGACCTTGGCGCGGTAGGCCTCCTGGTCATCGGCTCGCCGCAGGTCGAGTTCCTGGCCTGGCTCAACGCCGACCCCGATGCCGGATTCGGTGGGAAGCGCCAGGACCAGGGCGTCGGGTCTGGCGTCGTGGACGTAAGTATTGTAGGCCCGGATCTTTCCAGCGCCATCCGTGTATTCGATGGATACGCTGGTGCCGGGCCGGAAAACCTCAGCGGGATTGGAGATCTGTATGTCTGTAGTCAAGCGGAACGACTCCCGGAGTGAGTTCTGGAACCTATTCTACCATGTCCTGGAAGGCATAACGACAGGGAGTGACTCCATATGAGGCAGGACGACCGGGAGTGGGCCTGCGGTACTGCAGCGACGCGACCCTGTGGAAGGTGACCTCTTGTGAAAACCAACGCCTGCAGGATTCTTGACGAACTCGGCCTCAGATATGAGGCTGTGGAATACGCGGTTGACGAAGATGAGTTGGGCGCGGAGGTGGTGGCCCTAAAGATGAACATGCCCCTTGAACAGGTGTTTAAGACTCTGGTGGTCAGGGGCGACCGCTCCGGCGTGCTTCTCGTGGTCGTGCCGGGGTCCAGCGAGGTCAGCTTGAAGAAGCTCTCCTTGTGCACCGGCAACAAACGTGTCGAGCTTGTGGATCTGAAGGAAATCCAGCCGTTGACCGGCTACGTGCGTGGCGGGGTCTCCCCTCTCGGCACGCGCAAGAAATACCCGGTCGTGATAGATGAGATCGCACAAGCCTTTGACAAGATCAGCATAAGCGCAGGCGTGCGTGGCGCGCAGCTCCTGCTGAGGCCGCAAGATCTCATCGCCGCCGCCGAGGCGCAGGTCTGCGATGTGACGCAGTGAGCCACGAGGCTGGCGTGGCACGGTCCTCAAGCCACGGCGCCCGTTGACTCGGAATCACGCTCCCGCCACACGGGCGGTCCTAGCAGCGCATTCACTTCGGGACGTAGTCCTTGGCCCAGCCTATGCCGAGTTCCTCAAGCGTCGCCTCAGTCGGCACGCCCGCCTCGTTCCATCCCATCATGCCGTAGTGCATCTTCTTCGCCTGCTCGAACTGCTCCCTGTCGATCTGGACGCCGGCAGTCGGGCCGGACTCGAACGGCTTGAAGAACCGGTCGTTCAGGTAATCGTCCTTCGCCGTAAAGCCCTGGCGCAGGTTGAAGATCCGGGTGAGCGTGAAGGCCCGCCTGGACACGTTCATCAGCTCGAAGAGGCTTGTGTTCCAGCCGGTGACAGCGTGGGTCAGAGCCAGCAGCCGGTCCGGCCACCACGGCACGAACTGGCAGTACACGAGGCAGTTGGCGATATTCCTCTGGACCGTGACATAGGTCATGTAGCGCACTTTCGCCCCGCCGAGAACATTCTCCGGCAGGGGCTCAAGCATGCCGAGCGCCTTGAACTCGTCCAGCGACTTGCCCGCCTTAGCGAACATGGTGTCGTGGTAGTTGTGGCAGTGGTCCGCGCCGGTTGGCGACACAGCATAACCGATGCCCAGGCCCATCTTCAGGCGCGGCTCGTGCATCGGGATCTCCTGGCCCTTGATCTGCATGGCGAACTGCTCGGCGCCCTTGCCGAATTGCGCGGCAGCGCGCTTGGTGCCCTCGGCCAGTATGGCGCCGATTCCCTCACGGTGAGCAATCTTCTCGATCATCTGGAGCATAGCGTCGGCGTTACCGAACTTCAGCTCGATACCGCCGGTGTCTTCCTTTGTGATAATGCCGTTCTCGAAGCACTCCATCGCGAAAGCTATGGTGGTGCCCGTCGAGATGGTGTCAAGACTGTAGGCGCCGCACTGCTGGTTGCCCCGCGCGATGGCCTCAAGGTCATCCACTCCGCAGACGGAGCCGAGCGCGCCCAGAGTCTCGTACTCCGGGCCACCGTACTTCGGATCGACCTGGTAGCGGCCCTCGACCTTGACAGCCCTCTTGCACCGGATGGGGCACGCGAAGCAGCTCTCTCGCGAGACCAGGATGGTATCTCGCATGGTCTGGCCCGAGATCTTTTCGGCGCCCTCGAACTGGCCTTCGTTGAAGTTCCGGGTCGGCAGGCCGCCCGAGCCGTGCAGGTTCATGAGCCCGTTGGCCGTGCCGCAGTCGTACAGGCCGCCGGCGACCTCCTGGACGTTTTCCGCAAGCCACCTGGCCTGGTCCCTGACGACATCGGGATTTGCCATCGGGACACCCTTGGTGCCCTTCACGGCAACAGCCCGGAGCTTCTTCGAGCCCATGACCGCTCCCATACCGGACCTGCCCGCAAAGTGCTTCAGGTCGTTGCAGACGGCGGCGAAACGGACAAGGTTCTCGCCCGCTATGCCGCACTGGGCCGTGCGGATTGTGCTGTCCCCCAGCTCCTCGCGGATGATGTCCTGCGCGTCCGCGGTTTCCTTGCCCCAGATGTGGGAGGCGTCGCGGATCTCGACGCTGTCATCCTTAATCCAGAGATACACCGGTTTCTCGGCCTTGCCCTGGACGATGATCGCATCCCAGCCTGCGCGCTTGAGTTCAGCCCCGAAGAAACCGCCGCCTTCGCCATCACCGTATGCGCCTGTCAGCGGAGACTTGGCGCCGACGCTGTTCCGGCCGCTGCCCCCGAAGGGGGCGCCGGTGACAGGCCCGGCTGCGAAGATGAGTATGTTGTCCGGGCCCAGCGGGTCCACATGGCGGCCAAGCTCCTTGAGCAGGTAGTACGCGATGAGGCCGCGGCCGCCGTAGTACGTGCGGTAGAAGTTTTCGTCCGGAGTCTCGACAGCTGTCGCTCCGGTGGAAAGGTTCACTCTCAGTATCTTGCCGTGATATCCAAATGACATGGCTTCCTCCCTCTCTCCAGCCAGCCTAGCCGCCTCCGACCGGTGTGAAAATGCACACCTCGTCCCCGTCCGCCAACACGGCTTTGCCGCCCGCGCGTTCTCCGTTGCGTGTCACGACCCAGACGTCTTCATCCGGGATCTTCTGTGATAACAGAAGGTCGTCGATTGTACTGCCATTTTCCATTTCCAAGACTACTTTTTCGGCGTTCCCGGGCAAGTACCTGCGGAGATGGCCGTAAACCTTAACGGTGATCTTCACCAGGAAAACCCCCTCTCGATGGGTGACGTAAGGTCGCCCATCGTGCCGCGCCAGGTCGGTTCAAACCCGTCCTTGCGGACCAGGTGAAAGCCTTCAACTGATCACAGTTTTCTTCCCTCGTCTCCTGTGTCAACGAAGACCCGTGGGGTCTCGATGTAGTCGTCCATCGTGCCGGTCATGTAGACATAGAACGTGTCCTTGGTGTTTGAGAAGGCACAATGGTTGCCATTCGGGTCCATGGCGATGATGTTCACGCCGCCGAAGTATGGGTCGACCAGGTACGCCAGGTCCCTGGTGGCCTCGGTGCCTGCTTCCACTATGCTCATGCCCATCCGCATGTACGTGACAACAGCGTGCGCGGTGCACAGCCGGATGGCCATCTCGCCGCGCCCGGTGCAGGCGGCCGCGCCGTACCTGTTGTCGGCGTAGTTGCCCGCGCCGATGATCGGAGAGTCTCCCAGCCTGCCCGGGTATTTCCAGGACCAGCCGCTGGTGCTGACGCCCGTGGCCAGGTTTCCCTTGTCGTCAAGGGCAATGAAGTTCGTGGTCTCGTTCGGCCGCTCAGGGTCCGCAGCCACATGAGCCCACTTCTTCACGCTGTCAAGGTACTTCATCCTGTGGGCGTAGACGTCCGGGATCTTCTTCTCGAATATCTGCCTGTATATGGCCTCGGCCTCGGGCGTGAGCAGGTCCTTCTCCGGAAATCCGAGTTCCTTCGCGAACCGCTCCGCCCCGGCGCCCACAAGCATCACGTGTGGCAACTCCTCCATGACTTTGCGGGCAAGCGATATGGCGTGCTCGTAGTTCTTCACAGCGCCGACCGACCCGGCCTGAAGAGTGAGGCCATCCATGATGGACGCGTCGAGTTCAACATCACCCAGGAGGTTCGGCAGCCCGGAATACCCCACGCTGTGGTCGTCGGGGTTGCTCTCCACGAGCCTGATCCCTGCCTCCACAGCGTCCACCGCCGACCCGCCGGCTTTCAGGACGCGCATGGACTCGCGGATGCCGACCTTACCGTTCGCGCTTGCGATGACTATCATGCGGCACATACCTCCAAAGTCGGTAGTATGGCTAGCCCGGCCGGTTCTAGCGCCACGGGCCCGCACGCACAGCGCCTGCTCATCTATTTCGACTCGAAAACCTTATCGCCGTTGACGAATACTGTCTCGCACTTCGTGAACGTGCTCATCGGATGCCCGTTCCAGATGACGATGTCGGCGTCTTTGCCGGCGTCGAGGCTGCCTACCCTATCGGCCACGCCGATTATCTCAGCGGAGTTGATTGTGATCGCCTTCCACGCCTCTTCTTCCGGCATGCCCTCGCGGCAGGCCAAGCCGGCGTGCAGAGCGAGCCACCTCGTGCCCGATGATGTGTCGCACTGGATGGCTATCTTCACGCCTGCCTTCGCCAGTATGCCGGGGTTGGCCAGGCTGACCTGGGTCAGTTCCATCTTGCTCTGCTGCATGAGCAGCGGCCCAATGGTGCAGGGCACTTTCTTCTGCGCAAGGATGTCGGCGATCTTGTACCCTTCGGTGGCGTGCTCGATCGCGAACTTCAGGCCGAACTCCTCTGCCACTCTGATGGCGGTCAGGATGTCGTCCGCACGGTGCGCGTGGATGCGGGCCATCATCTCGCCCTTGACGACTCTGGCGAGCATCTCGCTTTTGAGGTCGCGCTCGGGAAGCTTGGGCTTCTTGCCGTCAGTGGCTTCGGCATTGGCGTTTTCGATCTTGTTCAAGTAGTTCTGGGCCTGGACGAGCGCCTCGCGGAGCACTGCGGCGTTGCCCATCCTCGTGGCCGGCATCTGCTTCTTGCCTTCGCCGTAGCAGCGCTTCGGGTTCTCGCCGAGCGCCATCTTCATGGCTTCGGTGCCTGGTATCAGCATCTCCTCGGCGGTGCGACCGACGGTCTTGATGACCATGCCGGTGCCACCCACGATATTCGCGCTGCCGGGCCCGGTAAACACCGTCGTGACGCCGGCGGCGAGCACAACCGGGAACGAAGGGTCTTCTGGGTTCAGGGCGTCAATGCCCCGCAGCTGTGGGGTCACCGGGTTCGTTATCTCGTTGCCATCAACGTTTGCCCACACCGACGGCTCGCCGAAAAGCCCGATATGGCTGTGCGCGTCAACAAGCCCCGGGGTAACCCATTTCCCCTGTGCATCAATAACTTCTGCGCCTTCCGGGATCCCCAGGCCGGCGCCTGCGGCCACAATCTTGCCCCCATCAAACAACACGGTGCCGTTCTCAATGATGCCGTGGGTGATGGTTACCACTTTTCCCCCTGTGATCGCTTTCAACAGTCATCCTCCTTGTGCATTTCTCATGATTCTACTGGTGCGCGGGATTTGCACTCGGCTTGTTTCGTGAGTCGAAGCAGGTTTCCCTTGTTGGCGCGACGGGCAGGCTGCACCAGGCGGGCCGGAACCGGCAGGCCGGCATCAGCACGCAGGAAGTGCGCGACGGGGCAGGCTGCAACAGGAAGCTGGTCAGGTCATGCCGTAGCTACTCTGGTAATGCACTGACTATTCAGGCCGTGGGGACTGTTGTGACCGTGGGGGGAGTGCTGGTGCTGCAAGGCAAAATCGCGCTGGTAACAGGCTCAAGTCGTGGGATAGGGCGGGCGGTCGCGCTCGGACTCGCGAAGGCGGGGGCCGACGTGGCGGTGAACTGCCGCGATTCCAGTGAGGAGGGTGCCCGGGTAGTCGAGGAGATACGTCGCCTCGGGTCCAGGTCGGTCCTCGCGATGGGGGACGTCCTGGAACCCGGCGAGGTGAAGAAGGTCTGTGAACAGGTTACCAGAGAGCTGGGGCCTGTGTCCATCCTGGTCAACAACGCAGTATATGCACTTCAGAAGCCTTTCCTTGACATCGACCCAACCGAGTGGCTTGAACAACTCCACTACAAGGGCTTCGGCTACTACCTTTTCTGCCGGGAACTGCTTCCCGAGATGCTGCGGCTGGGGGCAGGCGTCATCATCAACGTGCTGTCGACGGTGGCAGTCCGGGGCGGCGAGGGCGAATCGGGGTATGCAGCGTCAAACGGAGCTGCTCTCGCCCTGACTCGGGCTTTGGCTAATGAGTTCGGACCATCTGGTGTGCGCTGCTGCGCGTTGATGCTGACCTGGGCCGAAAATGCCTTTGATCCCATGGATCCCGGATGCGCTCGTCACACTGAGCGTTTCCCCCTCCGACGCGTCACGCGGCTTGAGGAAATCGCTGAGACAGCCGTCTTCCTTGCATCCGAGCGAGCCGGCGCGATAACAGGCTCAGCTCTGGTGGTTGACGCCGGCTACCTGTCCCAGTGGTGAGGGTGGGCCAGCGCGCTGCATTCGCTCAAACGCGCCACCAGCGCACGGCGTGCTGGTGCTATGGTGACCAGCAAATCCCGCCGGTTGGTCGCTGCGGACCAGTAGCTGTGCCCGGACTGGTTGGTGGCGACCAGCGCATTGATACGTCGAAGTTACTCGTTACAAGCTGCCGTAGCTTCAGGTCTGCGGGCAACGATTGCTCCAGGTCTGCACCCCTGCTACAGCCTCAG
>JAUYEF010000339.1 GCA_030691635.1 Bacillota bacterium
CGCAAACGCCCGGTCGCTCTTAGACTGGTCCTGCCAGCCAGCATCCCCCGAGGAACGCACTGGAGTGGACTACCGAAACCTGGTCTCGTATACGATTTCCGATCCAACCGAGGCTTTTCAGGCTGCGCTTGCGGCGAACGACCCGCTGGCGATTGCGCTGGTGTCAATTCTCGATCGGAGGTCAGGAGGCCCGATTTCGGTTGAGCGATTGTCGGCGTTCGCTTCGTGCTATGGGGCCACACCGACGGTTGTCGAACTCGTGCTAGGGGTCCTTGAACACGCCGCAACGCTGCCCGGTGGGCTTCCTGAAGCCGCCGAGAGCCTGGTCAAGAAGGAGTACAGGGCACTGCCGCTGGACGGCGAACAGGCGAAGAGGGTGCAGGCTCTCGTTTGCGACCGGCAAGTTGAAGAGCGGCGTCGGGGCGAGCTCCTGGCATGGTTATGGTGGGCGGCTAATAGAGTCGCGTTGCGAGCAGCCTTTTCGCGCCTGCAGGACTTCGAGGAACCGTACGGCCCAGTGGCCGAGGTGGCGATCAGGATCCTGGGAGCATCCAGGCGCGCACAGGCCCGAAGGTTGCTGGAGGCCTACGCAGAGCGCCATCTTGAGCCGGGAGCCCCAGAGCCGGGCAAGCCCCAGCTGACCCCGGAAGCGAGCCTTTTCGTATTAGACGCACTGCAAGAGCCCGGCGATGATGATGTTGCTCTGATAGCGCGGGTACTCGCGAGGGTGGGTGAGCGGGGTCTAGGCATTGGAAACCGGTTGGACAAGCTGCTTGGCCGCATGACGGTTAATCAGATTGCTTCGCTCGTTCAGCAGCTTGGAACGAAGATGGAAGCGGGGTGGCTCATCGGACAGTTGTTGCCTGCCCTGATCAACGTCCGAGCGAAAGACATTGCACCGACTGTGGGCGAAGAATGGTGGCCGCGCGACTGCCTGGGTGTGTTCGCTACAACGGACTGGGAGAACCCCGATGACAGATTGTATCCGGTCGTCCTCGAAGGTCTCTATAGGACTGATGATGAAAGCGCCCGCACCGCGATTCGGCAAAAGGTGAGCATGCGTTGCCGCAATACTTCTTCGGTCGCGAAAAGCGACATGCCCTGCGTTGGCGCTCGGGCGCTGCTGAAGCTTGCCCTGCGTGGCGAGATACCCACGACCGATCCCGATCTCATAGCTGGTCTTGAAGCGGTCGATTTGGCCGCACTGTGGGTAGAGATAGCAGCTGCAAGCTGGAAATCAACTGAGAGGGCCAGGCGCCTCGGGCATATCGTAGCACAAGCTAAGGGTGAGCTGCTCCAGGTCGTGATTGAAGCTGCCGTTGACATGTCGTCGCGTATCGCACTCGCGGTGATCGAGGGTGCTACCGCCTCTCTTCTTGACCCCTACATAGACGCCATCCTAAAGGTGGTAGACGACAACGAGATCGCCCTTGCCGCGCTCTGTCAGATGTCGGAATCGGCTGCGGGACAGACTCTGGCACGATGGCAGATGGATCACTCGATGGCCGCATTTCGTGCCCTTGCGTTGACCATTCATGTGGAGGAGCGGCTCGCTGCGATCCCCAGTGCGGTTCGGATGTACAGGGAGCACACTCCGGCCGAACGAGCTGAACTGCTCGCTGTTTATGGCCATAGGGACGAGCGAATCGACGTGCTGTGCAGCATCCTCAGTGATCGGTCCAATCCCCCGGCCACCCGGCCGGACACGGACGATCTCGTCCAGGCGTTGAGTTTGCTCGGAGAGCACCTAGCTGGGGGGCTGGAGCCGGAGCGCGTTCTGGACGCGATCCGCGTGGTCTGCCGCGAAGAGCGCCAACAGGTGGTTCGCAAAGCTGCTTATGCTGCTCTCAGCGAGGGAATCCCTACGGCCGGCGTGGTGGAACTGCTCCTGGAGCGACAGAACGGTGAAGCTGCCCCAGTACAGGCCGCGGTGAAGGCGGCTCTTGCAAAGCTTGCTGACAAGCTAGATGCTGAGGCCGCCGATCCGACGGCGAGCAGTCGGGCGGAAGCAGCAGAGCAACTCGCCTATATCAATCCAGCGCGTGCAGTAGTGCACGCACGGTCCCTGCTGGAGGCCACTGAGGCGAAGGACAGGAGGCTCGCTGCTAGTATTCTGGGGGCCAGCGGGTCACCGGAGGATGCCTAGCGGATGTATGCCGCGGCTCGCGACGAGCCGAGTCCGGAGGTGCGAGGTGAGATTCAGCGGTCGATCCGTCGACTTCGTATCGGTGATAGCGCTGCCGCTCACGAACGAATAGGGGAGCTAGCCGGTATAGGCGATCGTGAAGCGTGGGTAGCGCTCGACCCAGCGAAACTGTACGGGCCCTGGGTTGACCCGATCGTGAAAGGACTAGATCGCGTCGGCCGAGCGGAGAGCACCCACGACTTCGGCAGCGCGATCGACCAGCTAGACGAGATCGCGAAGGCCTTACTCTTCCGAGCGATCGAACTCGCCGGCAACGAGATCGGCATCAAAGAGCGCAATCAGATGCTGGCAGGGACGAACGCACTTGACTACGGTGATGTCCTTGGCTGGCAGCAGGTCAACCAGCAATGGCGCTGGGTCCACAACTTCGGGTCACTTCACGAGCTTCGCACAGTGCATATTGCCGCACGGGGCTCTGTCGCCCCACCACCTGAGCGTACGGATCAAGACCTGAAGATCGCCTATGCCTTCTTTAGGCTGGGTGCTCAGTCCTGTTGTGACCTCATCGTGGAGTCTGTGGGACGTGGCGTGGCCACGGGAGGAGAGAGCGGCGCCGGGGCAAGAAACGGTTCCTTTCATGGATGACGACGCGGAGCCACTCCGGTCATCGGTGTCGTAAGACGCCTCTCTTGCTGAAGATTACGCCTCCTGTTTGCATGAGCTTTCTTTCAGACACGCAGCACGATCAGGTCGTCGTGCGTTAGCCTCGCCGACCCCTCGACCCATGCTCGTCTCACATCCTCTACGTAGGGTTCGCTAGACACGCAGCCATTGTAATGACTACAATTGCCGCCGGGACATGCCGAGTGATGTCCGCACCGTCTGGTGAGGTACCTACCGGTACAGAGCACTTCTCGAGGCTGAAACATGGGCACATCCATCCGCTGGCAGTTATTCCGAGTCTTCGATACAGAAACCACCGGGTTGAACCCGAGAACCGATGCCGTTGTTGAACTCGCATGGGCGATCATGCGCGGCGACGGAACGGTCCTGTCATCTAACAGCACCCTCATCAATCCTGGTCGTCCGATCCCCGCGGATGCATCGAGGGTTCATGGGATCTTCGACTGCGACGTGGCTCAGGCTCCGACGCTCGAGCACGCAGTCGAGAAGCAGAGCGACCTCTACGCCCCAGTTCTCCCTGCTGTTTGCCACAACGCAGCCTTCGACTCTATTCTCCTTCGACGGTCCCAACGACTCGCCGACGGCAACCCAAGGTTCCTCTGCACTCTGCGGCTCGCTGAGAACGTCGTGCCGGGGTGCGAATCCTACAGATTGGAGTTCCTCCGCTCATATCTCCGACTCGACGCTCGTGTCGGTGGGCCAACCGCACATCGAGCCGCAAGCGATATGGCCACCACATGCTTACTGCTGAAGCATCTGATTGACTGCTACCTGGCCGCAGGTTATCCGGACGACATTGAGGAACTGTTCAACGCCGCGAGCATCCAACGCATGCCGTTTGGCAAGCACAGGGGGAGACCGCTGACTGAGGTTCCGGCCGACTACGTAGACTGGCTTCTAGGTCGTGACATTGACGACGAACTGAGGTCTGCCCTCAGTGCAGCGAGGAGCGGCACTCTTAAGACGACCATACGACCATCAGAGCGTCGCCACTGGTGGTGGCCGTTCTAGCTACGCCCCAAACACGAACAGAACCAGGTCATGATGTCCGTTGCACACCTGTTATCATCAAACCCTGAGGCGCTTAGACGACAGCACAGGATCGACCCCATGATCGTAGTCAATGAGCCAGCTTCATCCCGTCGTAGGAGTGCGTTGGGGGCGTTTCATGGCCATCTCGGTTAGTGCGGCCCTACCCTTTCCACTTCGACTCGTGGGAGGACCGTATAGCGTCGTCTCCGAGGTTGGTAGCGCTCACCTCACCTTCCGAACCGAGAGGCACGAGCATCCCGACCAGAGGGTGCACGGTGGTGGCAACTTCGACTTTGCGGTCGACCGGCACGGGTGGGCTTCCTACTCACATGTTTCTGCGGAGGTTGAACCTAGCCCACAATCCCACCCAGTGCACACCTTCCTCGTCTGCCTGAACATCGCGATTCAACATTTGCGGGATGACATCAATCTTTTCTGGGTTCATGACGTCGAATCTGATGATCTGTTCCAGCTCACCGTGGCTGATGAGGGCCAAATGGCTACCCAGGGGATAGGAGGTCGGACTGAAGGATTCGGACCCGAGATCAAGGGTGTGTCCCAAGAGACGGAGGCTCGCTTCAAGCAACGTTTGGCATCGCGAAGCACGGTCGAAACGTGGCGCACTCTTCAGCAAGATGCTGAGGAAGCTCTCCATACGGGGCGATACGAGCAGGCCGCCCTTCTCAGTTGGTCTGCGCTGGAGACCGCGGCGCGAACGCAACTTCCCCGCCTGGCGCGAGCTGCTGGACTTAGCCCTTCGCACCTATGGGTCCGGCTTAAGGGAAACGCTCCCCGGCGCGCACCCTACTCACATGAACAAGCCGTTGAAGTCGCCAACGCGACAGCCTGTGTCCGATTGATGTGCGAACTGTCAGGTGCTTCCCACGATGCCGACGCGCTGGCGATGTCTGTCCGGGATGCCTACCACCTACGAAATCGCGTCGTCCACCAGGGGTTTCGCATCTCTGGAGCTCAAGCACGCCGCACATTCGAGGCAGTGAATTTCGTCCTGAGAGCGAGTTGGCTCGCCACGATATGCACGCCAGAACCGTTTGACGCATCCAACTGGATAGAGCACTTCTCAACCATCACAGAGAGTCTTCTCCCGTCGCTTGCACGGGCCACCGGGCGACTCGTTCTCTACCGCGCCGTGGAGGGACGAGAAGATCCGCTTACCTATCCGTTCGCACTGGCACGACATCAGGACACCTTCATTGTAACGATCCCGCCGGGAATCTCCGAGCCAGTAGCAGCGGCACTTACGGTGATCACCAATGATTCATTCGACTACACGTCACGCCCGTACCCGCATCTCTCAGTTTCGGCTACTGCAAAAAGGTTCCTGGTGGCGGGCCTAATTGATACAGAGGCGGCCGCCATAACGCGAGCAGTGTACTTCGCATTCGCTGCCCTTTGCCGCGAACGCGAAGGGTTCAATGTGGAGGCTGCGAGCGATCACATGCTCATGGGTCTCCGCGGAACCTTCCGACAGCTAGGGCATACATTCGACACCGAGGACACACGGTTCAAAATGATCGCTGCTTCGATGGCGAGTTACCTCTTGCGAGGTTCCGCATTCGCTAAGCAGGCGTTCGTGAACGGTCTTCAGACCAAGCACGGCCCCGTGCTACAACGCGCCCTTGACTTCGAGAAGATTCTCGCAGTGCTTGACCCTGATGCGCCCCATTCCATGTGCGACGCCTTTCGCCTTATTCATGGCACAACTATGTGGCTGGATAGCGTCGTTGTCACGTGCCCAACCGAGCGCGCCACGTACGGCACGCGCCGGTGGGAATTCGATCGGGCGTGACGAGTTCGCCCGTTGTTCGCGTTGTCGAATCGACGCGGCGGGTCCGCAAGCTCCACGGCGCTTCCTGGCACTGGCCTGCCCCCACCACCCGACCCCCGCCCCTCACTCACCCGTGCGCCCACGGCAAACAAGACTTGGGAGTTCTGGCGACTGGCCCGGCCCAAGCCAGCGTCTCTGATCTCCTTGTTGGACATAGCACAATCCCGTAGACTACCAGACGCGAGCTTGTTCAGGACGTGGCGGGCGTGCGAAGTCCTCTTTCAACGGCCGCAAGAGGACTTGGCGCGGTCAGCAATCAACTCGAATTCGGTCCAAATGCCGTATAATGGCGCTAATTGGAAATCTGGCGACCATCTGCTTCGACTGGCTGATGGTGCGTCCCCAGATTCGGAAAGAGGCCTAAAGGAGCGGATAGCGGCTCACCGCTTCCCAAGCAGAGGGTCGTGGGTTCGAGTCCCATCGCCCGCTCCAGTAGATACAAGCTCTAGTTCAAGACCCCCGTCTTAGCCCTCTGCCTCCGAAAGCCGAGGCCCTTTGTCTCCCGACGGCCTCAACGGTATCATTCCCGTGACTGGCCGGCAAGCATTGAGTGTCTCACAAGACCGAACTTGGCCTTTACGCAGCAGCAGCTCCAGCAAGCGATAGCGCGCCAAACCCAGGCCGCTCGTGATCCGTCACCCGTGGTCAGGCTCCTAGCTGGTCCCGGAACAGGTAAGTCGCGGTCGATTGCTGCCCGCGTTGACTGCCTTGTGAGACAGGGCGTCTCCTCCTCCAGTATTTTCGTCATCTCCTTCCTGCGAGCGACCGTGAACGATCTGCGAAGTCGGATCATTGATTATTGCACCGCCGCGGGAACAGGTCCCCAGTCAAATGTCGTTCGCGTTTCCACGATGCACTCCCTAGCTCTGAGTGCGCTCCGCCGGGCGAATCTACTCGCCATGTTTGTAACAGGTCCCGTAATCCTCGATGATTGGGAGCAGCAGAACATCTTCGATGTCGAGTTTGCGCACAGGTTTAATGCTACGCCTGGACGCGCTAAGGCCATCCGACTGGCCTATGATGCCTACTGGCAGACGCGCCAGGACGCGCATCTAGCCCAGGTTTCCCTGGTCGAGCGAACCAACTTCCTGGCCTTCCACAGCCAGACAACTACCTTTTATTCGTGCATCCTCCCGGGAGAGGTAGTGCGCCGGTGCGTAGATGCCATCGATCAAGGGAGTCTAGATCCTACGGCCCTGTTGGGGATTGAGCACTTGGTCGTTGACGAGTTCCAGGACCTCAACGCTTGCGATCAACAGTTCATACGCGCCATAGCCCAAAGAGGCGCCATCCTTTGGGTGGCGGGTGACGACGACCAAAGCATCTACGCTTTCCGCCACGCGGACCCCTCCGGAATACAGAACTTTGCGGTGAGCTACCCCGGCTCCGCGAGCCACACGTTGGTGGACTGCTTTCGATGTACGCCGCAAGTCCTCGCTCGGGCCATGGGCCTGATTAGCTATAATCCCTCGCCTCCCAGGGTCCTAAAGGGTCTCACCTCGATGTATGCCGCCTCAAACCCTCCAGTTCAGGGTCACTTCTTCATCTGGAGGCTGCCTAGTGGGGCGCTGGAGGCAAGAGCGATTAGTGAGTCCTGCCGCGCCCTAATCAACGCCGGCCTCCATGGGCAGGACATACTCATCCTTCTCAGCAACCGTCCTGCTCAACTAAGCGTGTTGGAGCAGGCTCTAGACGACGCGGGCGTGTCCTTCGCCGCCCCAAAGGGCCCGGAGCTGGGGGAATCGCCGATGGGCCGGCTCATTCTTGCACTGCTCAGGATCGTCGACAACAAGGACGACTACGCAGCCCACCGTGACCTCCTAGGTCTGCAGGACGGAGTCGGTACCGAGACGTGTCTGGACATTGAGTCTGCGGCAATATCGTCCAATCTGAACTTCAGGGATCTCTTCTATGTGCAGTTTCCGACAAATGCCTTCAGCTCGCGGTCGCTGAAGGCCGTTGCCCGCGTGGCTCACGTGTGCCAGTTCATCCAACGTTGGAATATCACCGACGACCTCGCGTCTCACGATCAGGCGTTGATCCAGACCATTGAGCACGTTTTCAACCCGGTTAGGATGCGGTGTCAAGAGGCTCTTCAGGACTGGAGCGCACTTCGCACGACGCTTGCCGACGGCATGACCTTGGAGGAGTTGCTGGCGTATTTCCGCGCCGACAGCGAAGTGGCCCAGCTAATTATCCTTCAAGAAGTACAGCAGCGACTGGGCCTGCCTCAGTCGAGTGCACCGCAGATCGCCGATCGGGTCCGCATCTTGACGATGCATGGGGCTAAGGGGTTGGAAGGGAAGGTCGTGTTCGTCCCGGGACTTGAGCAAGAGCTGATGCCTGGACGGCGCGCCCTGGCGTCGGCGGGACTACTGCAGGAACGCAGGAGGCTACTGTATGTATCCATCGCGCGGGCCAAAGCATGCTGCATCCTGACTCTTGTCCGGACGAGGAGTGGGTCTCAGGCCAAGACACTTGTCGGCTCATGGCAGTTCGACCCAAGACCGTCTCAGTTCTTAACGGAACTGGGCGCGACGCCGCAAAACAGGACTACTGGTCTAGACGCGGCGGAGACCGCAGCTATCGTACAGGAGTGTGCCGACCTCTGACACTGGTATGGACGGTTTCAGTCGGGATGAAGTGGTGACGCCAGCCGGGGGGCGCTGACGGAACATTCGGCCTTCATGCCTTGGTCACGCGGCCAACGCCTTCACTACGCCGCATTTGGCTTCAGCACAAACGCCCGCACACGTCGCGTTGCTTCGCAACGATTGCATTCTGCGGGCGTCGCTGTTAGACTAGTCCCGCTGTTAGATCATCTGTTCTCCCACCGTCACGGAGGTACACGTCCGATGCCCAAAGTTGAGCAGCCAAATCTATTCGGGGCAACCGTACTCAGTCCGTCACTGCCCACTGACTACGAGCCCGTTCGTCCGGCTTACTTTCAGATGTCTCGAGTTTTCCTCACTAAGGGCAGCGTCGCTACCCCGGAACGCAGGCGGTTTGTCGAACGCATCTGCCGCCGTTACCCTGAGGCGCCGGTGGAGGAGCATCTGGATACGCCCCACAACCGCATAGAACTGGGTGAGCGGGACCCACTCAGTCTGCACCGGAGAGGCAAGCAGACCCTCGTCTTTGGGGAGCTTAAGGCTGCGGTGCGTTTCAGCCAGGAGCGGGGAAACGCCTGCCCCAACTACTGGCACTTCTCTCCTTATGGGTTCTGCCCCTACGGCTGCAGGTACTGCTACCTGGCCGGAACCCCGGGCGTCAGGTTCTCTCCCTCGGTCAAGATATACGTCAACCTTCCTGAGATGCTGGCTGAGATCGACCGTATTGCGAGGCGCCAGGAAACGCCGACTGCCTTCTACCTGGGAAAGCTCCAGGATTCGCTAGCCCTGGACCCCTTGACGGCTTACTCCACGGTTCTGGTACCGTTCTTTGCCGAGCACCCCTGGGCGCGTCTTACGCTCCTCACGAAGAGCGCTCACGTTGACCGGCTGCTGGATCTGGAGCACCGGGGACATACCACTCTTTCCTGGAGCGTCAACCCCCCGGAAGTGTCGGCGATGTTTGAGGAGAATGTCCCCAGCGTCGATGAGCGGCTCGAAGCGATGCGCCTTGTTGCCGAACGCGGCTACCCCGTCCGGGCCATCATGATGCCGATCATCCCCATCGACGGGTGGGAAGAGGCTTACACGGCGTTCACGGACCGCCTGCTCCAGACCGTAGCCATCCAGCGTCTGACCCTCGGTTGCATCTGCATCTACCGAAGTGCTCGCGACCTGATGGAGAGGAAGCTGGGGATGCGGAACGTTGTCTCGGAGCACATCGACACCACTTCCCTAAAGGCAGGAGACGGGAGGACGCGCTACTCCCGCGACCTCCGTCACAAGGTCTACTCCCTGATCATCGAATCTGCGCGGCGCCTTCGCCCCGACCTAGAGATTGCCCTTTGTCTTGAGGAGCAAGCGCTCTGGGAGAGCACCGGCCTAGTGGCAAGCATCGGGCGGTGCAACTGCCGGCTGTAGAGAGCAGGAGACAGGGGCCCAAGTTGATGGATGAGGACTTCTATGCCCAGAAACTTGCCTGGTTGAAGCGGTATGAGAACCCATCCCCAGGCGGCTTTCCGAGTGCCATCTGCCATTTCTGCGCCGTCGAGATTCTTGCGGGCGCACGGCGTACCCCCCAAGGTTTACATACCGGCGAGGCCCCTAGCCCACAGCAGACCAGAGCAATGAGTCGCAGGACCGCTTGTGCCCACCGCCTGCCGGGAGACAGTTCCCTCCGGGGGGCCACGTATTACCGTTGAATTCGGTCCGATTAGGCTATAATGGCGCTGATTGGAAATCTGGCGACCATCTGCTTCGACTGGCTGATGGTGCGTCGCCAGATTCGGAAAGAGGCCTAAAGGAGCGGATAGCGGCTCACCCCTTCCCAAGCAGAGGGTCGTGGGTTCGAGTCCCATCGCCCGCTCCAGTAGATATGAAGTCTGGTTCGAGACCCCCGTTTTGGCCCTTTGCCTCCGAAAGATGAGGCCCTTTGCCTCCAGACGGGGCTAGCGATATCATTCCCTATTATCCAGCCGCAATTGCTGGGTGTCTCAAGACTGGATAGAGGTTGCCGTTCACGCCGGAGCAGCTCCAGCAAGCAGTAGCCCGCCAGAGCCAGGCCGCTCAGGATCCCTCACCTGTGGTCAGACTGTTAGCTGGTCCAGGAACCGGGAAATCGCGGTCCATTGCCGCGCGCGTTGACTGGCTTCTGAGGCAGGGCGTCTCCTCGTCAAGTATCTTCGTCATCTCCTTCACGCGAGCGACCGTGAACGATCTGCGAAATCGGATCATCGCCTATTGCACTGCCGCGGGAACCGGTCCCCAGTCAAATGTAGTTCACGTTTCCACTATGCACTCCCTAGCTCTCAGTGCGCTCCGTCGGGCGAATCTACTCGCCATGTTTGTAACAGGCCCCGTGATCCTC
>JAUYEF010000381.1 GCA_030691635.1 Bacillota bacterium
ACTCGACGGGCCACGTGACCATATCCAGGCCGTTCAAGGAAGTCATTGTGAACGCCTACATGAGGGGCGTCGTCTCCGAAATCATCCCGGAACGTGGAGCGATAGTCGAGGCGCCCGCGGTCAGGCTCACGGGCATTTTCGGCCTGGGCCGCGAGACGTCCGGCACGCTCAAGACGCTTGTGCCGGGGCCTGCTGCCCCGCTTACAGAAGACCTCATACCCGACAACTGTGAAGGCCTGATACTGGTCGGCGGCTCGCACGCCACGAACGAGGCGCTCAAGAAAGCGCTGGACAACGGTGCACGCGGCGTTATCACCGGAACGGCCAACTACCTTAACATCACGAAGTCCCTCGGCGTCAAGCTGGGCGTCGGGATCACCGGCCAGGAAGACATCGACATGACCGTCATTCTCATGGAAGGCTTCGGGCAACTCCAGATGCGGGAGCACGTGTGGAAAGTTCTGCGCGAACTTGAGGGGCGAGAAGCCTCCATTAACGGCGCAACGCAGATCCGCGCTGGCGCGATCAGGCCGGAGATCATCGTCCCATTCCCCGACTGGAACGGGCCCCTTGCCACCGAAAAGGTGGTTGACGAGGAGCTTTCCGTCGGCATGCGGGTGCGGGTCGTCAATGAGCCGCACTTCGGGGCAATCGGTACCATCGTCCAGGTGCCCAGGCAGCCTGATATCGTCGAGACAGAGGCAAAGGTGCCCGTGGTAGTGCTTGAGATGGAAGGAACACACGAGAGGATCGTGGTGCCGAGGCCCAATGTAGAGCCGTTCTAAAGCGTCAGTTGCAGAGATCAGGATCGGGGCTTTCTAGCGATAGTCCGTGGAACTCGTTGACTGCCGCACATCCGCCACCACAGATGCTGCGACGCTCGCAAATTCCGCACCGGCCTTCGAGGCCGGTGCTTCGTTCTCTGAAGGCCTGTACCACGGGGCTATTGTGCCAGCCATCAGGCAACTCGGTATAGTGGCAGATCACCTGGTTGAGTTGGCTGCAGCAGTGGGCGAAACCCTGCGCGTCTACTGTCGCAAGCAGCCGCCCGGCTATGCAGCCTGAGGCGCCGAACCGCGCCAGCATCTTGGCATCAGGCGCGGCCTGTATGATCAAGGGAGCGAGCGCACAGTCAACGTGGAACGGCAGGGCGTGTCTGCCTGAGAGCTCGAGCAGCAGACCTGGCAGCGCACGTTGTTGGATGGTATCCAGCATCATCGCGCTGTACAGGCCGGACCCGCGGCCGCCCGGCTTCGGACGCAGCACCAGTAGGCTGTCCGCGCCTGCGCTGGCGCTGAGCCGGAAGACCTCACTCAGGGCATCAAAGGTCTGGCGTGTCAGGATGAAGTTCGCGCCGGTTTCGTGGCCCGCATCTCTCAACCTGGAGATAGCCGCGTAGCAGGACTCATCCCTATGACCGCCCGGCACGTCCACACTGACGTTGATCCGAGCGAACAGGCCGACAGCCTTCCTTGCCCATTCGTTCGTGACCAGATGGCCGTTGGTGCTGGTCGTGGGCAACAGGTTGAAGTTCCGCGCCTCGCGCGCCAGATCCAGGAGGTCTGGGTGCATCAATGGCTCACCGCCACCGAAGGCCACGTGGAAGACGTCGAGAGTGGCTACAGCACGGAGCATGCGGACCACGTCATCTGTTACCAGCGACCGGCCGCTCGGCCCGGCCCCTGTGTAGCAGCATGCGCACGACAGGTTACAGGCCGTTGTGATGGCGATTTCCGCTTCGACGGGGGCAGCCGGGCAAGAAAAGGGAGCCACCGGGCAAGAAGCGTCGTCCGGCTGCGGGGCTCCCTTATGCCATAGCGAGCTGCCTTCAAACCCTCCGCGCTGCAGGTATTCCCTATCGACCCAGAATAAGCCCGTGGGATCCTCGGTCCCGATGATACCGACCACACAAGTTCCCACCGTGGAACATCTGAATAGTACCAATATGCGGTTGCGGCGTCACTCTTGTGAGATGCCGGTGGGTGGAGTCGCCTTGATCGGATAGCTATGGGCGCGGCTCGCGCCCTGCGGCGGATGACATGCCCTCGCCGAGTGCGAATCTCCGTCAACATGCCCACGCCAAGTGTATCTCACGGCTAACCTGCTCTCCTCGAGTGCGGTTCCCCGTTCACGTGCACCCCACAAGTGCATGTCCCGCCGGCAGGGGCTTGGCGTACAGTTACGCTTCTTGGCGTACAGAAGGTCAGGCATCCCTCTGACATGGTTACCCACGGTTGGGAAATACTACGCCGGGGTGATCATATTGGCAAATGACCAGAACAGAGACCCGTTCGACATAACCGACGAAAGGCGGGAAGAACTGCTGGATGGTGTCGTCGGCGTCATCAAGCGCTACGGCCTCATTACTCCCGCCATCTTCTTTGGGGAGATGAACAAGCCGCTGAGTTTCATAGCGAGCCAGGCCATGCACTTCTTCACACCCGTGTTGGGCGCGTTCCTGAACGAGCAGCGCATCACCGAATACGCTACACTCCTGGAGGACAGGTCGAACCTGGAGATGCTGCTGCAGAAGCTCGAAAAAGCAGGCATAGAGGAAAACGGCAGGCAGGCTTGAGTTCAGGCATCCTTGAGCTCAGGTCAGTCTCGTGGCACTCTGGTCGCAGTGAGGACCGTTGGGCCGCGTCATGTAGTGCCGGTCAAGCCGGTTATGTACCCCGGCCGGAATCGACAGGGTACCGGCTCGGGCGGCGCCGGGCGGGTCGGAGGGGCCTGGGAGGCCGTGCGCGACGGACTGCACCGGGGTAGCGCGAACTCCGCGGGCGCCTGCGCCGCGACGCGCCTGCAACGATGATGACGAGCAGTACCAGGCCGGCAACGGCGGCGGCCCCGTACAGGATGGGCGTCACTGAGAACTCTCTTTCGACGTCTCTTGCGGCAACGATGTCGACGCGCGCTATCTCCCGGCCAGCCTGCACCAGAGATAGCACGCCGATCTTCTGGCCGGCTTTGACCGGCGCTTTCAGGCCCGAGTCAAACGTGGGCTTCAGCGTGATCTCCGGCCTGCCCTCTCCGTCAAGGACCGTGAAGCCTGCGGCGCTCGACCCCGCCGCCTTGGCCTTTCCACGCTCCACCTCGACCTCGCCGAGCGGTTGTCCGGGCTTGACAAGTTCCTTGGGCGCGAAACCTGAGAAACCGTAGTCGAGGAGCGCTTCGGCGTCGCGCCACAGAGTGGTTGACGAATCCGACCCCAGCACGACTGCGATGAGCTCCCTATCTCCGCGCTGCGCGGACGTAACCATCGTGTGAAGGCTCTGCTGAGTGAACCCTGTTTTCATGCCTGTGCAGCCGTCATACCACCAGAGCATCCGGTTGTGGTTCGTCAGCGTCTCCTTTCTCAAGGAGCCACCATTCCCGCCTGGAGCGTTGATCATGATTTCCCGCGTTTGTGTCGCCGCGATTCGCCCGAACGCGGCCACTTTCAGCGCCGCCCTCGACACTAGAGCGAGGTCCAAAGCTGTGGTATAGTGGTTATCGTCGGGCAGACCGTGTGGATTTGTGAAGTTTGAACCGGTAGCGCCTACGTTCCGCGCCGCCTCGTTCATCTGCTTGGCAAATGCCTCGATCCCGCCTGATACTTTATGCGCCAGAGCCACTGCCGCGTCGTTGGCTGAGCTCAACATCAGAGCATACAGCGCGTCTTCGACCGACATCTGTGAGCCTGGCGTGAGGTAGACCTGCGAGCCACCGGCTTTCTTTGCTTCTTCTGGCACAGTGAGCCTATCATTGAGTTCGCTATTGGATAGCACGACAAGAGCTGTTAGAATTTTAGTTGTGCTCGCGGGATATGCCCTTTCACGGCAGTTGGATTCGTACAGCACCTGTCCGGTTGAAGCGTCCATCAGAACGTAGCGAGGGGCAGACAGGCGAGGGCCTGCGAATGACATGCCGGGATTCAGCGCGAAGACCAGTGCGGCGATGAGGCAGGGCAGGATTGTTCGTGTTCTCATTGATCGGCTCCGGGCGTGATGTCTCTCAGCAACCATTCTAGCGGAGCCGGAAAGGTTCCGCCAGTCCTGGATGATGTTGACGGGCCATCATGTGATGGGCTGGAAGGCATCCGCAGGTTTGCCGTAAGTTCCCCCAGAATACAGAATCAGTTACGCCTAAACTGACAAATGCCAAGAGGAGATTTGAAGGCAACCACCGAAGTAGGGGAGATTATACGGTACTCTAGCAGGGTTTAGGTCTGACGACAGGGAGCGTGCGCGACAGGATGATGCAGTATACCGAGATGACCGAGGAAAGGCGAAATCAGCTCATCGAGAATATTGCCCAGAAAGTCGCCCAGTACGGGATGATCACCCCCGCCATTTTCTTCTTGGAGATGAACAAGCCCCTCAGCTACATCGGCAGCCAGGCCATGCATTTCTTTTCGCCCATAGTCAGCGTTCTATTCGCGTCCTTCGAGGAATATGCATATTTCTTCGAAGACAGGCAGAATGTCGAGCGGCTCATAGCCCGTCTCGAGCAAGTGTCGTCTGAACAGGACGAGAAGGCCCGCGCTGCCCGCGAGGCCGCGAAAGCCGCACAACAGGGCAAGCCGAAGAAAGGGCTTTTTGGGCTTTTCAAACGCTAGGCTGAGCGCAGGATTCGTGCGCTGCGGGGCGCCCGGTTTCTCCGGAGTCACAGGTTTCTCCGGCAGTTAGAAGAAGGGAATATCCGCAGCAGCGCGAACTTAAACACGTTTTGGCCGAACAAATGAGCAATCAGGTATGCAGCCAATGTATACCGTGGCACTAGGGGAGGAGGAACGTTAGTTTGCCTGAGACGTCAGTACCAGGTGCAAAGTACGAGCTTGGTCGCGAAATCAGCACAATCGTTGCAACCGACTGTGGCAGTACGACGACCAAGGCAATTCTCATCGAGAAGATCGGTGACGAGTACCGCCTCATAGTCCGAGGCGAAGCGCCCACCACTGTGGAGGCGCCGTTTGAGGACGTTACGGCCGGCGTGCGCAACGCCGTCAGTGAAGTGGAGGAACTCACTGGCAGGACCTTCCTCGATGAGGGCGGAGTGATCACGCCAAAGAAGCCAGACGGTTCCGGAGCAGACATCTACCTATCCACTTCAAGCGCAGGCGGCGGCCTCCAGATGATGGTGGCCGGTGTCGTCAAGACGATGACCGCGGAAAGCGCCCAGCGCGCGGCGCTTGGCGCAGGCGCCATCGTCATGGACGTCATCTCAGTCGACGATGGCAGGAAAGCCCACGAGAAGATCCAGAGAATCCGGCACCTTCGCCCCGACATGATCCTGTTGTCGGGCGGCATCGACGGCGGGACCATCACGCACGTGGTCGAGATCGCAGAGCTGATTGCCGCGGCCGAGCCAAAGCCTCGTCTGGGCATCGGGTTCAAACTCCCCATCATCTACGCAGGCAACAAGGACGCCCGGCAGTACTGCAATGACATCCTCAACCAGAAGATGGACCTGAGGGTGGTCGACAACCTGCGACCCGTCCTCGAGAAGGAGATTCTCGGCCCGGCCCGTGAGGAGATTCACAACCTCTTCATGGAGCACGTTATGGCGCAGGCTCCCGGCTACAACAAGCTCATGAAGTGGACGGAAATCCCCATCATGCCCACGCCAGGCGCGGTGGGCATCTGCATGCAGACCACGGCGCGAACGTTTGACATCAGCGTCATCGGAGTGGACATCGGTGGCGCGACGACCGACGTTTTTTCAGTGTTCGGGGAGATGTTCAACCGTACCGTGTCCGCCAACCTTGGCATGAGTTACTCGATCTGCAACGTGCTGCTCGAGACCGGTGTCGCCAACATCATGCGGTGGATACCGTTCGACATCGACGAGGCAGACCTGAGAAACCGTATCAGGAACAAGATGATCAGGCCGACGACGATCCCGCAGACGCTGGACGAGCTCGTCATCGAGCAGGCGATCTCGCGCGAGGCGCTGAGGCTTGCGTTCATTCACCACAAGAGCCTCGCTGTGGGTCTCCGCGGTGTGCAGAGGCAGCGGTCCATCGGTGATGCGTTCGAGCAGACCGGAAGCGGCGAGACCTACATCAATATGATGGAGCTCGGCATGCTCGTTGGTTCGGGTGGCGTCCTGTCCCACGCCCCGAGGCGTGTGCAGTCGGCGCTCATGATGCTCGACGCTTTCCAGCCTGAGGGCATAACCAGGCTGACCGTGGACTCGATCTTCATGATGCCGCAGCTGGGCGTTCTCTCAGAGGTGCATCCGAGGGCGTCCATGGAAGTGTTTGACAAGGACTGCCTGGTCAGGCTCGGCACCGCGATCGCTCCTGCCGGAACGGGTAAGGTCGGTGAGGAGTGCGTGAGGGTGGAAGGCAAGACGAGCGATGGGCGCACCTTCAATGAGTCTGTCAAGTTCGGCGACATGAAGCGCATCCCGCTCGACGAGGGCCAGACAGCCGCGATCGAGGCGCACCCACACAGGGGCTTCAACTGCGGCAACGGTCCCTCCCGGACGGTGAAGGCCAAGATCGAAGGTGGCGTCGCAGGCATCCTGATCGATGCTCGAGGCAGGCCGTTCTACCTGCCTGAAGACAAGCAAGTCCGCGCTAAGAGCCTGCTGAAGTGGTTTGAAGCTCTTGACGTTTACCCGATGCAGCTTCTCGAAGGCTACCGCAGCAGGGGAAGGGAGTGACACTAAATGGCGCATGCATATACACCAGGCCTGAAAGTTACTGAGAGGGCGGTAATCCGCAAGACGCGAAGGCTGCCCATCCTTGGCGAGGTGCTTGTCGAGCAGGGCCAGAAGGTCACACCCGAGACCATCGTTGCGCGTACCAAGATCCCTGGCAACCCGAACACGGTGAACGTGGCGAACGCCCTGGGCCTTGAGCCTGAAGACATCGAGCACTTCATGATGAAGAAGATCGGCGACCAGTGCAAGAAGGACGAGGTCCTCGCGCTGTACAAGGCGTTTTTCGGCCTGTTCAAGCACTATGCCCGGTCGCCGGTTGAGGGCGTGATCGAGCACATTTCCCCGGTCACCGGGCAGGTCACGCTACGTGAGCCTCCGATACCGGTCCAGGTCAATGCGTATCTGACAGGCACAGTGAGTGAGGTGCTTCCGAGGGAAGGCGTCGTCGTCCAGACTTCCGGCGCGTTCATCCAAGGCATCTTCGGTATCGGCGGCGAGACGCAGGGTCAAGTGAAAATGGCCTCCACCAAGGCTGACGATATCCTCGACGCAGACTCGATCACCAGCGCCGACAAGGGCAAGATCCTTGTGGGCGGCTCGCTGATCACTGCCGCGGCGCTGCGCAAGGCCAACGACCTCGGCGTCGCGGGCCTGGTCGCCGGCGGAATCATCGACAAGGACCTTGTTGAGTTCCTTGGCTACGACATCGGCGTGGCGATCACGGGACATGAAGACATCAACTCCACGGTCATCATCACCGAGGGCTTTGGCCAGATGAGGATGGCCGATAAGACGTTCTCGCTCCTGAAGGACCTGAGCGGCTGGACCGCTTCGATCAACGGCTCCACGCAGATCCGCGCCGGCGTCATGAGGCCGGAGATCATCGTGCCCGAGTTCCAGCCGAAACACGCCGCGGTCGCGCAGGGCAGCCTGGCTGAAGGCATGATCCCGGGGACGCCGATCCGCGTGATTCGCGAGCCGTACTTCGGCCTGCTGGGCGAGGTCGTCGACCTCCCGCCCGAGCTGCAGATCATCGAGACTGAGGCGCATGTGCGTATCCTGAGGGCGAAGCTGGCCGATGGCCGCGTGGTCACCATCCCGCGCGCCAACGTGGAGATCATCGAGGGCTAGCCCAGAGAGAGCACAGTCAGCATCCTATCGGAATCACAGAGGCAGGATCACAGAGGCAGGAAGCAGGCGTTGCCCCACGCTTCCTGCCTTTTGTTTTGTCCGGCCGAATCTTCCTGCCCCGCCGTGCCAGGTCTTCCCGCATCTTGCGATTCCTCTGAGAGACTCAGCCGCGTCTCATCTGGCAGGTCAAGGTGTGCCAGTTGTAGAACACTCCAACGTTTTCTGCTCATAAGACAAGGGGGGAAGAATGTTGCTGGCGATCACCAACGCCAAGGTCCTTACGATCACCAAGGGCACGGTTGAGAAAGGTACAGTACTGGTCGAGGCCGGCCAGATCGTCGCTGTCGGGGGCCCGGGTCTTGCGATACCGGCCGGCTCCGAGGTCATCGACGCTGAAGGCCGCATGCTCACGCCGGGCATCATTGATGCCCATGCGCACGTATCCATCTGGGAAGAAGGCCTTGGATGGGAAGGAGACGACGTCAACGAACTCACCGATCCATTGACCCCGCACGTGAGGGCCATCGATGCCATCAACCCCGACGAGCTTGGGCTCAAGGACGCTGTCAAAGGCGGCATCACGGCCATATGGTCGGCTCCGGGCAGCGGGAACATCATCGGCGGCCAGGGAGTCGCCATGAAGACCTACGGCAAGATCATGGACAAGATGATCCTGAACACCCTGGGCCTGAAGGCTGCCCTCGGCGAGAATCCGAAGCGGGTCTACGGCTTACAGAAGAAGGCGCCCTCGACCAGGATGGGAAGCGCCGCGATCCTGCGTGAGGCTTTCGTCAAAGCCCAGAACTACATGCGCAAACTTGAGAAGGGCCAGAAGGACCCGGACAAGGCGCCGGAGCGCGACATCAGGCTCGAGCCCATCGTCAGCGTGCTCAAGGGCGAGCAGTACCTGCGTATGCACGCCCACCGTGCGGATGACATCATGACGACAATCAGGGTGTCCGAGGAGTTCGCCTTCAAGGTCAGCATCGAGCACTGTACTGAGGGGCACAAGATTGCGGACGAGCTCGCCAAACGGAACATCCCCGTGGTGATCGGACCCACGCTGGGCGCGCGCAGCAAGATCGAGCTGCGGGACAAGACTTTCAAGACTCCTGGGATATGTGCAAAGGCGGGTGTCAAGGTCTCACTCATGACCGACCATCCTGTCATCCCGGTGCACTACTTGCCGCTGTGCGCGGGATTCGCGGTCAAAGAGGGGCTTGCGGAGGACGAGGCGTTCAAGGCAATCACCATAAACCCGGCCGAATTGCTGGGCATCGCCGGTAGGCTCGGCAGCATCGAGCCCGGCAAGGACGCGGACCTGGTGCTGTGGAACGGGCATCCGATGGAAGTCAAGGGAAACGTCGAGATGACGATGATTGACGGCCAGATCGTCTACAGGAAGGGGTGTTGCGCGTGATTCTCGCCATCAAAGACGGCAGAGTGATCACCATGGCGGGTCCCGTCCTTGAGCGTGCGACCGTGCTCATCGAAAACGGCAAGATCAAGAGCGTCGGCCACGCAACCGGCATCCCGGAGGGAGCGCAGGTCATCGACGCCGCCGGCAGGGTGGTCATGCCGGGGATCATGGACGCTCACACCCATATAGGCGTCCACGAAGATGGTCTTGGGTGGGAGGGCGCCGATGGCAACGAATGCACCGATCCGGCGACCCCGCAGGTACGGGCGCTTGATGGGATCAACCCAGAGGACATGGCCTTCGAAGACGTGCGCGCGGCCGGAATCACGGCCTGCACGTCGGCCCCCGGCAGCGGCAACGTGCTCGGCGGCGAGGGTGTTGTCATCAAGACGTTCGGCAAGACAGCGGACCAGATGTTTGTGCGGGTCTGGGGTATGAAGGCCGCTTTCGGCGAGAACCCGAAGCGTGTCTACAGGGAGCAAAAGAAGATGCCGACCACCCGCATGGGCACGGCGGCGGTCTTACGGGAGAACCTGGTCAAGGCCCAGAATTACCTCAAAAAACTCGAGGCTGGCGAGAAGGATCCGGACAAGTTGCCCGAGAGGGACCTGAAGATGGAGGCGCTTGTGCGTGTCCTCCGGCGGGAGCACCCGCTTCGCGCTCACGCGCACCGGGCGGATGACATCGTTACAGCCATCAGGATAGCTGAGGAGTTTGGCATCAAGGTTTCGATCGAGCACTGTACTGAGGGGCACAAGATCGCCGGTTACCTGGCAGAGAAAGGCGTGCCGTGCGTTGTTGGCCCTTCCATGACCGGCAGGGAGAAAGTCGAGCTGCAGAACCTGACCTTCGAGACTGCGGGCATCCTTGCCAGGGCGGGCGTGAAGATCGCCCTCACGACGGACCACCCGGTGATCCCGCTCCAGTACCTGCCCATTTGTGCGGGGCTGGCAATTCGCAGCGGCCTTGACGAGGAGGACGCGCTCAGGGCGATAACGATCAATGCCGCGGAGATCATGGGCGTATCGGACCGGATGGGGAGCATCGAGCCGGGCAAAGACGCAGACGTGATCGTGTTGAGCGGAAGCCCGTTCGAACTGATGACGACGGTGCAGTACACGCTGATCAACGGCAAGGTCGTGTACGAGGCGAAGTAGCGGCGGCGATGGCGCGATGTGGGCGCGTACAGGTAGATCAGGCTGGCGCGTGCTCCCGGGGAACACCGGACACGCGCCCGCGCGGTATCGGGCACTCTGCCCACACGGATATACTGGGCACCCGGGAGCCCGCGCGGGGAGGAATATGTGTGAAGAAGTGTGTCAATCTCGCCGAATCCGGGCTCAGGCTCGTAGCGGCCGAGGTGATCGAGGAATCGACCGACCGAATGGCCATGACACTTGAGGCGATGCGCGAATGCCCGCACGTTGTGGCGCTCTTGCCTTCGCGAGACGTCCCGGAGCGTCGTCTGGGCCTGTATGCTTTACCTGAGGACAAGCTATGGTGGCTTGAGATGCTTGTCGATGACCCATCGCTCATCAAGGCAAAGTCAGTGAAGGTATCGGTGCTGGCCCCCGGCCTGCCCGAGGAAGTCTGGCTGAACATCAGAGCGGCAGAGGGCAAACCTCCTTGCGGGAGCGAATGCACAAAATGCCCGCTATACAGGGAGAAGTGTAGGGGTTGCCCGTCGTCTGGGTATTTCCTTGGTGTGTAGTGGGTCTCTGGGCGATGTCTGCGGCTCCCATTGGTTCACAAGTCAGGCGAACATCTGTGGCAGGCTGTGGGTATGCCCTCGGACAGCGGGTGGCAGCTGGCTACGACGGCTCACGAGTTTGTTAATCGAACGCCGACCCGGATTTGCGTTCTACGGTAGAGCGCCCACGGTCGGCCCGAAAGCACAAGACACGGGCGCTTCACCAGGACCTACTTCCGCACGTCCGGCTTGACCGGCCTGGCGTTGGAGATGCTGCGTGCGGCCTTGGCGGTGTAGTTGGCACATATCCTGGC
>JAUYEF010000382.1 GCA_030691635.1 Bacillota bacterium
GGCGTCACGCGTGGTAGATGTGGCGGGGGGCATTGAGTCGCAGCCTCCAGGGGATGCCGTCGAGCCTCAGCCGACCGGGCATGCGCCTGGACAACAACCATTCACCGTGCTCTTCGTGTGCACGGGCAACACATGCCGCAGCCCGCTTGCGCAGGCGATATTCAGCCGGAAGGCACGTGAATACGGGCTCGACATACGCTTCTTATCCGCCGGCACCGCTGCGATCGCCGGCGATGGAGCAAGCGACCATGCACGCACTGTCGCCCACGAAAAGGGGCTTGACCTTAAGTCTCACGTGGCAACACTCTTGTCCGCGCGGCACGTGGCCGAGGCTGACGTGATTCTCACCATGCGCGAGGAGCATAAAGCAGAGACACTCGCACGTTTTCCGGATGCCAGGGGCAAGGTATTCGTGATCGGCGAATATCTTGACGACCCTGGCCACGAAGTGCCTGACCCGTTCGGTTTGAGCCTTGATAACTACAGGAAGGCCGCGGCCAGACTGGAGTATTTCGCACACCTGTTCTTCGAGAAGCGCCGGGCCAGGTAGAGAGCCGCAACGCGCAACGGTTGCGCGTCCTGCCGTAGTGCCGGATCTGGCGCGGCGCCCGGCCAGCGGGCCCCAGCACACGCACTAGGAGGTGCCCTTTGCGGACGATAGTGACATATGAAACGGCCAAGGCGGCGACGCTGGGCGGGGCCGTTTTCGGCGGAGGCGGCGGAGGCTCCCCCGAGGAAGGCCTGAGGCTGGCCTCCCTGGCGCTGGAGATGGGCCACGT
This sequence comes from Bacillota bacterium, assembly GCA_030691635.1. GTDB lineage: Bacteria > Bacillota > Sulfobacillia > JAUYEF01 > JAUYEF01 > JAUYEF01. The sequence goes on from JAUYEF010000382.1 coordinate 780, forward strand.
CGAGATCGTCACGCTGGACGAGGTGCCGCCGGAGGCTGTGCTCCTGACCGTATCTGCAGTCGGCGCCCCGAAGAGCGGGTCGAAAGTGGTAGCGTCGCATTACATAAAGGCTGTGCAGATGCTTGTTGAGGCAGAACGGCTGAAACTTGGTGGCCTGATCACAAATGAGTGCGGCGGCCTCGCATGCGTCAATGGCTGGCTGCAGTCCGCCATGCTCGGGGTGCCGGTGGTCGATGCGCCGTGCAATGGCCGCGCCCACCCAACGGGCGTGATGGGTTCGATGGGGCTGCACCGGCTCAAGGCGTACACGTCGGTGCAGGCTGCGGTGGGAGGCGACGTCACGAAGGATACATACCTCGAGACGTTCACCCGCGGGAGCCTTGACCGGGCATCGTCGCTCGTCAGGCAGGCGTCCGTGCAGTGCGGTGGGCTGGTGGCAGTCGCGCGCAACCCCGTGTCGGCCGGGTATGCTGCCAAGCACGCTGCGCCAGGCGCGCTGGGCAGGTGCATCGGCCTTGGCCAGACGATACTCGGTATCCGCCGCAAGCGCAGTAGCTCCATCCCTGAGACCGTGGCCGAAGTGCTCGGCGGGACCCTGCTTGCCACGGGCCGCATCGCCTCACTGGATATCGAGACGAAGTACGGGTTCGATGTCGGGACGGTGGTCGTTGAGGGCACGAAGGGCGTCGAGCTCACATTTTGGAACGAATTTATGTGCGCGGATGTAGATGGGCGGCGCGTGGCGACATTCCCGGACCTGATTGCCACGCTGGACCCGAAGGATGGCGCGCCGCTCACGACGGCCGACCTTGAGACCGGGCAGGATGTCGCGGTGATGGTGGTGCCCCGAGCGCGCCTGATCCTGGGCGCCGGGATGCGTGACCCTGTGCTTTTCGCGCCCATCGAGGAGGCTTGCGGCAAGGAGATCATCAAGTACGTATTTGACGAGGTGAAATAAGGCTCATGTGCATGAAACAGGCTATCTGGGCTTATGACCTGCTCGACAGCGCGAGGGTGGACGGCGCTTCCGTGGCTGAGGCGCTCAAGGCGGTCGGCCTGAAGGCGAATGTCCAGCGTATCACCGGCCCCAAGGGCTACACGGACTTCATCAAGGTCGTGGTGCCCGGGGAGAGCGGCAAGGCGATGGGCGGCAAGGCTCGGACGCTGGGTATTGTGGGCAGGCTCGGTGGAGTCGGGGCGAGGCCGGAGCGTGTGGGGCTGGTGTCCGATGGGGACGGCGCGGTCACCGCGGTCACGATAGCGCTCAAACTCGGGACGATGAAGTTAAACGGCGACGAGCTTGAGGGCGATGTCATCATATCCACGCACATATGCCCCCACGCCCCGACACAGCCGCACGACCCGGTGCCGTTCATGGGGTCGCCGGTCGACATCGCGACGATGAATAAGCACGAGATAGACCCTCAGATGGATGCCGTGCTGTCCATTGACACGACCAAGGGTAACCGGATCTTGAACCACAAGGGCTTCGCCATTTCGCCAACGGTCAAGGAAGGATACATACTGCGCATTTCTGAGGATCTGCTGGACATCATGCAGTGGACAACCGGCAGGCTCCCCGTCGTTCTGCCCATCACGACACAGGACATAACACCCTACGGGAACGACATTTACCACTTGAACAGCATCCTGCAGCCGGCGACGGCCACGGACGCACCCGTGGTGGGAGTGGCGATCACGGCCGAGAGTGCGGTGCCCGGCTGCGCGACAGGGGCGAGCCACGCAGGCGACATTGAGTGCGCGGCGCGGTTCTGCATTGAGGTGGCCAAAGGCTTCGGCGCGGGCACGTGCTCGTTCTACAACGAGGCAGAGTATGGCCGGCTTGTGCGGCTGTACGGGGACATGAAGGCGCTGCAGACGCTTGGGAAGGCGTAGGGCCAGGGGTTCGGGGCGCGGCCCCAGGGGCGCGTGCCGTTGAAAGGAGGCTCAACCATGCCTGTTCTGGGGACGGTGACCATCGGGCAGTCGCCAAGGACCGACCTTATCCCCGAGATGAAGGCGATTCTTGGGGCCGAGGTCGAGGTCGTCGAGGGCGGCGCGCTGGACGGCCTGTCACGTGGCGAGATCGAGGCCTTCAAGCCGGAAGCCGGCGATTATGTGCTCGTCACGAGGCTCAGGGACGGGACTTCAGTCAAGATTGCGGAGAGGCACATTCTGCCGCTGATGCAGGCACAAATCGACCGGGTGGTCGGGCTCGGCGCGGATGTCGTGGCGCTTGTCTGCACTGGGTCCTTTCCTGAGTTCGCGTGCAAACGGCCGCTGGTCGAGCCTCAGAAGGTGTTAGGCCACATGGTAAGGTCGGTGGGCGAGCGCCTGTCGATCGGAGTGGTTGTGCCAGACAAAGACCAGATCGCCCAGGCACAGAGGCGCTGGCAGGGCGCGGGTCGCGCGGTCTCCGTCGTCGCTGCGTCGCCGTACGGTGACCTGAGTCACCTGGACAGCGCGGCGGCGGACCTGAGGCAAGCGGGCTGTGAACTCGGCGTGCTCGACTGCATAGGCTTCACTTTTGAGATGAAAAGGCGGTTCTCGGAGCGCCTCGGCGCGCCCTGCGTGCTCGCGCGGTCAGCTCTGGCGAGGGTGTTGAAGGAGATCCTGTCGCAGGGGGCGTGATGCGGACCCTGCCGCTGTGTGAGGGC
>JAUYEF010000087.1 GCA_030691635.1 Bacillota bacterium
CATATCGCTGCCAAGTCTCTGAACCCGCCATCAGCCGGGCGACGGCCGGAATGTCCTCCGGTGTCATGGGCCGGTTCTGTGGTCTCATGGCCCGGTCGTCGGGTGTCCCGGCCCGGCCCTCAGACGTCCCGGCCGGGAATCGCGCGTTGTTGGATGCCACTGTCCTTGTGCCCCTCCTTACGAGTTATGCTCTACGCGATCTCGACCGCACACCCCTCGGTGCCGGCTTCCTGCCACTTCACACCCAGAAGGTCCCGCCCCTCAGGGTCAAACGGCTCCTGCGGCAGAAGTGCCAGGGTCGAGCCCCAGTCCTTGAACGGTTGTGAATCCATGGTCCGCTGGAAGTCCTCCGCCGTGAGAAGCCCTGCACAGGCGATGTTGCCGCCGTAGAAGTGGTTTTCTGCAGCGAACACCGCGCAGGTGACCGCGCGTGTGCCTGACGCCTCCCGCTCCAGGACTGCCCTCCAGAAGCCCTGCGCCAGGCGCGACGTCACGATGGCTGAGCGACCCCGGTGCGCCCTGAGCCGCCCGAGGACTCTGACGAGCCTCTTCCTGTCCATGTCGTTCTTCATAATGACGCCCGAATGCACACCGGCCGGTTTGGTCAGGCGCAGGTCGAGCACAACTCCTGACCTGCTCATCGAGACCGTCGGCGACGCGCTCCGGTTCAGAGCGTCGTGTGCATCTGTGGAGCTGATCACACGGGCGCCGTCTATGCTCAGCACGCGGTCGCCCCGTTTGAAGCCTGCGTCATATGCCGGCGAGCCGCGGATGACGCCCGCCACGTGTGCGATGTCCGGCCCGAGCGCGGTGGGTTCGATGAGGACAGGCACTCCTGTGAGGTCTGCCAGCGCCTCGGCCTCTTCAAACAGCCGCGCTTCGTCGCCCGCCGAGATGAGAGAATATGGCTTGACCTTTGTGAAGCCTGGAATGAAGACCCGGACCGCCCTTGCGCCGCAGCCGGCCAGGAAACGCACCGAGTCCCTGAAGTCACTCCAGGTCCCCAGTGACGGCATGGCCACCATGCTGCCGTAGAGTTCGACTCCTGCCCGCGCCAGCGCCGTGGCGGCCTCAACCACTCGTGACGGGCTCCGGTCTCCCATCAGTTCAAGGCGTGCCCTGGGGCCAAGCGCGTTGAGCGACAGCGTCAGCTGTGCCCCTGTCTCAGACAGCACACTCACGTCGTCCGGCCGGAGAAGCATGCCGTTCGTGGTCACCGCTATCGCTCGCCCCGGCAACCGGCGCCTTACCTCCAGCAGCACTGTGTTGATGTGTGGGTATGTGTAGGGCTCGCCCTCGATGATCCTCGTGGCGGACTCACCGATGACCACTCTCTCGTGGGACCTCAACAGGTGGATGTGCTCAAGCACCTCATCGAGCGGCCGCGGCTCTATGCGGTATTGCTCGACGCTGGGCGGGTTCTGGAGGTTGGAGCAGAACACACATGAAACATTACAGACGCTGGTCAGCGGCAGCACACCATGCAGCAGCGGGGACTCGCGAAGGACGGCCTCGAGGTCTCTCATCGCCTGTCCGCGAGACGCAGGCGGACGAACGTGGCAGGCGCGGCGAGACTGCCCGCGAGCCCCACTGCTGTGTACCGCAGGTAGGTGAACAGCACGGTGTCAGGCAAGAGCGCCTTGAGCCCGAACCTGACCGCCAGCACGAGTATGGCTCCAAGCACGAAACGCTGGATGCGCTTGCGCTTTGGCCCGAGCTCCGAGAATCCTATCACCGCGGCTTCCACGATGGCGCCTGCTCCGAAGCCGGCGACAAAGCCGGCTATCTTCGCGGCGTCAATCGTCGGGTCTACGGCCAGGAAGATCATCGACAGGGCGACCGGCGCGATCGCCTTCACGGCCGTCGCACGGCCGTCGAGGAGCTTTCCACCCATATGGATCACCGAGGGGTAGAGCAGGATCACCAGCCCACCAAAGAAGAGGCCGCCCAGCACGTCGACAGGCCAGTGGACTCCCAGGTACATCCTCGACAATCCGACAAGCGGGATCACAAGCGCCGAGGATGCGGCAATCCAGCGTACCCTGGTTTCACGGCAAAGCACTCCCCAGAAGGTAGCGGTGTTCTGAGTGTGCCCGCTCGGAAACGAAAAACCGGTAGCGCCCCCCGTATAGACGACTCTGACGGCCGGCGCCCATGGACGGGGCGCGCGGATGATGTCCTTGATCAGGTTGTTCAGCCCCGTCGAAGCAAGGAGCACCATGGCGGTCATGTAGCCCAGCGCCTTGTCCACGGACCAGTACATGGAGGCCAGCACGATCATCAGGAACTCGTCCGACCCCAGCGAAGTCACGCAGATGAAAAAGATATCGAGGACGGGATTGCCAAGCGACTGGATGAACCTGATGATCTGCAATTCATTCACCACGTAGTGTTTTCTTCACCGGCCGCGCCGGCACTCCGGCGTAAAACGCGCCTGCAGGGATGTCCGATACGACCACCGCTCCGGCGCCGACCACAGCGCCATCGCCTATGGTCACACCCGCCAGCACGGTCGCGTTCGCTCCTATCAGCACATTCTCGCCGATATGGACGGGACCCTTGCGCCATTCGGTGACGAGGAACTCGTGTGCCAGTATGGTGCAGTTGTAGCCTATGACGCTATTGTCGCCGATCGTTATGAGTTCGGGAAAGAAGATGTCGAGCATGGCGAATAGCCCGACCGCGGTATCCTTGCCCAGCTTGACGCCCACCAGCCGGTACATGGCGTTCTTCAATCCGACGAAGGGGACGTACCTCGCGATTTGCAGCACCACGAAGTTGAAGGATGCCCTCCATGGGCTCACCCTGGACATCCAATGCCTCATGGGGTTCGGGCCGGCGCTCCGGTAACGCTCAAGGTTCCTGGGCATCAAATTCCTCCAGCCCCGAGATAGATGCTTTCATCGCCGACGGCCAGGTTGGGCAGCGCGTTGAGGTCCCATCCCGACCTGAGGCCGCGAACAAGGCCATGATAGCCGGCACACGCCACCATGGCTGCATTGTCCGTGCACAGCCGCGGCGGTGGGATGCGGACTGCGACCCCGAGACGCTCGCCCGACGAAAGCATGGTCCTTCTGAGTTCGGAGTTGGCCGACACTCCTCCTGCCAGCGCAAGCACCCTGGCGCCGGTCCTCCGCACGGCAGCAAAAGCCTTGTCCGCAAGCACGGATGCCACGGCCTTCTGGAACGACGCAGCGATGTCCTCTGGGCTGAACGAGCCCTGCCTTACCACATGCGCCACGGCGGTCTTCAGTCCGCTGAAACTCGTGTCCAGCGACCCCTCTTCCAGGTACGCCTTCGGCAGAGCCACGGCATCCGGGTCACCCTTCTGGGCAAGGGAGTCCACCAGCGGCCCGCCGGGATATCCGAGGCCCAGGAGCCTCGCCACCTTGTCGAAGGCTTCGCCCGCAGCGTCGTCCCGCGTCCTGCCCAGCACTTCATACGAGCCGTGGCCTTTCATCAGGATGAGGTCCGTGTGGCCGCCCGAAACGACGAGGCACACCAGCGGGAACTCGGGTGCAGGTCCTTGCCGCGCCTGCTGTGTATGCTCGCCTCGTAACGCAGGGCCCGGTCCGGCGTCGAGGAAGTTGGCGTAGATGTGGCCCTCCAGGTGGTTGACTCCGACCATGTCGAGCCCGGCACCGTACGCAAGGGCTTTGCCGCCCGTCACCCCGACCAGCAGAGCGCCTGCCAGGCCAGGGCCGCAGGTCACAGCCACGGCGTCAAGGTCGCGCATGCCCACGCCCGCCTGCTCCAGGGCTTCATTGACGCACGGGATGAACGTCTCGAGGTGCTTGCGAGACGCAATCTCAGGCACCACCCCTCCGTATTTCCGGTGAAGGTCCACCTGAGAAGCGATGATATTGGACAAAATGCGAATACCCCCAGCCACCACCGCCGCGGACGTCTCATCGCAACTTGTCTCTATGCCGAGCACCAGGGCAGGTTCCCTCACTGCGCCCTCCTCACCGGATGCGGCGTCCTCGCCGGACGCGCCCTTCGAACCGGGTGCCGCCTCCTGACCGGATGCGGCGCCCCCACCGGACGCGCCCCCGGCCGAGAACTGGTTCTTCCCCACTAGTTTCACCAAATCAGAAACGAGCCCCTTCCGGAACTCGTTTCCCAGCATGGGTCTCTGATGATGGACACCGCCCGCCTCTCCGAGTGCGCTCGCCCGGGCCTTAGGGGTTCCGGGCTTTGGCGTCCCGTTCGCACTCCGGGCACGTGAACTTGTAGGCCACCACAGTCTCACCCAACTCTTCCGCAAGCTTCTGGCACCGTTGCTCCGACGTCATCAGCAGGTTTCCATTAGTATCTTGTAAGAAATAAGTGCCGCAAACCCTGCATACCAAGCGCAACTCTCCACCAGCCACCGGTATCCCTCCACGGAATCAAAGCTGTTGCTGCAAAAGGACCCCGCCCAGTCGGTGAGATGTTCAAGGCGATATTTCCAGATTCAACCAATCCATCTCGTTTCCTTCTTGGGCAGGTGTCTAGCCCAACTTCCGCACTCAAGTGGGGTTAGCAGTTGGTGTTGCCAACCCCTGCTCGGAACTCGCATCCTGAAGCCATCGCCCATGCCGGGCGTACGACTAGGTGAAAAGACCGCTGCCTACGCGGT
>JAUYEF010000201.1 GCA_030691635.1 Bacillota bacterium
CGATCCGCATCCGGCCCATGCCCGTGCGAGACAGAGATAGAAGCTGGCAGATACCCGGATTGCCACCGCAGCAGCGTAAACCAGGCAGGTCGAGGAGAACGTTCGGCAGAGGCGAGTTGCTGGCTCGTGCTTGAGGCATAACCGACACGAAGGGGGACGGCGTGCAGATTCGCGACTTCCGAGAAACGGATTGCGATCCCCTGATCGCGATCTTGCGGACCAATCTTCAGTATGGCGACCCGGAGAGCGATGGCCCGGAGGCGATGCGGCGGGTGCAGGCCTGCCCTGCGGCGCTTTTCTTGGTGGCCGAGGAGGACGGCGTCGCCGTGGGCTTGCTTCGTGGGGTGTACGACGGGTCCAAAGCGCTTATTCACATCGTGTCAGTGCGCCCGGACCATCAGCGCCGGGGTATCGGCACCGCCCTCGTCCGAGAAGCGGCGCGGCGCTTTCGGGAGCGTGGGGCAACGTCCCTGGCGGTGACTGTGCCCGGCGACAACCTGGCCTTCTGGAAGCGGCTCTCATTCCGCCTGACGACTCGCATCATGGCCGCCCATCGCATCGATGCCGTTGCCGGGCAGGCCGAGAAGAGCTGAGTGCAGCGCCAGCCTGTAGCATCGACCGCCGGGTTGGTGCAGGAACCCGACCAATCCCCACAGACCGCTCTACTCCCGGCTTCTCGCCGGCTCTCACAGCTCTAGCTGCGGGCGCTCAGAAGGCATGGCCACGCTTGTGCTGGCGGAAGAGGGCCTTGAGATTGGCCTGGTGCAACTGCGAGACCAAGCCATCGAGTGGGATGCGCGAACGGCCACAGGTTTCGATGTCGATCTTGCGCAGTTCGGCCTCGGTGCCACCACGCTTGACCACCTCCTCGACCTGGCACTCGATGTTGTCCAGGTACTTGATGCTCGAGTCGATGGTTTCTCCGATCTCACCGCGCAACAGGATCTCACCGTGCCCCTGGATGATTATCTCCGGCTTCATCGTCAGCACCGCCGCCAGGGAACTGCGGAGCTCTTCGCGGTTGCCCCAGGGGATGTAGGGCACGGGCATGACCGCGTCGCCGGAGAAGAGTATGCGGTCGCCCTCGATCATGACGCCTATGGAGTCGCTCGTGTGTCCGGGCAGGTGGAGCAGCCGCAGGGTGCGGCTGGCGACGTGCAGGTACATCTCTTCGTCGAACACGACGTCTGGCAACCTGAGGACGACCTCTTGCAGAGCCGCGGTCTGCGCTTTGGCCTGGGCCAGCCGTCGTTCGCCCAGCTTGGCGAGCGCGTCGCGACAGGCGCGGTGGCTGACGACCGTGGCACCGTGGAAGAAGCAGGTCCCGTAGGTGTGGTCCCCATGAAAGTGCGTGTTGATAACGAACCGTGCGCCCGGCAAGCCTTGTTCACCGATGAAACGTACCATCTCGGCGGTCTCTTCCGGAAAGGGCAACGTATCGATCACGATTGCACCACCGGGAAGCAGAACGATCCCCGCTGCGGCCTGCGCGTAGGCGTCGCTATAGAAGACATACGTATCTTCTGCGACCCGCTCGCGCTTCACCCCCCACCTCCTTGACTAGTGCGTGGGCGAGAATAACACATAACGAGGAGGCTGTCAAGGGGGTGTCAGTTGCTTGAAGCTCAACCGCGGCAAGGGGCCGCATGTCGACGTGCCAGGTGCGGCGCAGACGCCGGGCCTGCAGGGCGCTGACTGCCAGCCTTGCTGGCACCCTGGCATTCGACGCGCGAGCTGTGTAGCTTCCTTTGACATTCGCAAGACCCGCGGCTAGAATAATCATGCAGGTCAGCAGGGACGGGCCTGGAGACCCAGGCTCCGCGAGAGCTCTCCCCAACTAGGCCGGAGGCAGCAGTTGTGATCTTGGAGAAGATCCGCCAGGTTTACCCCGAGCTCACCAAGAGCCAGAAGAAGCTTGCGGACTTTATTGCCGGTTCGTATCAAGAAGCCGCCTTTATGACGGCCTCGCGTCTGGCCAGGCGCACCCACCTTAACGAGGCCACCGTCATCCGGTTCGCGCAGCGGCTGGGCTACCCCGGCTACCCGGAACTGGTCCGTGACGTGCAGGCCATTGTGCAGGAGGAACTGAAGACGCGCGCCGGGCCCGAGCCGGGACTGGTGGATGAGCCGTTTCTGACCAGCCTCAATGGTGAGCTTGAGAGCTTGCAGCGTGCAGTGAGTCATGTGCCCCCCGAGGTGGGCCGCCGTCTGATGGCTCTCTTGCGGGGCAGGCGGCGTATCTATGTCGTCGGGCAGGGCGCGTCCTGCTACCTGGCAGGAATCCTGGCCACGGGCCTGGCCGGCCTCGGTCTCGACGCCCGAGCCACGGCTGGCGATCCGCAGAGCCTGGCCCTGGCGCTGGCCGACCTGGAGGATGTGGATGCCCTGGTCGGCATCTCAGCGGGCCACGAGAGCCGCGAAGTCGCGCGGGCCGTTACCGCTGCCCGGAAGCGGGGAGCGAGGACGCTGGCCGTGACCTCATCGCCGATCTCAGAGGCTGCTCAGGCTGCTGACCTGGCCTTGACCTGTCCGCTCAACAATCTCTTTGCGGTGCCTTCGGTGGGGACCATTGCAGCCTTCCTCGATGCCCTGGTCCAGGCACTCGCCAGCCTGGATCGGCCGGGGGCCCGCCAGTTCGGCCAGACGGTGACAGGGATCATCCGGCAGTTGCGCAGCGGCTGACTCTGGGCACGGGTGGAATGAGAAAGAGGGCGCCATCCTTCAGGCGGCTCCCTCTTCTTGCGTCTGGCATCTGTGGGCTTGCCACGGCACACTGTACCCCCGCTATGCCGTGTGCTGCAGTTTTGAACCTGCTTTCGCAGGTGGGTGACCTGACCTCCTGGTTTCTGCCTCACCCCTGCGGGTTACTACAGCCCCGGAGGATAGCGGCCCCCTCTTGTCTTCTGTTGGCTCAAAACTGTTTCGCATCACGAACACGGCAGGGGTCTCATGCTTTGAGTTTAGCACAGAATCGGCTTGGAGGCAAGTGTGATGGGGCAGCCGAAAGCGACGCTGAGCTTGACAAAGCGAAGGATGTCGGCTACAATAGAACAATAAGTATGTTTCCCAGAGTGCTGATGCCGGTGGCACTGCAGGCATGGATCGTGCTTAGACGGCCGCGGGCCGCGCCTATCTCGTCTCGTGCCAGCCTTGAGCTGGACGTGGAGTACAACTCGCTGTCCGTGTAGGCAGCAAGAGCCAATGACGCCCACGGTGCTCCGAAGATGGGAGCCACTGCTGGGCGTGTTTTTGTACCGCAGCACGGGCGTGGTGGGTCATTTCGCCAAGGGAGGGTGAAGATGGGCCAGGTGTGGATCGACGATACAACGTTGCGCGATGGTGAGCAGACGGCGGGGGTGGTCTTCGCCAACAGCGAGAAGGTGCGCCTCGCCCAGCTACTGACCGAGATCGGCGTGCCGCAGATCGAGGTCGGGATTCCAGCCATGGGTGGCGATGAACTGGAGGCGATCAAAGAGATCGTCGCCCTGGACCTGCCAACGAGCATCCTGGCCTGGAACCGGGCTGTGATCTCGGACCTGGAAGCTTCCATCAGTACCGGCGTCCAGGCCGTCGCGGTTTCCATCTCGGCCTCCGACATACACATCGAACACAAGCTGCGCCGCGACCGCGCGTGGGTGCTCGAGAGCATCAAGCGCAGCGTAGACTTTGCCAAGTCGCGCGGCCTATACGTCTCGCTGAATGCTGAGGACGCCTCGCGGGCGGAGATGGAGTTTCTGCTCGAGTTCGCGCTCGCGGGCAAGGAGTACGGGGCTGACCGCCTCCGCTTCTGCGATACCCTGGGCATTCTCGACCCTTTCCAGAGCTATGAGCGCGTCAAGACCATCATCGAGCAGACCGGGCTGGCCGTGGAGATGCATACCCACGACGATTTCGGCCTGGCCACGGCCAACGCCCTGGCCGGCGTGCGGGCTGGGGCTGCTTACGTGAATGTCACGGTCAACGGCCTCGGCGAGCGGGCCGGCAATGCCGCCCTCGAGGAGGTCGTGATGGCGCTGAAATGCATCATGGGCCAGGACCTGGGCATCCACACCAGCCGCCTGCGCGAGCTGTCCGAGTACGTGGCGCGAGCGGCAGGGCGGCCCCTCTCGGTGTCCAAGGCGATCGTCGGCGACAATGTCTTCGCTCACGAATCGGGCATTCATGCGGATGGTGTACTCAAGGACCCGCGCAACTATGAGGCCTTTGCGCCCGAGTCCGTGGGTATGACGCGCCAGTTGGTCATCGGCAAGCACTCGGGCTCGACGATGGTCAAGTTCAAGTTCCAGGAGTTTGGCATCACCCTGAGCGACGAGGCGGCTGATCAGATTCTGGCACGCGTCCGTCGCATGGCGGTACAGGTCAAGCGTTCGCTCTTTGACAAGGAACTGATGTACATCTACCAGGACTACCAGCGGGGCAATGGGCAGCACGCCTGAGGCCGCGGAGTCGGCTGTTGCGGCTGGCCGGTGATCGTGATACAATCCTGCCACTACGACTACGACCACCCGGAGGATCCATGTCGTATCTGGAGCAGGAGATCAACGAGCAACCGGCCGTGTTGGCACGGCTGCTGGCAGAGGAGAGCGGTCGGGTCCGCGACATAGCCCAGGCGATCCGGCGCTGTGAGCCCCACTATGTCTACGTGGCGGCCCGAGGGACCTCGGATCACGCCGGCACCTACGGCAAGTACCTGCTGGCCAGTATCTGTGGCCTGCCCGTGGCCCTGGCCACGCCATCGCTGTACACGATGTACCGGCTGCCGCCGCGCCTCGATGGTGCCCTGGTGGTCGGAGTCTCACAGTCCGGCCACTCGCCCGACATCATAGAGGTGGTAGCTGAGGGCAGGCGCCAGGGGGCGATGACGCTCGGGATAACCAACAACGTGGAGTCGCCGCTGGCGTCGGCTGCCGAGTTCTGTCTGCCCGTTCACGCCGGCGAGGAGCGCAGCGTCGCGGCGACCAAGACCTACACCGCACAACTCACAGCGTTGGCGCTTCTGGCTGTGGCCCTGTCTGGCAACTCGACCATGTGGGATGAGTTGGAGCGGCTCCCGGGGCACGTGGAGCGCGTTCTACAGCTCGCGCCACAGGTGAGGCAGCGGGTTGAGCGCTACCGCTACATGGAACGCTGCGTCCTCATCGGGCGCGGCTACAACTATGCGACGGCTCTAGAGATCGCCCTCAAGCTCAAGGAGCTGACGTATGTTGTCGCCGAGCCCTACTCTTCGGCCGACTTTATGCACGGCCCCATTGCCATCATCGAACAGGGCTTCCCGGTGATCCTGGTCGCACCTCACGGCGCCGTCTACAGTGATCTCTTTGCCCTCGCCAGGGACCTGCGCGAGCGCCAGGCTGAGCTGGTGGTGATCTCCGATCAGCAAGAGCTCCTTGACCTGGCCCAGACGCCATTCCGGCTGCCGGAAGCGGTGCCCGAGTGGCTATCGCCGGTCGTGGCGGTGGTGCCCGGCCAGCTCTTCGCTGCTGCCCTCACACGCGCCAAGGGCTATGATCTCGACCGGCCGCGGGGCCTGCGCAAGGTTACCCGCACCACCTGAGCGCCCGCCCGCACCTTCCCCTCCTGCTGGACAGAATCTGCACACCGGCTGTATAATGCAGCCAGGCCTTAGCCAAGACGATGGGCCTGTACGGTTTTCGGTGCTGCGAGCCGAGGTCGTGGAACCGAGGCAGCGCAGCGTCCAAGGGGACCAGGAGGAGATACCATGGAGAACCGTTTCCGCTCGCTACGCATCATAGGCACCATTTTCAAGATTCTGGCCTGGGTCACCCTCGTCGGCGGGATCATCTTCGCGATCCTCTTGCTGGTAGGCGGGGTAGCCGGAGGGCTCTTGGGGGCCCCCACGGCCGGCGGGGGCGACGCCGGGGCTAGCCTGGGCGCGCTGGGTGCCCTGGGTGCCCTGGGTGGCCTGGTTGGGGCCATCTCAGCCGGGATCGGCGCGCTGCTCGGCTTTCTCGCCTTCTACGCCTACGGCGACGCTATCTACCTGGCGCTCGCCATAGAAGAGAATACCCGCGAGACGTCCCACTACCTGAAGGGCGGCGATAGTCTCGTCCGCCGGGCCTGACGGCCTGAGGGAACTGACCCTCCGGGGCCCCGCTCCGTGGCTCAGGGAGCGGGGCTTTGTTGCGTCCCGTTTGCTCGATTCGCCCGCTTGCTCGCTTCGGACTACAATGGCGGACCGTTGAAAGTGTCGCTCTGTCTGGTAGCCAGGTCTGGCCTGGCGATCCCTGATGCCAGCCAGGCTGGCGACGCCCACGGCGGGGCACGGACGCCTGCCGGCACTGGGAAGGGCCCACGCGCCGGAGACCGCGGCGCGGG
>JAUYEF010000221.1 GCA_030691635.1 Bacillota bacterium
GTCAGGCGCCGGCCGGACGAGACGGGAGGGGAGTACTACCGTGTCTACACAGAAGGGCTGGTCAAGGGCTACGACGGCGCTGAGATCAGGCAATCCGTGACGCTATGGGGGCTTGACCTGAATAGGAACTACCCTGTTAGCTGGGGCGGTGAGGCGAAGCAGCCCGGGTCTGGCCTGTACCCGCTGTCTGAGCCCGAGACTCGTTCGGTGGCCGCGTTCTTCTCATCGAAAAGGAACATAGCGGCGGCGATGTCATATCACACGACGGGCGGAGTCATCCTGAGGCCCAGGTGCACCGCGTCCGACCTGGACATCCCACAGACTGATCTGGTCATGTACAGGGCGCTGGGGAGGACCGGCACCGAAATCACAGGCTATCCCTGCAAGTCCATATTCGAAGGTTTCACCATGGACAAGCGGCGGCCGTCTGTCGGCAGCCTGCTCGACCTGTCGTACGATCACCTGGGGGTCATCTCCTTCGCCACCGAGCTCTGGAACCTGCGTGAGCGCGCAGGCGTCCCGGACCGCGAGCCATCTCAAATGGCCCACTTGAGCGAGGCAGAAGAAGAGGAAGACGGCCTGAAACTCCTGCACTGGCTCGACACCGAGATGGCCGGAGAGGGGTTTTCACCCTGGAAGCGGGTTTCGCACCCCCAGCTCGGCGAAGTCGAGACCGGAGGCATCGATCCGAAGTTCATCCGCCAAAACCCGCCGCCTAAGCTGCTGCCGCAGGAGTGCCACAAGAACATGATGTTCACTCTCGCCGTGGCTCGTGCGACTCCGATCGTGCGGCTTGATTCGGCCGTTGCGCAGGACCTTGGAGGCGGCATGCATCACATCACCGCTGTGGTCTCCAACTCCGGCTACATGCCCTCTTCGGGCACCGCTCAGGCGGTGGCGACGAAGGTTGCGCGACCGGTCGAAGTGACTTTGGCGCTGCCTGAGGGCGGCAAGATCGTGTCGGGCAAGGAAGTGCAGGACGCCGGGCACCTCTCGGGAAGGGCGCAGGACGCCGGGCACCTGTCGGCCACCGGCTTCCGGAAGAAGGTGTCGTGGCTCGTGGACTTGTCCGGCGTGCAGGGCGAAAAAACCGCTTCCATCAAGGTGGATGGCATGCGGGGCGGAAAGGCGGAGGCGACTCTAGCGCTCTAGCCCAACCGTCACATGAACTTGGCCATGTGGGTGAGCGCGGCTTTCTCGAGCCGTGATACCTGGGCCTGGGAGATGCCGATTTCCTCGGCGACTTCCATCTGGGTCCTGCCGTGGAAGAAGCGGAGGGAGAGTATTGTCCGCTCCCGCTCGCCGAGCTTCTTGAGCGCCTCCCTGATGGAGATGCCCTCAAGCCAGCCGGCGTCATCGTTTTTTTCGTCGCTGATCTGGTCCATCACGTATATGGGGTCGCCGCCGTCGTTGTATATGGGTTCGAAGAGGGATACCGGCTCCTGGATGGCATCGAGAGCGTAGACAACCTCCTCACGGGGAAGCTGCAACTGCTCTGAGATCTCGTCCACACTGGGCTCTCTTCCTAGCTTTGCCACGAGGTTATCCCGTACCTGCAGCGCTTTGTACGCAACGTCCCTGAGGGAGCGCGATACTCGCACGGGGCTATTGTCACGAAGATACCGGCGTATTTCCCCGATGATCATCGGAACGGCATAGGTCGAGAAACGGACGTTTTGGCCAAGGTCGAAGTTGTCGATGGCCTTGATCAGGCCGATACAGCCGACCTGGAAAAGATCGTCCACATATTCGCCTCGGTTATTGAAGCGGTGAATGACGCTGAGCACCAGGCGGAGGTTGCCGTTCACCAGCCTGTCCCGCGCCTCATCGTCGCCCTGTTTGACCAGCACGAACAGCTCCCGCATCTTCACGTTCGATAGCACGGGCAGCTTTGAAGTGTTGACACCGCATATCTCGACTTTGTTCAAGACGGCTCACCACACGGTAAGGAGAGAATGGGATTTGAATGATGCGACGTACATTATCTCTCCCACCGGCGAATGTTAAACATCCGACTGGCTTGAGCCCGCGGAAGGAAAAAAGGCCTGGCTGTTCTCCACAGCCAGGCCCTCAAGACTCCAGACGCGACCGCTACTTTATCAAGTGAAGCCAGTCGCCAAAGAGGAACTGCAGTCGTCCGATGAACAGGCCGATCCTGGACATGACCGCGGCCCCGAATGATGCGCCGAACGCGACCATCATCACCCAGCGCCCGAGTTCAGCGCCTCCCGCGAGGACTCTGGCCAGTATGCCTGCATTGCCCTTAGCGCGCGACCCGCCCGGTATCGTCATGAAGAAGAAGTACATGAGCGTGCCTACCGTCCCGACCAGCACGACGAGCCCATCGAAGTTCTTGATGGGCACCATCGTGGCGCGTACCTGCCTCATGAAGTTCGCATCGATGTTGCCTGTGATGGTGACAGCCGCAGCCACTGCGAGCATGAAGGAGACGGGAATACGCGACACCCAGGAATACTGTTTGAACCAGCGCGTGTAGAGCAGGAGGCCCAGGATGATGGGGACGATCATCAGAGTCTTCGTTCCGGTCATCACAGGCTTTATCGCCACGTCGAACACGTTCTGGTATCCCATCACAGTCAGGTGCGCTGTGGTCAGGCCGACAAGTATATACTCGACGGCGCGGAAAAGCGCATTCTCCTTGTACAGGTAGCTGTAGACCGCAAGAGTTCCGATGGCCGCAACCCACGTACCAAGGACTTTGAGAGTCATGTCACCGCGCCCCCTTGCCGGCAGCCGCTGCACTCTGGCGCTTCGCCCGGAAGTAGAAGATGTTGCCGATCACGATCAGCAGTATCATGTAGAGGTGCCCCGTCGCCTGCGCGTCCATGGCCGCAAGCCCTTTGCCTGGGGATTTGATGAGGGTCTCGTACTCAGCCGCTCCGGCCTGGCCTAGCAGCAGGCCCTTGAGCTGGCCGGATGCTTGGAAAGGCCCGTACAGCGTCAGGCCGACCGCCACGATCCCTGTCACGGTCGGAGTCTTGTACTTCGCCTCTACCTGACGGATGTACCACAGGCCCAGGTCGCCGGAAGTCCAGCAGCCGATCATCGCGATGTCTTTCATGCCCTTGACTTCCTGCATCAGCGGAAGCTGCGATGATGGTGTGCCGTAGTAGTCGGCCTTATAGGTGCCCTGGAAATCCTCAGCCAGCGCTGTGACAGCTGTCTCGCCGCCAGCGCGATACGGCAGCACGACAATGTCCTTTCCATATAGGTAGCCTGCCGGCTCGGCCACCTCTCGGCGTATCCTATCCGAGTACATCGGCCCTTCCGCCACCGTGCTGACCAGGATGATCCTGTGCCCCTTGCTTACATTGTGCTTGACCATGGCCAGCAACTGGCACCAGTTCTCGGCCTCGTTGGAGGGCGCGACGTCGTTCGCGTGCAACACTATGGAACCCTTCGGGAGCGACTCGACCAGGTTGTAGGCATCCTTGACCGGCTTCGTGATGGTCAGAGGAAGCCCAAGCGGCCGGAAGAGCGGGAAGAGGATCACAAGCACCAGCAGGGCGTGAATCAGCCGGATATCGGTCTTGAGGATGTTCATTCTCCCACACCTCCCAGGTGGCTGCGCTCAAGCCCGAGGATCACCCGGAAACTCATCGAAATCATGCCGAGAGCGGCGCCGATCGTGATGCCCCGCATGCCGGCCGTGGTGGGGGGGCCCTGCAACCAGCTCTTGATGGCCGGCAACTGCGACCATATGATCTGGCCGAAACCGACCTGTCCAAGCATCGCGAGCACGGCCGCACCCAACATCACCGCTGCCTGAGGCGTCTTTATGCGGAAGGCCCGCCAGCAGGCGCTGGTCATGTAGAACACCGTCATGGAATACCACGTGCCGGACAGCGGCTGGAACATGTTGTCCCAGAAGAACCTGTAGGGCACGCTCTTCGAGGTTGTTATCAGGCCGAGGGCCATGTAGCCGTACATCGTGACGAGGAGAAGGATACTGAAGAACCAGTACTCCCTTTTCTGGCTGATTGCGTGGCTGTGGATACGAGTCAGGTTGCCCACACCGAGCGCGAGCGCGAACGCCGCGACGATATTACGCCACTGGACGATTTCCTTGAAATAGACCGAGAGAGCCGGGATGTTGAAAAAATAGTCGACTATAACCATGACGCCTGCGACGAGCCCGACCCACATGGGGAATTCCCGTCTGAACGATTTGGACATCCTTCGTCACCTCCTAGCGGCCCAGGATCTGATCGAGCGCCTTGTTGCCCATGGTGCTCATGATCGTCCCAATGATCAACACGATAACGGCGAAGTACTTGGCGTATTCCTGCGCCACGAGGCTGCCGACCTGCGCAGGGTCTCGGGAGAGGTATGTCCCGGCGGCGAATATCTCCTCGCCCAAGAGTGTGTAGTCACAGCTTGCGACGAAGAACGGAATCTGGTGGGTGTTGGCGGTGCCTGAGATCTGGATGGCGCCGACGGCGTTCCCTGCCTCGGCGAAGATGACGGACTCATGGTAGTAGTTCCCGAACATGAAGTTGGCTGCCACTTTCTCCCGCTGGAAGATACCCAGCACCGCCGCGCGGAGCCCCGTGTCCGACAGGTACCGGACGTTATCGGGGTTGTAGTCCTGAGGCTTGCCCTCGGCGATATACGCGCCCCGCACGACTTCCTCGACCACCGGCTGCACTTCGGCGAGTGGGTTGCACACGATCATGTCGGCGTTGTACTTCGCGGTTTCGCGCGAGCAGTATCGGAGGATGTCGAACGCCGCAAACCACTGTGCTTCCAAGGTGCCGTTTCCGAAAATGAACGCGGCCGGTCTTCCCATCTCAGTGACTCTCCCGACAGCCTCGTCGATCGCATCGAGGCCCGTCAGGCGCCTGATGGGCAAGTCCCTGCTCTTCTTGAACCTGGACATGGCCATGTACCCCAGATAGGCGAACAGCACGAAGAAAACGAAAACACTGACCCTACCTGTTCTGATCACCCACATCGCCTCCTTGGTTTTTTGATGATCCGCTGACGAAAAAGGCCCGCCCCTTCGATGGGGCGTGCCAAAAGGCCTGCCCCTTTGGTGGTGGGGACCAAAAAGCCCGCCCCCTTAGCGGGCGGGCCGGTTAGGTATGATAAGGTAACAAGAGAAAACACCCGGTGAGAGTGCCTTTATGAACCGAAATCCGTTCAGGCCTCTACCGTCCTACTCCTGCTGCCGATGTCGATGCCTGCCGTACTTCCGCCCTGCTACCAGTGGGTGTATTGTTTGGTATTATATACAACGCGTGCATGGTCGTCAATACTCCCGCATTCACTCAGGCAATATGTAACCGAAGGACACCCCGTTCACTCAAATAGAAATGTAACCGAGGGTGTGGCCGTTGGTTACAAAGGAGCTGTCACTCATGGTACGCAAGGAGTATGTTGCTTCAATGCGCAATAAGTACCTTGCATGCAAACACGGATTTGGACGATCCAGACTGCTTGATGAAATCATCAGGGCCAGTGGTTACAACCGTAAATACGCGATCCGGTTGATGCAGCCGGGTAACGAGATCGCTAAGCAGCCTAAGCGACGGGCGCCTAAACCTGACCGCTACCATGAGTGCCTTCCCGCTATAATGCTTGCATGGGAGGCACTCGACTTTTGTTGCGCCGAGAGACTTCACCCCAGGCTTTGTGCGGTAGCCCAGGATCTGGCGCGATTCGGTGAAATCTACCTCGATGACAATATCCTCGCCAAACTAGCCCAGATCAGTCGAGCAACACTCGCCCGCAGGCTGGCAAGGCTGCCAAAACCTTACGCCAGGCCAAAACTGGTCAACCACTTTGACAACGCCATGCTGGCCGCCAGGCTTGAGGTACCCATCGACCATTATGACTCCGAAGAAAGCCGCCCTGGAGCGCTTGAGGTGGATCTGCTCGAGCACAACGGAGGTGATTCCTCGGGCTTCTTTGGCTACACCTTGTGCGTCACCGATGTGGTCAGCGGTTGGACTCTGCACCGTGCGCTTCTGGGTAAGTCACAGCGAGCGGTGTTTGACGCCCTTACCTACCTATTACGGCAGTGGCCTCATAAACCCTGGGCGATACATTCCGATAACGGCTACGAGTTCATTAACGCGCTCTTGTGCCAGTACGCCAAACAAAATGGGCTGGCATTCAGCCGGAGCCGGCCTTACCGCAAGAATGACAATGCTCATGTTGAGCAGCGCAATGGCTCACTCAGGAAACTGATCGGCTATGACCGATTCGACACTCAACAGCAGGTGGACTGGCTAAACCGGATCTACGATCTTCTCGATCCCTATGCCAACCTTGTGCTGCCCTCCATGAAACTGGTGAGCAAACAAAGAAGAGGTGCCATCCTCCAGCGCAAATACGACACAGCCCGAACTCCCCTCGCCAGACTCTTGCAGTACCCGGTGCTCACACCGCAGGCCGTAGCTACACTGCAATGCCACGTTGCGCAGATCAACCCGCTCGCGAGGTGCCGTCAAATCCACCAGCTGATACAAAGATCACCTGGTGCTAACCCACGAACCAGGGCAGCAGATAACGACACCTGAGTAGTGCTTCGGGTTACATTTTTATCTGAGTGAATGACCCGTGCCGGGTTACATTCTTATTTGAGTTGACAGGGACGCAGGCCTTTGCTACAGCAGCGCCATCTGGTTATTTTCCGGCAGGCCTGCAAGACAGCCGGCCTTGCGCAAGAGGTCTAGAATGTTCCTTCCGATGCGCGCGCGCTGCCTCATCTCTTCGATCGAAGTGAATGTCCCCTGCTCCCGGCTTTGGGCGATGCTGCGGGCAGCCTGCATGCCCATTCCCTGCAGCGCGGCAAGCGGCGGAACAAGGCTCGAGCCGTTCAGCCTGAACAGCGCAGGGTCCGAATCATAGAGCGAAACCGGCTGGATACCGATGCCCCTCAGCGCCATCTCGTGTGCCACTTCGAGCACCGTGGCCTGGTCCTTTTCCTTCGGGCTCGCCTCAAGCCCTTTCTGCTCGATTTCCTTGATCCTGGAGAGCACGCTCTTCGAGCCGCCGAGCATGGTTTCCAGGTCCAGGTCCTGCAGCCTGAGGTTGAAGTACTGGGCGTAGAAGGCCTCCGGGAAATGCACCTTGAAATACGCTATCCTGAATGCCATCATGACATAGGCGGTGGCGTGCGCCTTCGGGAACAGGTACTTGATCCGGCGGCATGAGTCGACGTACCAGCCCGGAATGCCGGCCCGCAGCACAGCCTGCTCCTCTTCGGGAGAGATCCCCCGTCCCTTGCGGACGTTCTCCATTATCCGGAACGCGACATCGGCCGCGACCCCTTTTGACGCCAGGTAGTTCAGGATATCGTCCCTCGCGCAGATGATCTCTGCAAGAGAGGCCTTCTTCGACTTTATCAGCTCCTGCGCGTTCTCGAGCCACACGCCTGTCCCATGGGACAGACCGCTGATCTTCACAAGGCCCGAGAAGTCGGCGGGATGGGTATCCGCCAGCATTTGCCGCACAAACCTCGTGCCGAACTCGGGTATCCCCGTGGTGGCGACCTGGCATCTCATGTCCTGCGGCTTGTACCCGAGCGCGGTGGTGGATGAGAAGATGCTGAGTGTGGGTTCGTCGGAAAAGGGGACCGAGACCGGGTCCACTCCGGTATAGTCCTTGAGCATCCTGAGCGCTGTGGGATCGTCGTGTCCCAGTATGTCCAGCTTGAGCAGCCGGCTCGATATCGAATCATAGTCGAAGTGTGTCGTAACAGTGCCCGACTTCCGGTCGTCGGCGGGATACTGGAGGGGCGTGAACTCCAGGATGTCCTTGCCCCCTGGCAACACCAGCACTCCCCCGGGATGCTGGCCGGTCGTCCGCCTGACCCCGATGAGGCCCCGCGCCAGGCGAGCCTGTTCCGCCCTGGTCTGGGACTTGCCGGTCGCCTCCTGATAGGACTTCACGATCCCGTAGGCCGTCCTCTCCGCCACGGTCGCGATCGTGCCTGCGCGGAAGACGTTTCCCTTGCCGAGGAGCTCCTCTGTGTACCTGATTATTGAAGCCTGGTTTTCGCCGGAGAAATTCAGGTCTATATCCGGCACCTTATCGCCCCTGTAACCCATGAAGACCTCGAACGATATCCTGTGCCCGTCGCGCACGAGATCTGCGTCGCAGATAGGGCATGTTTTCGGCGGGAGGTCGAAGCCGGAGTCGAACTGGTCTTTCCCGTCGAAATCCGAGAAGGCGCAGTGCGAGCACCGGTAGTGGGGCGGCAGCGGGTTCACCTCGGTGATCCCGAAGAGCCTGGCGACGAAGGACGAGCCGACCGAGCCGCGCGAGCCGACAAGATATCCCTGCTCAAGGGACTTGGCCACAAGCTTCTGGGCGATGTAGTAGATGCCGGCGTAGCCCCCGCCCATTATCGCGGCAATCTCTCTGTCGAGCCTCTCCTGCACGACGGGCGGGAGGCGCTCGCCATACAGCCTGGTAGCCTCATGTCTTGCCGTCGATTCGACGACTGCGGGCGCCTCAGGGATGTCGGGCGCGAAAAACCCGGAAGGCACCGGGCGGAGGTCCTCGACGAGGGACGCAACATGGTCTGGTCCGGAGATCACCACTGCGCGCGCCGCTTCCTCTCCGAGGTATGCGAATTCCTCCAGCATCTCGGCGGTCGTCCGCAGGTAGAGGGGACTGTCCCGTTCCGCATCGCTGTAGCCCTGGGCCGTGACCAGCACTTTCCGGTAAACAGCGTCCCCCGGGTCCACGAAATGCACGTCTCCGGCTGCGACCACGGTCTTGCCGAGGCTCTTGCCTGTATCGTGGATCCGCTTGTTGAACGAGGCCAGGTCCTCCCTGGTCGTTTTCCCGTCTTCCAGCAAGAATTCGTTGTTCGCCAGCGGTTGTATCTCGAGGTAGTCGTAGAACTCGGCGCACGAGACCACCGCGTCGTCTGGAGCTCCGCTCCTGACAAGACGGTACAGCTCACCTGCCTCGCACGCGCTGCCGACGAGCAGGTCACGACGGCTCTCCTGGATCTCCTTCCTCAGCAGGAGAGGCCTCCTGTAGAAGTGCTCAAGGTGCGAAACGGTGACCAGCTTGTAGAGCTGGTGCAGCCCGTCAAGGTTCCTCGCGATCAGGACGACATGGTACGGTGCGGCCGGCTCTTCTGTCGAATCGACCATGTAAGCTTCCAACCCATAGAGCACCTTCAGGCCGAGCTCCGCCGCGATTTCAGATGCTTCTGGAAAGGCCTGCACCACACCGTGGTCCGTCACGGCGATGGCCTTGTGGCCCCAGCGCTTCGCGGTCTCGAAGGCATCCTTTAGTGAGAGCACCGAATCCATGGAACTCATCTTGGTGTGAAGGTGCAGTTCGACTCGCTTTTCCTCGCTTACGTCATCCCTTGTGGGCCGGTCTTTCAGCTCGATGTCCGTGGCGGAGATTACCGGCTCTCCGCTCATCCGGTCGGCCTCGACCTTGCCCCTGACTCGCACCCACGCCCCATCCTCCAGCGTGCACATCGACTTCGACGTCACCCGGATGGCGATCGAGTCGTGCCCGTCCGTCAGGAAGAAGCGCAAGAGGTGCCCCCCGTTGCGCGAGGTCCTGTGCTCGACCTCAAACGCTTCGCCCTCAACCACCACTGTGGCGGGTGCGTCCGGCACGGCGTCCACCGGGCAGGGGTCGGAAGTGATGTGGCGTCCCACGATGACCCGCTTGCCAGGCGCAGGACTCCCGGCAGGGCCGGTCTCGCCTGCGCTCGCACCGTGCGCAGTGGACGCGCCCTTGTCTCCGGATGCGTCCTGTGCGAGAGGCACGGGGCCTGGCGGGTCCGCCGGCATGAGGTCCTGCGCCTCATCCTCACCGAGCGCCGCTATCCGCACCACCGGGCTGCGTCCGAGACAGACTTCGACCGCATCCCTGAGCGACTCACGGTATTTTCTCCGCGAGGCGGCTTCGAGCACGATGGTGCCGGGGAGCCTTATCTCGAGGCTGGACTCGCCTTGGCATAAGATGTCGAGAGGTCCAGTCATGCCCATGATGGCAGGGGCTGCACGAGCCATCTGCTGCCTCAGGAAGGCCATGTTGGATTCCAGCAACTCAGCGAGCGGCGTGCCGGGCAGGCCGTGCCAGAAGAGGCGGACCGTTATGCCCTGGGAACCGAGGCGCGCCAAGAGAAGGTCTTCTATGCAACGCATCTCTCGCTCTGAGGGCGGGTTCTTCGATGAGAGCGACACGTCGATCCTGTGGTCTTTCGTGTCTACGACGATCTGTTTCAGCAGGACCTGGTTCCCGGTGAGGGCGGATATGTCTTTCAGCACGTCGTTACCGGCGTCAGGCTTGATGGTGATGGTGGTCGACAAGTTGGTCCTCCGGGTGACGGAATCTCTATCCTAGCGTTGCTCTACTCCAGCGCAATGGCGGCCCGGGTATGGCCCGAGCCGACCGAGAAATGGAAAAGCAGGAAACGCTTCAAGTTCATCCCCTCTGGACGTTCCGGACGATCTCCCAGTACATCCTGAGGCGTGCCATGAGCCCCCTGGCGAAGCCGAGTTTCTCCTCTTTCATCCTGTGCGTGAGGCCGCTGAGCACGACGTTTTCCACCCGGTAGTTCTTAGCCCGCACGTGCCTCGTGAGCGCGACCTCGATGCCGAAGCGTGTGATGTCCATGTCTCCGATCTCGTCAAGGATCTCCCTGCGGACGGCTCTCTGGCCCGAGAGAAAGGGCGCGACCGCCTGAGCCAGGTCTGTGGCCATTCGCCCGCCCTCAAACAGGCCCACGGACATCTCAGCCTGGCCGTCCGCGACGGGTTCGATCAGAGCTTCGACGTGTCTCTCGGTGAGCCCCACCAGATCAGCGTCCAGGAACAGCACGACCCCGGCGGCGGTGCTCTGGATTCCCCGCTTCATCGCGCCGCCCTTGCCGATATTGGTCTTCAGGTCTATTACCCTTACTCCCTTTTGCTTCGCTACGTGCACGGTGCGGTCGGTTGAACCGTCACTGACGACGACGACCTGGGCAACCTGCGGGACTCTCTTGACCGTGTCGATTACCGCACCGATCGTGGTTTCTTCGTTATATGCAGGGATGATGGCGGCGGCTTTCATCGGCACACTCCCCTATGGATTGGTAAGCCCGACACAACTATATTCCCCTAAACTACCAGTTTTCCCTCTCTGTGCTAATACGCCCTGGCAAAAGGCACCCAGTGCTCCGCCTCACGGCCACACTTGACGCAGACGCCGGACGTTACTCGATGGTCAAACGGTATGTTCCGTACGGTGGCGCCGGTCTCGGCCTTGATGGCCTGCTCGCACTGCTTGTCGCCACACCAGGGAGCGTAGACGAAACCTCTTTTCTCAGCGAGCGTCGATGCCAGCTCACCGGCGTCGTGCGCGACAAAGGAGTTCTCCTCCAAGAAGGCCTTTGCCCTGTCGAACAGCGAGTGCTGGATTTCGTCAAGCAGGTCCGCGAGCGCCGCGGGCAGGCCGGCTGCCGGCACAGGCCTTTTCTCCCCAGTGTCCCGCCGCACGAGCACGACCTGCCCGGCCTTGAGGTCCCTCGGGCCTATCTCAAGCCGTATGGGGACGCCTCGCAGTTCCCAATCGTTGAACTTCCAGCCCGGCGAGTATTCCTCCCGCCTGTCCGCCTTCACGCGGAACCGGGATCCGAGCATCTCTTCCAGTTCGCTCGTCCTCGCGAGGACCGCGTCTTTCTGGGGACCGCCCATGATGGGCACGATGACGACCTGAGTGGGCGCGATTTTGGGCGGAAGAACCAGACCCCGGTCGTCACCGTGGACCATGATGATGGCTCCAATGGACCTCCAGGAGACGCCCCAGGATGTCTGGTGGCAGAACTTGCGCCGGCCGTCGCTGTCCAGAAAGCCGATGTCCAGCACTTCCGCGAATCCAGACCCCAGGTAGTGGGAAGTGCCGGCCTGCAGAGCCCGGCCGTCCCGCATCAGGGCCTCCACGGAATATGTATCCACCGCGCCCGCGAACTTCTCACTCTCGGACTTTCGTCCCGCTATCACCGGGATGGCCAGGTCTTCCTCGTAGAAACGCTTGTATACGTCCAGCATGAGCAGTGTCCTGTCTCGCGCTTCCTTTTCGTCCCGGTGTGCGGTGTGACCTTCCTGCCACAAGAACTCCGTCGTGCGCATGAAGGGTCTCGTCGCCTTCTCCCACCGGACGACGTTGCACCACTGGTTTATGAGGACGGGCAGGTCCCTGTAAGACTGTATCCACTTCGAGTACATGCTGCCGATGATGATCTCCGATGTCGGCCTGATGGCCAGCCGTTCTGTGAGGAGTTCGTCGCCGACCTGGGTCACCCACGGCACCTCCGGCGAAAAGCCCTCGACATGCTCGGCCTCCTTCTTGAAGAGGCTCTCGGGGATGAACATCGGGAAGTAGGCGTTCATCACGCCGGTCTGCTTGAACCTTCTGTCGAGGCCCGACTGGATGCCTTCCCAGATCGCGTAGCCCTGCGGCCTGACCGCTATGCAGCCTCTCACAGGCGCATAGTCCGCAAGTTCGGCGCGTATCACCACATCGACGTACCATTGCGAGAAGTCCTGGCTTTGAGGAGTGATGGCTTTTACGAACTCTTTTTCGTCTCTGGACAAGGATTATCTTCCTTTATCGCCATGCGTATAAGCTCCAAAAGCACGTCAGAGGCAGTGCCCGTCCTGACGACCTCTCCTCTGGAGAACAGGACCGCCCCGTTCCTGGTCAGCGCCATCCCGAGATCGGCCTCACGGGCCTCACCCGGGCCGTTCACCTCGCAACCCATGACGGCCACCTTGAGCGGTCGCTCGACGCCCTCCAACGCTGCCGCGACCTGCGCCGCGATCTCCAGCAGCGGCCCGCGCACCCGGCCGCACGTCGGGCAGGACACGATATCCGGCCCGCTCTGCAGCCCGAGTGACTGCAGCACGAGTCTTCCCGCGAGCACTTCCTGCTCCGGCGGAGCAGTCAGCGACACTCTGATGGTATCGCCTATGCCCTCAAGCAACAAGGCGCCTATGCCCGCAGCTGACTTGATGATGCCACGCAATCCCGGCCCTGTCTCAGTGATCCCGACGTGGAGCGGGAAATCGCACTTCGAAGATATGATGCGGTAGGCGTCGACACAGGTGCTCACGTCGGACGATTTAGCCGAGATGACTATGTCGTCAAAACCGAGGTCCTGGAGGTAGCCCGCGTTGCGCAACGCGCTCTCGGCGATCGCCCGGGCTGTCGGACCGCCGTGCATCTCAAGGATGTCCCGTTCGAGGGACCCGGCGTTCACACCTACCCTGAGCGGCACACCGCGGGCGCGCGCTTCCCGTGCCACGAGCGACAGGTTCTCGCGCCCGCCAAGGTTGCCCGGGTTGATCCTGAGCTTGTCCACGCCGGCTTTGAGGCTCTGCAGTGCCAGCCTGTGGTCGAAGTGGATGTCCGCCACGAGTGGCACGTTCACCTGGCGGCGTATGGCGACGAGGGCCGCTGCCGCCTCGGCGTCCGGAACGGCCAGCCTGACGATGGAGGCGCCCTGCCCGGCGAGCGACAGCGCCTGCCGGCATGTCTCCTCAACGTTTCTCGTATCCGTCTTCGTCATCGCCTGGACGGTGACCGGCGCGCCGCCGCCGATGGCAACGCCCCGGACAAGCGCTTGCCTTGTGGGTTTTCTCACGACCCCAGCCATTCGGAATCTCCTCTTAACTGGTGATCCTCAAGATGTCCTTGTACGCGATGAACACAGCGAGCACTATCATGAGGGCAAACCCGATGAAGTGCACCATGTTCTCCTTCTCCGGATCGATCGGCTTCCCCCGGATGGCCTCAACGATGAGGAACAGGAGTTTCCCCCCGTCAAGCGCAGGTATCGGGAGAAGGTTCAGTGCCCCCAGGTTGGCGGCCATCGCCGCAGCCAGGCTCACGAGGCTGACCAGCCCGTAACGGGACGCCTGCCCGATCAGTTGGACGATTCCCACGGGCCCTATCAGGTCTGCCTCAACCTTGCCTGAGATCATCATGATGATGCCTTTCGCCCAGATCACCGTGACCGCGCCTGTCTGGATGATCCCAGAGATGACAGCCTGCGCCGGGTTCTGGCGTACCATCACGACCGTGGGGCGGACACCCACGTAGCCCTTCGTCGGGTCATCGGGGTTCTTCGACGACATCACGTCCAGGCTGAGGGTCCTGCCCTCCCGCTCCACGGTGAACACGACTTTCTTGTTGGGGTTTGCGTGGATGACCCTGACGATGCTGTCCCAGTCTTTGACCTGTTCGCCGTTCATGGCGACGACCTTGTCGCCGGCGCGCAGGCCGGCGGCATCCGCCGGGAACCCTTTTACAGCTTCCTGTATCACCGTCGTGGGCTGGCCGACTCCCGCGAACGCGAAGAGCCCGGCGAAAAGCACCGCGGCCAGTACGAAGAAGCTCAAAGGCCCGGCTCCGATGACCGCCATCCTCTGCCACACGCTCTTCTGCAGGAAGCTTCCTCCTGATGACGCATCCTCGCCCTGTTCGCCGGCCATCCGCACGTAACTGAAGAACGGCAGGAGGCGAAGAGAGAACTCGGTTCCCTTACGGACGAAGGAAGCGAGCTTGGGCCCGAAACCCAGCGAGAACTCGTGCACGGTTATGCCCACTCGCTTCGCGACTACGAAGTGGCCGAACTCGTGGATGAACACCAGGAACCCGAATATGAACACGGAGACGATGAAGTTTTCCAACTACTGGACACCCTCTCTTGCGATTCGCGCCGCCTGGGCGAAAGCTGCGGCCCTTCCATACGCGTCTGCTTCCAGTATTTCCCGAATGCAGGAACTTCCCAACACCGGCGCGCCGGCCAGCACGCTTTCGACGATCTCCGCTATGTCCAGAAAGCCTATCCTGCCTGCCAGGAATTCTCGTACCGCCACCTCATTCGCGGCAGACATCACCGCAGGCAGTGCGCCGCCCGCCTCGCCGGCCTCGTAGGCCAGACGAAGCAGCGGGAAAGATCCTGTATCCGGCATCGCGAACGAAAGGCTTCTCTCACGCCACGGATCATATCGCCTGACAGGCCCCGGAATCCTTTCCGGGTACGTCAGCGCGTACTGGATGGGCAGCCGCATGTCAGGCAGGCCCATCTGCGCAAGGACCGCCCCATCGGCGAACTCCACCATAGAATGCACTATGCTTTCACGGTGCAGAGTCACCACGATCGAGCCGTATGCGACACCAAACAGGTGAGAAGCTTCGATGACTTCCAGGCCCTTGTTCATGAGGGTGGCGGAGTCGACCGCTATCTTAGGCCCCATCCGCCAGTTTGGGTGGCAGAGCGCTTCCTCCACGGTGACGCGCGCGAGCTCTGGGCGCGTCCTGCCTGCGAACGGGCCCCCGGAAGCGGTCAGGATTATCCGCGAGACCTCGGCGGGAGACGCCGCCCGGATGCACTGGAAAACGGCGCTGTGCTCGCTGTCCACCGGGACCACGGTGGCTCCTCGTTCGCGCGCCCTGGCCATCACATGTGCGCCCGCAGCCACGATGCTTTCCTTGTTCGCGAGCGCCACGACGAGGCCGGGTCTCATCGACTCGTAAAGAGGCTCGAGCGCAGCCACCCCGGTTATGGCCACGACCAGAATGCTTGCATCAAGTCTGGCGAGATCCAACAGGCCTTCCGGCCCGGACAACACAGTCGGGACCAGGCGGCGCAGCGCCTCAAGAGACTCGCCCGCCACGCCCTTCGCCACGCAGACCACCTCGGGGCGGAACAGCCGGCACTGCTCGAGTAGAAGGTCGATATTCGCCCCGCACGAGAGGCCGGAAACCACGAACCTCTCGGGGTTCCGAGCGATCACATCAAGGGTCTGGACACCTATGTTTCCGGTGGACCCCAGGACCACGACGCCTTTCATGCACGCCTCCAGGCCTGGTCTAGACCGTGCGCGAAGCTCCGGGCCAGCCAGGTATCAGGCCCGCGCGCACCACTGCTTTCAGCACTATCGCCGACAACGGGCCGATGATGATCCCGGCGGCTCCGAAAAAGCGGATGCCCAGGTACATCGATAGCAGGGTCAAGAGCGGGTGAAGCCCGGTCCGCTCCCCGATGATCTTCGTCTCCAGCACCTGCCTGGTCGCGCTCATGACGCCGTATAGCCCGAAAAGCATGACCCCGAAGACCGGGCTCCCGAACACGAGGCTGTACAGTGCCCACGGCACGAACACTATTCCGGGCCCGACTATGGGCAGCACGTCCAGCAGGCCGGTGATTATGCCCAGCACCAGAGCATATTCTGAGCCCATCAACGAAAGCGCCACTGTGACGATCGCCATCGTGACAAGCACAAGGATCATCTGGGCCTTGAGCAGCCCGACGGTGGACTCGAGCACCTCGGTCCTGGCCTGGGTAACTTTGCCCGTGGAGATGCCGGGGAAAACTCTCTGCAGCAGGCCAAGCAGCATGTCTTTGTCCCTGCTCACGAAATATGTCGCGATCACCGTCACGACGAACAGCCCGAACAGCGACGGCAGGCCCTTGACCCCTTCGAAGACAGCGCCCAAGAGTTTCTCCAGCGCGGTGTAGACCCGGCCAAGTTGCTGGCTCATTGTAGTCTGGAGCGGTGTCGGCAGCGCCGAAGCGAACTCGCCGATTGTCTTCGCCAGGTCTTCGACCATCCCGCTGGCCTGCTTGTAGTACTGTGGAAGGGAGCCAGAGAGGTTGAAGAGCTCCGTG
Source organism: Bacillota bacterium (assembly GCA_030691635.1). Lineage (GTDB taxonomy): Bacteria > Bacillota > Sulfobacillia > JAUYEF01 > JAUYEF01 > JAUYEF01. Next base: position 16,670 of record JAUYEF010000221.1, read on the forward strand.
AACAGCCTCGACAGGCCGATCCCGAGCACCGTGAGCATGATGCCGCATGCAAGCGCCAGCACCAGACCGCAGGCGAGCGCGCGCGAGATTCGAGCATTCTGCACAAGCCACCGCACGGCGGGCTCCATGGCCACCGCCAGCAGCACAGCGAGCACGAATGGGAACACAAACGGCAGCACATATCCCACCAGCACAAAAGCGATGGCGCCATAGAGCAAGAGGTATGAAAGCGATACGAAGAAGCCCCTCAACCGGACACCTCCCGTCACCTGAGCGCCAGGAACAAGTAGTAGGCCACGGGCGCCACGAACATCAGACTATCGAACCTGTCAAGGATCCCGCCGTGGCCTGGTATCAGCGTGCCGGCATCCTTGACGGAGCAGAATCTCTTGATACAGGATTCCGCCAGGTCGCCGGCCTGCGCCGCGAGAGAGAGTATGATACCGGCAACCACCGACAGACCCGGCCCTAAACCCGTGAAGCGGGACAGCGCCCACACGGCTGCAGCAGATCCAGCCAGGCCCGCCCAGAAGCCCTCCCAGCTCTTGTTCGGGCTCACGGAGGGTGCCATCTTATGCCGGCCGAAGCTCTTCCCGACGAAGTAGGCAGCAACATCGCACGCCCACGTCGCCGCGACGGCAGTGGCAGCAGGCCAGACGCCCAGGTCCCTCAACAGCACGATATGGGCGAAAGTCAACGGCACGTACACTATGCAGTATATGGTCGCCGCGACGTCGGACTGCCCTACTCTTCCTCCAGAAAAGACCGGCGCCAGCATCGAAGCCGGCACCGAGAGGACCACAGCCGCGAGCAGCAAGTCGAGCCTCCCCACATGGGCGGCCGCAACGATGGCAACCATGCCGCCGTAGGCGACCGGCGTGACAATGTGAAGACCTTTACGACGGAGCATCAGGTCAAGTTCGCCTATCGCGATGCGCGAGACGACCAGGGCCAGGGCCGATAGCGCATAGCCGCCCTTGTACAGCCCGAAGAGCACCACGGGCCCAAGCAGGAGAGCGCCGACGATCCTGGCCGAAAGCATATCCTCACCTCATGGAGCCTTGATGCCGCCGAACCGCCTGTCCCGCCGCTGGTATTCGAGTATGCATGAGCAAAACTCTTCCGGGCTGAAGTCTGGCCACAGTAACGGGCACGAAACAAACTCCGCGTACGCCGATTGCCAGAGCATGAAGTTGGAGAGCCTGAGCTCGCCGCTCGACCGGATTATCAGGTCTGGGTCGGGCATGCCGGCCGTGTACAAGAGCGACGAGAAATCTTTCTCGTCCAGCGCCACGGCGATTTTGCCGGCCCTGATGAGCGAACACACGGTATTCACCGCGTCCATGATCTCGGCCCGGCCGCCATAGTTGAAGGCGACCTGGAAGTTCAACCTATCGCACGCTGCCGTCTCAGCTTCGGCGCGCTCGATCGCCCGGATGAGGTCGCGGGACAGGCCCTGGCGCCTTCCTATCACACGGATCCTGACACCGTTCTCACGGTTCTGCTCTATCCCGGAGTCAAGGTATTCCCTGAGGAGATCCAGGAGGCCGCTCACCTCAGCTTCGGGTCGTTTCCAGTTCTCAGTCGAGAAAGCGAACAGCGTGAAATATGGGATCCCTATATCGCCAGCGGTCCTGACTATACGCTTGAGCGTCTCTATCCCGGCCCTGTGCCCCGCGATCCGTGGGAGCCCCCGCTTTCTCGCCCACCGGCCGTTGCCGTCAGGCACCACGGCGACGTGCGTGGGCACGGCGTTCGCCTTGATCATATTCAGGAGGTTTTCATGTTCTTTGGATCCCACGGTAGGGCCTCCCGTTACCTAAAACCCCCGCCGCCCGGCGGGGGATACCGTTCACAGGACCAGTTCTGGAAGGGCGGGAGCTACCACCAAATGAACCCGGCCGTCTGCGCCCGTCCTTTGCCGTATGACCCTGAGGGCGCCACCGGGCCTGGGCCTCCCCGGCGGCGACGACTCTTCTATGTCAAATCCGACGTCCGATTCCCGGAGCACAGCCAGAGCAGCATCCAGCCGCAGCCCCGTCACCGACGGCACGGGCATCAGACTTCCATGATCTCCTTCTCTTTCAGTTCGAGGACGCGCTCCAGCTCCTTGACGTACTTGTCGGTGAGCTTCTGTACCTCTTCAAGTGCGCGGTGGTACTCGTCTTCCGATATCTCCCTGTCGTCCTCGAGGCTTTCCAGAAGCTCATTCGCGTCGCGGCGATGGTTTCTCACGGCCACGCGCTCTTCTTCGGCCTTCTTCCTGACGGTCTTGACGATGTCCTGGCGCCTCTCCTGCGTCAGCTGAGGGATCACCAGCCTGATGACGTTTGAGTCGCTGGTGGGCATTATCCCGAGGTCCGACTTCATGATGGCCTTCTCGATGTTGCCGAGCTGCGTCTTGTCCCAGGGCTGGATCACCAGGAGCCTGGGTTCCGGCACCGCTATGGTCGCCAGCTGGTTGACAGGAGTGGGAACCCCGTAGTACTGGACTATCACTTTCTCAAGTAGCGCAGGGTTGGCCCTGCCCGCTCTGACGCCCGCAAGTTCCTTCCTGAAGACCTCAGCGGTCTTCCTCATCTGGTCCTCCGTGTCTTTGAGGATCTCCTTGATCACGTGCGTCCCTCCCCACGTAGGTACCTATGCTTTCTCCCATCACAGCCCGCAGGATATTCCCACGCGCGCTTATGTCGAACACGATCATCGGGATCCCGTTATCCATGCAAAGGGAAGTGGCTGTGGCATCCATGACCCCCAGCCCTTTCCTTAATATGTCCATGTACTTGATGCTCTCAAAGCGCCTGGCCGCAGGGTTGGTGTTCGGGTCAGAGTCGTACACCCCGTCGGTGCCCTTCTTCGCCATGAGGATGACCTCGGCCTCGATCTCCGCGGCTCTCAGCGCGGCTGTCGTGTCGGTGGAGAAGTAAGGGTTACCGGTGCCGGCGGCGAATATCACGATACGGTTCTTCTCGAGATGCCGTATCGCCCTTCTTCGTATGTATGGCTCGGCGACCTCTCGCATTTCGATGGCCGTCTGGAGCCTCGTGGGCACACCCTGGTGCTCTATGGCGTCCTGCATGGCGAGCGCGTTGATCACGGTCGCGAGCATGCCCATATAGTCCGATGTGGCCCGGTCCATGCCCTTCGCGGCCCCGCGCGAGCCGCGCCAGATGTTTCCACCGCCGATGACCATCGCGACCTCGATGCCCATCTCATTGAGTTCTTTGAGCTCCAGAGCGATGGTATCGACGATCTCCCTGTCGATTCCGGTCCCTCTCGAGCCCGCAAGAGCCTCTCCGCTGATCTTGAGCACGACTCGCCGGTAACGTGGCGTGGGCAATCTTCAAACCCCCCGGGGACTCGGTTTCTACAGAGGCTCGGCGACTTCAAACCTCACAAAGCGCCTGATCTGCATGTTCTCGCCGAACAGCGCGATCTTCTGGTTCAGAAGGTCCCGGACGGTGATACTGTCGTCTTTGATGAACGACTGTTCCAACAGGCACGCTTCGGCGAAGAACTTGTCCATACGACCTTCGACGATCCTGTCCACGACCTTTTCCGGTTTGCCTTCCTCGAGCGCCCGTGCTTTCTGCACGGACCGTTCACGGTCCAAGATGTCCGCCGTGATCTCTTCGCGCGACAGCCATACCGGCCTCGCCGCCGCCACCTGCATCGCGATGTCGTGGGCGAACGCTATGAACTGTGGGCTTCTGGCCACAAAGTCCGTCTCGCAGTTGACTTCAACAATTACCCCGATCCTGCCTGCAAGATGGACGTAGCTTTCTATGACTCCGGCCTGCGCGGTCCGCCCGGCCTTTTTCGCGACGGTGACCAGGCCCTTCTGTCTTAGAAACTCTATCGCCTTGTCCACCTCGCCCGCGCACTCGAGAAGCGCCTTCTTGCAGTCCAGCATGCCGGCTCCAGTGCGCTCGCGCAGTTGCTTGACCAGTTCTGTGGTGACTTCAGCCACAGGGTTCCCTCCTGTCTGGTTCGAAAAACAGGGCGACCGCTTCTACAGCCGCGAGTCGCCCCATGTGAGCGGTTTCACTATTCTACCACTTGCACCCCTTGCTTACCTTCGAGCACTGCGTCGGCCATCTTCGAAGTCAGCAGGCGCACGGCGCGGATGGCATCATCGTTGCCCGGTATCATGTAGTCGATTTCGTCCGGGTCGCAGTTGGTGTCGACTATGGCGACGATCGGGATGCCGAGCCTCCTGCACTCCGCAACTGCGATCCTTTCCTTCCGCGGGTCTATCACGAACACGGCCTCGGGGAGCCCTTTCATGCCCTTTATGCCGCCGAGGACCTTGGCGAGTTTCTCCTTCTCGTGCAAGAGCCGCGAGACTTCCTTCTTCGGCAGTTTCTCGAACTCGCCTGACTGTTCCATCTCCTCAAGCTGCACCAGACGGTCTATCCGGCGCCTGATGGTCGCGAAGTTCGTCAGCATTCCGCCCAGCCAGCGTTCGTTCACGTAGAACTGCCCGCAGCGCTGCGCCTCCTCAGCGACCGACTGCTGAGCCTGCTTCTTCGTGCCTATGAAAAGCACGCGGCCTCCGCGGAACGACACGTCGCGCACGTGGTTGTAGCAGTCCTCGATCATCTTCACTGTCTTCTGCAGGTCGATGATGTAGATGCCATTGCGCTCAGTATAAATATAGGGCTTCATTTTCGGGTTCCAGCGCCTCGTCTGGTGACCGAAATGAACCCCTGCCTCCAAGAGCTGCTTCATCGTTATGACCGACAATACATACACCTCCGTGGGTTTTTTAGGGCGCTCCGCCCCGCCTCCGCCGCTTTCATCGGTCTCTCCCTGCCCCGCCGGCACCCAGAGAGCCATCAAGCAGCGTGTGAACTGCGCACGAACTGCCATCCCGTGCGCCGCTAGTTAGTATAGCATAACAAAAACAGCCAAAGCAAGGAAACCAATCGTAATGTCGATTATGCGCCCTTTTTGAGGGTCTTTCTCGGAGTCCGGTTTGTCGTGCTTGCCCATCTTCTTCTCATGAGATGGGCTTTCGCGGCGCCCACGCGTCCCGCCTGCCTCGCCGTCTTCGATCCGCGTGGTGTCCGCACGCTCGAGTTGCGCCACGCTGGCGTTCTTTCTTTCGAGGTCTCTCCTGAAGTCGTGCACCGCCTGTTCGCCGGCTGCGTTCGGCCGGTCGCGCGGCTGGCTCAGCCGGGCGCCCTCCTGGCTCTTCCCCACCGCTGTCTGAAGGTCAAGAGGTTTCATCTGGTAGGCGCCTCACCTTCCCGAAAAGGCGATCTTGCCGTCGTCCGACATGTACGCCTGCACGTCATGCCACTGCTCTGTCACCAGGAGGCTGGACGCGCCCATCACTATGCGCGTTCCTGGGTGGATCAAAGCGCACCTCACCCTGCCTTTTCTCGCCCGTGCGATCTCGCCGTCCATCTCATCCTTCTGAAGGCGCAGCGCTTGGGCCTCTTGTGCCAGGCCCTCCCGGTGCTGGAGCAGCTTTGACAGGCCGGCGCGGTGCGCAGAACTCGTCTTCAGGGTGGCGCGCCTCGATGAAAGCATCTCGATGGCCTGGTCGATCCGGTGGAGTTCAGCCTCTTTCCCCGACAGGATCCGGCCGGTCTCCGCCAGTCTTGCCCGCAGCGCAGGGTCCACACCGACCTCAATTGTCGTCGGCGTTGCCAGGCTGGAACCGATGACTTTCGCGCGCACCTCTTCACCCGCCTGTGTGAGGCCGCCTACGATGACCCCCTTGCCATCCGCCACCACAACCCTTGACTTCGCGGAAACGGTGCTGTGCATGACGGCGTCCCGGACGCGAATACTGCCCTGCGTCTCCACCGTCGCGTTTTCGACAAAGACGCAGGAGATGTCGCCACCTGCCCTGATGCGGCCCTTGCCGCTCCCCTGAATGCCTCTGCCCACGGTGAGGCCGCATCCTGCTTCCACGAGGTCTCCACTGACAAACCCCTTGACCTCGATATTCCCGCAGGCTTCCAGCGAGAAGCCCTGCGCCACCGAACCCCTTACCACCACCGAGCCGACGAAGCGGATGTTACCCGTCTCCATGCCCACGTCGCCCGGCACTTCATACACCGTGAAGACGTGGATCGTGCCTGACCGGTCCACGGTCGCCTGACCGTCGACCGACGCGAACGCGCGAGCGCCGTCTTTGGAACAGCGCACGTTACTGCCCACCCGTAGGGGGAGCGTACGCGCCTGCCTCGCCAGGACGGGCTCGCCCCTGACCGAGAGCCCGTCCCGGGACTCGGAGGGCGGGATCCTGGCTGCAAGCTGGTCGCCTTCGCGGACGTTCGCGACCAGGTCCAGGTTCTTGAAGTCGACGCGACCGTCTGCAAGTTCGACCGGTCTTGCCTCCGCGTGGCGGCGGAACAGGTACTCGACAGACGAGTCGACGCCATGCACGGGCGGCGCCCCTTCCGCCACGACCAACGGCTGGCCCCACCTCTCCCCGGCTATGGCGTCCTCGATCTCGTCACGACGGACGGGGACCGTCACTCCGGCGCTCTGGATGACCGAGAGCGCGTGCTCGAGGGTCGGGGGGCCTTCCTCGTCCGGCGAGAGCACCACGATGGCTCTCATGCCGTCCGTGGTGATCTTGACCTCCACTTTGGCGACGTGCCTCTCCAACGTAGCCGGACCTCCAGTCTCAGGCGAGGTCGTGCTGGTACCGGGCGAGATAGCTCCTGAGCCGCAGCATCGCTCTGGTGTGCAGCTGCGATATCCGCGACTGGGAGATGCCCATGAGCACACTGATCTCCTTCGCAGTCAGCCCTTCATAGTGATACAGCGCAACCAGCATCCGCTCCCGCTCCGGTAGCCTGTCGATCGCGCGCGCGAGCACGCGCTTCCTGTCTTCTATCTCCACCAGCCTTTCCGGGTCGGCGGCGGCGGGGTCCTCTATCATGTCGATCGCGCGGATGCCGTCATCCCCTTCAACCTCAGTGACCCACAGCTCATCCAGCGAGACCAGGATCGTGCCGGAGAGGGTCGAGAGGTGCCTGGCGAACGCCTCCGGCGACATGCCGAGTTCAAGCGCGATTTCCTCATCCGTGGCGGAGCGGCCCAGTTCCGATTCAACCTTCGCGTACGCTCTCTCCACGGCGCGCGCTTTTTGGCGTACCCCAGAGGGAACCCAGTCCAGGGCCCTGAGGCCATCGATGATCGCCCCGCGGATACGTGCCACCGCGTAGGTCTCAAACTTGACTCCTCTGGATGGGTCGTACCTCTCGATCGCCTCCATCAGCCCGAAGATGCCCGATGAGACAAGGTCGTCCACATCCACGTGGGGCGGGAGCGAGATCGCGACTCTGCCTGCGACATACTTGACAAGCGGCAGGTACCGGACAATGATCTCGTCCCTCAGATGCCTGTCGCCCGCGGATTTGTAGGCGGCCCAGACATCTGGCCGCACAGGCGCCTGCGCGCTCATGAGATTCTCACCATCCCAGAAGGCTGCAGCACCAGAGACCTGTCTACCTCTGCGTACGACACCACGTGCAACCTCGGCATCACCCGGTCGGCGAGCCGCTTCATTTGCGGCCGCGTGGCGCTCGAGCAGAGGAGCACAGGAGTCTTGCCTCCTCGCTGCACGTTCTCAATCTGCCGGACGAGGCTTTCCAGCACCCTGCGTCCGGTATCAGGGTCGATGGGCGAGCCTGGGTCCTTCGCGTTCTCAGCGATCCTGTCCTCAACTTCCGGGTCCACGGTTATCACCCCAGCGTCATCGCCATAGAGGCCCGAGACCCGTGTGATGAGCCTCCCAAGCTTCCGTCTCACGATCTCGGTGAGTAGCACGGTATCCTTGGTCTGGCGTGCGTGGTCTGCAAGCGTCTCGAGGATGGTGATGCTATCCTTCACCGGGATGCCTTCTCGGAGCAGGTTCTGCATGACTTTCTGCACCTCGCCCACGGTGAGGAGCGACGGGACCAGTTCCTCCACGACCGCCTGGTTGGTCTCCTTGACCAGATCGAGGACGTGCTGCACGTCCTGGCGCGTGAGAGTCTCGTGCCCGTGCTCGCGCACCACTTCGGCCAGGTGTGTGGCGAGCACTGAGTCCGGATCGACGACGACAAGCCCCTCGATTTCCGCCAGGGCCTTTTCCGCCGCGCTGACCCACCACGCGACAAGGCCGAAGACCGGCTCTTTCACCTCGATCCCGGACGCGGGCTTCTTGCCGTCAGGCCCCCCCATGCAGAGGAAATGAGCCGGGTAGAGTTCCCCGCCCGCGACCTTGGCGCCGCGCAGTTTTATCGCATACTGTCTGGGCGCAAGTTCGAACAGGTTGTCGCGGATCCTGACTGGCGGTATGACAAGGCCCATGTCGGACGCGACCTGCCTTCTTATGATTGAGACCCGTTCCAGCAGGCCTCCTCCCTGTGCCGGGTCGGCCAGGCCCACGAGGCTCGCCCCCAGCTCGATCTCCAGCGGGTCCACCTGTGTCAGCCTGAGGACTGCCTGCGGCTTCCGCGCTTCCTCCATCTCGGACTCCTTCTTCTGTTGAGCGGCCAGTTCCCCATCGCGCGCCTCTGAGCGGGCAAGTGACCGCGCCAGCAGAGCCAGACCCGCGGCAAGCGCCAGGAACGGGATCTTCGGCAGGCCAGGCACAAAGGCGAACAACAGCATGAACCCGGCCGCGGTCCTGAGTGCCCTCGGCTGACGGACCACCTGCGCGAGAATGTCCCTGCCAAGCCCTGTATCCGAGGCGGAGCGCGTCACCATGATGCCCGCGGCCGTGGAAAACACAAGCGCAGGTATCTGCGCAAGGATGCCCTGCCCGATCGTGAGCAGCGCGTACTTGGACAGCGCGTCCTGAGCGCTGAGCTTCTGCTGGACCATACCGACCCCGAACCCCCCCACCAGGTTGATGGCCGTCACGACGAGAGCCGCGACGGCGTCACCCTTCACGAACTTGGCCGCACCATCCATGGCGCCGTAGAAATCCGCCTCACGCTCGATCTCACGCCTCCTCCGCCGGGCGCCGGCGTCGTCGAGCAGGCCTGAGTTGAGGTCGGCGTCAATGGCCATCTGCTTGCCCGGCATCGCGTCGAGCGTGAAGCGGGCCGCCACCTCGGCGACTCGCTCTGCCCCGCGCGTTATCACCACAAACTGGATGGTCACAAGTATAAGGAAGACTATGAACCCCACGATCGGGTTGCCGCCGACGACGAACTGCCCGAATGCCGCTACCATGTTCCCTGCGTAGCCGTGTAGCAGGATCAGCCGCGTGCAGCACACGTTCAGCGCGAGCCTGAACAGGGTCGCGACGAGCAGCACCGTCGGGAACACCGAGAACTCCAGGGCCGAAGCCGTGTACATGGAGACCAGCAGCGCCACCAGCGAAAGGCCGAGGTTCAGCGCCAGGAGGACGTCCACCACGTACCACGGAAGCGGCACAACCATCATGGCCACGACCGCCATCACGGCGACCGCCACGACTATGTCGCCGTTTCTCTCGATGAATGTCCTGCCTGGATCCGTGGTCTGCATCATGGGGCCATCGCCCCCGACGATTGCCTGGAGCCTTCCGGCCTGAGACGGTACACAAAGGCAAGGACCTCAGCGACGGCATGGTAGAGGACCGGCGGTATCAGTTCACCGACATCGACGGACCGGAACAGCGCCCGGGCGACCGGCGCATTCTCGACCACCGCCACCCTGTGCCTCGTAGCCTGCTCCTTGATGCGCAGCGCAAGCTGGCCGGCGCCCTTTGCGATGACCACCGGGGCGGGGGTCTTTGAGGCTTCGTACTGCAGCGCTACGGCGAAGTGCTCAGGGTTCACGACCACGACGTCGGCCTTTCGCACCGCAAGGATCATCCTTCCCCTGGCAAGCTGCCGCTGCCGCGACCTGAGGCGTTGCCGTACCTCAGGCCTGCCCTCAGTCTCCTTGATCTCGTCTAGCATCTCTCTTCGGGTCATCATCAGGCTGGTCTCATTCTCGCGCCACTGCAGGAAGTAGTCGCCGGCAGCGATTGCCGCCAGCCCAAGGCAACACCGCAGCGCCAACGACCAGATGATGCCACCTGCGAAGATGAAGGCCTCCCGCAGCGGCGCGCCGGCCAGCCCTGGCAGTATCGCCGCAGCCGCCCTGCCTGCCTGGCCAACAGCCTCTGCGATAACGAGCGTTTTCAGGACCGCCTTCAGCAGGTCCAGGAGCGCTTTTCTCGAGAAAATCCGGGCGAGCCCGCGCAGCGGTGAAAGCCGCGACAACTTCGGCGATACCGGCTCGGCCGAAAAGGAAAACCCCACCTGAGCGACCTCCCCGGCGAGCGAAGCCAGCGTCAACAGGGCGAGCACAGGCAGGACCGCGAAGCCCGCGCCCGCGAGGCAGGATTCCATCAGCCGGCGGAACCCGGCCGCATCGCTCACACTGCCTGCCTGGGACCATATGTCCCGGGCAAGCGACTGCAGCCCGGTCGCGCCACGAGTCCATGACCAGCGGAGAGCGACGGAACCGGAAAGGATGACGGCGACGAGACCGACCTCGCCCGAATGAACGACCTGGCCGCGGCGTCTCGCCTCTTGCCTTCGCCGCTGAGTCGGCATCTCGCGTTTTTCCTCAGAGAACAACTGCAGGTCCAGCGAGTCCAGCCTCCTTGTCCACGCACGTTCCTCCGGATCGCCCACGGCCGCTCTCGGGCCCGGACCGCATTCCATCGCTCGCCTAGGGTGCCAGCGTCTCCACTAAGGCGAAAAGCCAGTCGCGGCTCGTGCTGAACGCCCCGGCGAGCGCGCGTAGCATGGGCCCGATGCTCGAGGCCAGGACGGCCAGGCCCAGGAGCACGCGGATGGGCAGGCCCATGACAAGGATGTTGAGCTGGGTCACTGCCCGCGACACGATGCCCATCGCGCATGCGGCGAGGAGGGATGCCACGAGGACCGGCAGGGCCAGCCTGAGCCCAAGGTCGAACGATTCGCAAAACCTGTCGAACACCCATTGCGGGATGCCCTGGTCCCAGCGGGCGGTCCTGACCGGGAACGCGGCGGGTATGTGCAGCACTCCCGCGAGCAGAAAGTGGTGGCCGTCCATCGCCAGGAACAGCGCAAGCCCGCATAGCTGGAAGAACCCACCCATCAGGGGCACCTGCACACCGTGAGCAGGGTCGAGAACGTTGGTCATGCCATAGCCCATCTCTGAATCGAACACGTGGCCCGCCACCTGGACGGCTACGAACACAAGCGAAGACACAAACCCGGCGAGCATGCCGAAGAACGATTCCGCCAGCGCCATGGCCACGAGCCCTCCCGGACTCGACGGGGATATGGTCGCGGGCACGCCCGCCTGCACCGCAGGAGACAGGGCGAGGGAGAGGCACAGTACCAGCGCCGCCTTGACCTGGACCGGTATGTACCGGCCAGAGAAGAAAGGACCGGTGGCGAACAGCCCGCTGAGGCGAGAGGCGAGCGCCAGGACCACCGGCAGCAAGGGGTGGAGTAGTCCGACATCGAGCATTCATCTCTCCCCTTTCACCTGATGAAGCTGGGGAGAGCGAGCAACAGGCCGGACGTGAAGGCGACGAGTTTCTCCAGCATCCAGGGTCCGAAGAACAAAAGAGCGGCGAACGAAGCCAGTATCTTTGGGACGAAGACGAGCGTCTGTTCGTGGATCTGTGTCGTGGCCTGGAACAGGCTGACAAGTAGTCCCACCGCCAGGCTCGCGACGATGATGGGCGCCGAGACCAGCAGCGCCACGCGCAGAGACTGTCGCCCGAGTTCCATGACTATGTCCGGCATGTAATCCTCCCCCTAGCGAAAGCTCGAAACCAGAGACCGCGTGACAAGGTGCCAACCGTCGGCCAGCACAAACATCAGTATCTTGAACGGTAGAGACACCATCATCGGCGGCAGCATCAGCATCCCCATGCTCATCAGCGTGCTGGCCACCACCATGTCGATCACGATGAACGGCAGGAAGACGACGAAGCCCATCTGGAACGCGGTCTTCAGCTCGCTGATCACGAAGGCCGGTATCACGGCCTTCATGGGCGCTTCGTCTCCGGCTCTGACGTCGACCCCAGTGAGGTCCGCGAACAGCGCGAGGTCCTTCTCCCTCGTCTGCCTGAGCATGAACTGTCTCACCGAACCCTCCGAGTACTTGAGCGCTTCGTTGAGTTTGATGTTTCCGGCAAGGTAGGGGCCGATGGCGTGAGAGTCGATATCCGACCATGTCGGCGCCATGACAAACACCGTGAGCACGAGCGCGAGCCCTATGAGCACCTGGTTCGGCGGCACCTGCTGAGTCGCGAGGGCGCTGCGGGTGAACGAGAGCACCACGACGATCCTCACAAAGCTTGTCAGCAGCACCAGGATGGCAGGGGCCAGCGAGAGCACGGTAAGCAGCGCGAGCACCTGCAGCGCCTGGGCCATCTCTTCTGGCTTCTCCACCGCCTTGAGGCTGATCTCTACCGATGGAACGGTGACCGGTTGAGCCAGGCATGTTCCTGCGGCGCACAGCACCGGCAACAAAGCTATGAGGCACGCCACGGGATGCTTGCGAAGAGCGCCCAGCATATCAGTCCACGCTCCTCTGGCGGCGCCGCAGAGCGCGGCGGAGCGCCTGGCCGAACCCCGGGGCCGGCGCATGGACAGGCTCGCTTTCCACTTCGTCGAGCTCGTGCCTCGACATCTCACCGAGCCGGAAAAGCCCTTTGTCGGAGACACCCAGCACGATCACTCGTGGCCCGGCGGACAGCAGGACCACCTGCTTCGACGGCCCGAGATACGCCCTGTCCAGTACCTTGAGAAGCCCGCCAGGACGCCCGCCGCGCTGCGCAAGCAGCCTTGAGCAGACAACGGATGCCGCCAGCACCCCGATGAGAAGCAAGGCCATCTCCACGATCTCCCTGAAAGCCACCTGAGTCACCTCATGGTCGCCAGCCGCTCCGGCCGGCTTACTACCTCGCTGATACGAACGCCGAAGTTCTCGTCGATGACCACGACCTCGCCGCGGGCGAGCAGTCTCCCGTTGACCATCACATCGACCGGCTCGCCTGCCTGGCGGTCGAGCTCGACGACAGAGCCCGGCACCATGGCGAGCACTTCCCTGACGAGCTTCTTGGTGCGGCCGAGTTCCACGGCGACCTCCACCGGTATGTCAAGCACCAGGTCTATCGCCATGGGCCCAGACGCCCCTTCAGCCGGCGGAGGGGGTTCGTCGAACTCCTCGAATTCCTGGACGGCCTGGGACCCGGGACTGGGATCTTCCTGTACGCCCCCGGCCGGCGCGCTCCCGGCCGGCGCGCTCTCGGCCGTCGTGGTCTCGGCCGGCGCTCGCAGCAACTCGTCGATCTCTTCCTGTGAGAGAGGGGACTTACTCATGTGGGTCCTCCTTGATCAGACTCTCTACGCGGATGCAAAGCCTTCGGCCCGACCGGCCGGGGGTGGCCAGGAACTTCGGTATGCCCTCGACCAGGACCGTGACGGGGCCCGCGGCCCGTGACTCGAGTTCGATGATGTCGCCAGACTCGATCTCCAGGATGTCACGCACACGAAGGTGCGCATGCCCGAGTTCCGCCGACACTCGGACCTCCACGCGCTTCAGCCGTGCCAGGAGGGTCTCGGTATCGGTCTTGCCGGGGCTCCGCCTTGACGCCGCAAACCAGTTCCGGGCCGAAAGCCTCGGCAGCACAGGCTCGAGCGTCATGAAAGGGATGCTGAAAGTCATGGAGCCGAGCGCTTTGCCGACTCTCATGTCGTACTTGATCACGACCGTCATCTCGTTGGCGGCTATGTTCTGGACGAAGCTCGGGTTGCTCGTCACGCTCTCGATTCTGGGCTCGACAGCCGCCAGCGACCGCCAGCCTTCTCTCACAGAAGACAGGATGCCTTCCATCAGCTTGTTTACGATGGCGATTTCGATCTCGGTGAGCCCCCGGCCGACATCTCGCACAAGTCCAGGACCGCCGAACAACCGGTCCACCATGACGAGCGCCACCGGGATATCCAGCGAAACGAACATCGGTCCCTTCAGGGGCTCCATGCCGATGGTGGCTATGTACCCCGGGCTGGGAAGCAGGCCGGTGAATTCCTCGAAGGTCATCGCGTCGACGGAGGACACGGCGACGGTGGTCATCGCTCGCACCTGGGCCCCAAGGTACGTGGAGCAGAGCCGCGCGATATTCTCGTGGAGCATCTCCACGGTCCGGATCTGGTCGCGAGAGAACTTGTCCGGCCTCTTAAAGTCATATACCCGGACAAGCCTTCTCTTGGGCCCGTTAGGGCCTTCCGGAGAGCTCGCAGCCTGGGCCGCCCTGTCGTTGTCCATGAGAGAGATGATGAGCGCATCCAGGTCCTTCTGAGTCAGTATCTCGGGCACTCTCCCACCTCCCTCCGCGGCCACTACTGGATCGCAAACTCGACGAAATAGATGGCTGAGATGCCGCCGTTAGCGAGCACCTTGTTGGTCCCTGCGACGAGATCGGCACCGAGACGCCTCATGCCCTCCGGACCTGCCAGGTCCGCGATCGTCTTGTTCCTGAGGACCATGAGCACCTGGTCACGGACCTGTGACGCCTTGACCTGCAGCTCTTTGGCCGCTTCCTCGGAGGAGGCTTCCATGTCGATCTGGATCCTGACGAAGCGCCTGTTGTCTGCGCCCGCAAGGTTGGTGACGAACTCTCCCATCTTGACCAGCACCGGGCCGGCGGGCGGCGGCTCCGCGCGCCGCCTCTGCACATAGAAGTAGCCGCCTGCCGCAGCCAACGCCAGCACGACCGCGATTCCCAGCATGATCGCCCTTGACGCCTTCCTGGGTCTGACGCTCACTTCGGTCCCCCCTGTCCCGGCTTCTCGATCTCCCTGGGCTCCGTCCTCGACTGTTCGGTGCTCAGGATCACTATGTCCACCCTGCGGTTGAGCCGGCGCCCTGCCTCATCATCGTTGGGCGAGACAGGACGGTACTCCCCATAGCCCGCAATCGAGAGTCGCGAGGGAGGCAGGTCGAAGGCCACCGACAGATGCTGGAGGACCGCCACCGCCCTCGCGGCGGAAAGGTCCCAGTTGGTCGGAAACCGCAGCGTGTTGATCGGGAGGTAATCCGTGTGCCCCTCGATCCGGATGTCGTTCGGGATTCCCTTGATGGCCTCCCCGACTTTGTCGAGCGCAGCTATCGCCCCGGGCTTGAGGTCCGCCTTGCCGAGGTCGAACAGCACCTGGTCCCGGAAGCGTATCACGAGACCCCTGGGGTCCTGCTCCGCGGCCATCACCTCACCCAGGCCGCTCTCGACTATGTAGGCCTGGATGCGGCTCTGGATCTCGAGCAGCTGGGTCTCCGGCGAGGCTTCAGGAGCTATGGGGGCCGGCTCGACCGGCCCAGCGCCTGGGAGGACACCTGAACCCTTGCTCACGGGTCCCCCGCTCGGCGCTGTGCCGAATGTGGACTGGAGCGAGAAAGCTATCTTCTCGAACTTCCTCACGTTCAGCGTCGACAGCGCAAACAACAGCACAAAGAAAGTCATCAAGAGCGTGACCATATCGCCGTACGTCGTCAGCCAGTTGAGCTGCACGGGAGGATCCTCACTCCGCGATCGCCTCACGCGCGTCTCCCCCCCTTCCCTGTCCTTGTCCCTGCCCTCTGGTGGACGACCGCGTCTTGGGTGCGAGGAACGCGTTGAGCTTCTCCTCGACGATCCGCGGGTTATCGCCGGCCTGTATGGACAGGATGCCTTCGACCATTACTTCCCGGATCAGGACCTCCTCGGCGCTCCTGCCTTTGAGCTTGTTGGAGAGAGGCGTGAACACCACGTTTGATAGCACAGACCCGTAGAACGTGGTGACCAGCGCGACCGCCATGCCTGGGCCGATCTTCTCTGGAGCATCGAGTGTGCCCAGCATCTGGATCAGGCCGATCAGCGTGCCTATCATCCCGAAGGCGGGGGCCAGCGCCGCCCCGGTGTCGAACATGGCGGCGCCCGACTTGTGCCGGTTCTCCAGGAAACTCAGGTCTGTCTCCAGGATGTTCCTGACCAGCTCAGGATCGGTCCCATCGACGACAAGTTGCACGCCCTTTTTCAGGAAGGCATCCTGGGCCTTCGCCGCCTCATCCTCAAGCGCCAGGAGCCCTTCGCGCCTCGCCTTCTGTGCGTAGGCCACCAGAGTGGCGATCAGCTCAGCGGGGGGCATCATCTTGGTCCGGAAGGCGTTTCTCAAGATGCCCGGGACCGATTTCACTCGTTCGAGCGGGTAGCTCGCGAGGACCGCGGCGAATGTGCCCCCCATGGTTATCAGGAACGATGGAAAGTCGACGAAAGCTTTCAGGGAGGTGGCGAACGACATGCCTGAGGCGGCGCCCCCGGCCACGATGCCCCAGCCGAGCAGCAACACACCCGATACAAGCCCTGCGACCGTGGAGATGTCCATTACCATTCCTGCTCCACTTCCGCATGTATTACCGCTCTGCGGTACGCGAGCGTGCGCTGCGAGATCTGGGTGACCGTCTCCTGGACGATGATGCGCTTGCCCGTTGTGAGCGTCACCACCGTGTCGGGGGTGGCCTCAACCGTCTCGATCAGCTCGGCGTTTATCACAAGCTCCGAGCCGTCAAGTCTCGTGACCATGATCATCCACCAAACCTCCCCGTCAGGCCTACCGTTTCAGATTCGCCAGCTCCTGGAGCATCTCGTCCGACGCCGTGATGATCCGGGAACTCGCCTGGAAACCGCGCTGCGTGATGATCATGTTGGTGAACTCAGCCGCGAGGTCCACGTTTGACATCTCCAGAGACGCGGGGGCGATCGCTCCGGTGCCGCTCGAGCCGGGCGCGTCCACCCTGCACAGCCCGGCGTTTGCCGTCTCGATGGATAGGCCTTCGCCTATCTTCAGGAGCCCGGCCGGGTTGGGGAAAAACGCTAGCGCCACCTGCGCGATGGGCTGGTTGGCGCCGTTCGAGTACGCTCCGGTGATGACGCCCTGTGAGTCCACCGTGAAGGACTTCAGCACACCGGGCCCCGAGCCGTCGGAACCGCTCAGCTCTGCGGTGGAAACGCCGTCTGGCGACGAGAACTGCGTCATCTCGTCGAACTGTGGGTCGATCACGATGTCCTCCGCCGCGGGCGCGGCTATCGTGATCAGGCCTTCGTCCTCAGAGTCGAAGGCGCCGTCTGGGCCGAATATGATGGTGCCCGTGCTCCCGGGCGCCACTCCGGCGCCTGTCGCCGTCCATGTCCACTCACGAAGCCCGGCCGTTTTCTCGAAACTGACGGTCACATCGTGTGAGTTGCCGAGCGAGTCGTAAGCCCCGAAGGCGACATTCACCTGCGTGCCCACCGGGGCCCCGGAGTCCAGGTTCCGGGTAAACTGCGCCGCTTCCGTGGGCTTCGCGGGGATTCCCTTGCCCATCGGAATCCTGAGGTCGGTCATGGTCTCGCGATTCCGCGTTCCGAACTCGCCCGATGCGGCCATCCAGCCTTTCACGCGCATCCCCTGTACGCTCACCAGGTAGTCCTGCCCGTCTCTCCTGAGGTCGCCGGCGCGCGAGTAGTACTTGCCGGAGCCGTCGCTGAGGATGAAGAACCCGTCTCCCTGTATCGCCATGTCCGTCATGAGGCCGGTGGTCTGGACATTCCCTGGAATGTTGACCGAGTCGATGCTCCCGAGAGCCATCCCCAGGCCGATCTGCATGGGGTCCTGGCCCCCGGCGTACTCCCCGGGCGATGAGCCGCCTCTGAGCGTCTGGCTGAAGACCTCCTGGAAGTTGACCCTGCTCGACTTGAACGCCACGGTATTGATATTGGCGATGTTGTTGCCGATCACGTCCATCCTTGTCTGGTGATTCCTGAGACCGGAGATCCCGGAAAACAACGAACGCATCATGCGTAACCGACCTCCCTTTGTCCGGTCAACCTGTGCCTGCCGTGCGCGCCTCGGGCCCCCTCGTTGAGGTCCAGCCCACCGATGATGACGGCGCTATCAATGTTGGTGAAGACCCCTTCCTTGAGCCGCGAGCCACCCAGGGCGGTGATCACCGTGCGGTTGGGGACGCTGACCACGAAAGCCAGTCCGTCCATCAGCACTAGCGACTCCCTCGCCCCCTTTTCTCCTGCCGCGTCGATCGCCCCGGCCAGGCGCTCAATGTCCGGGCGTGTCAGGCTGCGGCCTGCCTGCTCCAACCTCGCCCAGGCATGACCGGAAAGGCTCATGCCGCAATCGCTGCAGCACCTCCTGAGTTCGGCCTCGAAACTGGCGCTGCACTCCCGGTGGCCGGCCGCCCGGGAGTGCCGGCTGCCCGCTGTGGGAGATGCCGGAGCCCCTGGCGAAGCGGTTGGGGCCTTAGCGCCCGGCGCCATCCGAACGTGGTCCGGCTGCATCTAAGAACCCTCCTTCCATATTGCCGACAGAGCGTTCATGGGCACTCTCTGGCCACAGACCTCAACCAGCATGCCTGCATCTCCTGTGACGAGTGCGGTGATCTCTCCCTCCACGGGCCCGCCTGTTGTCTCGGCGCGGGCATACAGGCCGATCAGGGTGGCGGCCTTGAACAGGTCCTGACCTCCACCAGCCATGCGTTCGAGAAGCGCGTTGCCACGCTTGATCTCATCGAGCTCGGAGAACTGGGCGGCCTGCGAGATGAACTCTGCCTCCTCGAGAGGCTTCAGCGGGTCCTGGTGCTGGAGTTCGACCACAAGCAGCCTCAGGAAGTCCCGGGTCTCGAGTCCAAGGCTGCGGGTGTACCCCCTGGCCTCGGCGTTTACCGGTGACACTTGCATCGTCATTCTCCTCTCATGCGATGGTGTCGAGAATCCTTGATGCTCCGGGCAACAGAGAGACGCTATGTTCGGACGGCGAATCGCGCGAACGTTCCGGCCCACAGGCATGCTGGTGGCCCGGAGTGAATGCCCTGCCACCAGAGTCCGAGTCCTGCCCCGTCTGGCCGCCCGCCCATGACAGCGACAGGCCGACCGACATATGCTCAACCGCCACCCCTGTACGGGCCAGGTCCTGGGTCAGGCCGCCGAAGCCCTGCCTGAGCGCGCCGAGCGCGCCCTGCGTGTTCACCCGGAACGAGGCCACCAGGCCCTTCGGCGCGGATACAAGGCGCAGCCAGACGCTCCCGAGGTTCTCTGGCTCCAGCACCATCCGTATCTCGGGATGGCTGGATGCGTTGCCAGGCTCGGACATCCTCGCCGCCCGCGCGGCAGCCGTGCCGCTTGTCGCCGGGCCGCCGTGGCCCTCACGCGGCGCAAGAACGGTTTCCGGGGACGACGTTGGTGGCAGGGCCTGCGCTGCGGACTGGGCTGCGGTCGCTTCACCGCGGTCCGCCTTCACGGCAGCCGCCGTGCGGGTTGCGGATACCGGAATCGTCTTTTCTGGATCCGCGCGGTCCTCTAGGCCGCCTGGCAAGTCCTGTGCGGGGGTGCCGCGGGGCCAATGGTCCAGCAAGCCATCTGAAGGAGTTCCACCGGAGAAGCGGTCAGGACCTGACGAGTCCTTCACCTGGCCCTCAAGTTCTGTGGCGTACCGCGCCGAGCGCACAGCCGCTGTATGCCTGGGCACGGGCTGGGTGGACACCTCTTCCGTTCCCTGCGTCACAATGGCGGTACCGGCGACCGCACCTGCAGGGCTTTGGAGCGTGGGCGACGCGGGTGCAGCGCCGTCCGGGTCAAGCTGGCCGGACTGCGACTGCTCGCCGGGCACAGGCAGGACTCGCCCCGCCTGCCGCACGACGTCGCTGGCCTGCGCCGGAGCGGGCGTGGGAGTCTCCCCCGCTCCGCCCATGAGGCAGCCCAGCAGCAGGCACGCAAAGCTCAGGCCCAGGACGTCTGCCGGGCCCGCTCCGGCGCAGGCCGTGGCGCGGCCGGCCGGTGCCCCAGGAGCCGGTGCGATACCCGGCGGTGATGCCGGACATGTGATGTTTTCCATCTATCTCACCTCCCTTCGCGCCCTGAACATGTCGTCGAGTTCGCGGCCATCCTCACGGTTGGCCCGGTACAGGTGGTCCGCCGCGCGTCTCCGCCTCAACCTTTCGAGCGTCTTCCTGTCGCGCCGCGCCACAAGCAGGGTATCCTGCGATCCGGCCACTTCTCGTGAGGCAGCCGCGACCAGCACGTTCTGGGCCCGCTCCAGCAGGTCAAGCCCCGACATATGTTCTTCTTCCCATCCGGCGGCGGATGTCGAGAAGGACGCACCGAGCACGAGACAAAGCCTTCGCCTCGACGCCTCCGCTCGAGCGCGTGTGTTCTGTCGCTGGCCCTGTGCGTGAGATAGGGCCAGCCTTGCGGCGACCAGCCGGGTCTCGCAGACGCGCTCCCGGGCCTTCCGGACGTCCAGGACTCGCTCAAGCCTGAAGACGAACCGCCTCAACGCGACACCTCACCTAGAACGGGCAGCCGGCCCGTCCAGAGATTTCCGCCAGCCGCTCGACGGCTTCCGCGAAACTCGACTTCTCCCGTAGACCCTGGCTGAGATAGGCCCTGACATCGCCTGTCAGCGCGATCGCGAAATCTATCCTGGGATTCGAACCCGGCACATAGGCGCCGATATTGATCAAGTCCTGCGCGTCGCGGTAGGTGGCAGAGACAGCCCTGAGCACCTGCGCGGAGCGCTGGTGCTCGGCGGAAGTGACGTGCGGCATGGCCCTGGACACGCTGGCCAGCACATCGACCGCGGGGTACTGGCCGAGCGATGCTATCTCCCGCGACAGCACGATATGGCCGTCCAGCGTGCCCCGAATCGCGTCTGAGATGGGCTCGTTGAAGTCGTCGCCGTCCACCAGCACCGTGTAGAACGCGGTTATCGTGCCGCGCGCCGCGGCCCCCGTCCGCTCGAGAAGCCGAGGCAAGGTTGAAAATACAGATGGTGTGTAGCCTCTCGTGGCGGGCGGCTCGCCAGCGGCCAGGCCCACCTCACGCTGCGCCATGGCGAACCTGGTGACGGAATCCATCACGAACAGCACATCGAGTCCCTGGTCCCGGAAGTATTCGGCGATGGTCGTGGCAACGAAGGCGGCCTTCACCCGGATGAGCGGCATCTGGTCGGAAGTGGCGCAGACCACACATGACCTCGCGAGGCCCTCTGGCCCCAGCTCGCGCTCGACGAACTCGCGCACTTCCCTCCCGCGTTCCCCAACCAGGGCCACGATGCTAACGTCGGCGGCCGTGTTTCGCGCCATCATCCCGAGCAGCATGCTCTTGCCAACACCGCTGCCGGCGAAAATCCCGAGCCGCTGTCCTCTGCCGCAGGTCAGCGGGCCGTCTATGCACCTGACCCCCACCGGCAGAGGCTCGGCGATGGGCTTCCTCTCAAGCGGTTTCGGCGGCGATGCCTGCACCGGGTACCACGCATCCACGTGTAGGGGACCTTTGCCATCCACTGGACGGCCGAGACCGTCGAGAACGCGTCCCAGCACTCCAGGGCCGACACCGACCTTCAGCGGCGACCCGCCTGCTATGACTCGCACTCCGGGTTCGATGCCGCCCATCTCGCCGAGCGCCATGAGCACGGTCTGGTCCCCGGAAAAGCCGACAGTCTCGGCCATGAGCGCCTCGCCGCCCCGGCCGGCTATCTCACAGATCTCACCTACCTGCGTCCTGGGGCCGCGGCTTTCGATCGTAAGCCCGATGACCTTGCTGACCCTCCCGGAGACAACGACCGGGTCAAGGCCCTCAAGCCTCCTGAAGTACTTTGATAGGTCGATCCGGCCGGGTGCGCTGGCCTCAGCCATGGCGGTCGACACCTCCAAACGCGGTGGCCACGCGCTCGAGCTGGGTGGCAATTCGCTCGTCGATCATGCCTCTTGATGTCTCGATCACGCAGTCGCCCGGCTCGAGCGCCGGGTCTTCCTCAAACCTCAGGCTTGCCGTGCGGCCATTCGTCCCTGGGCCTGAGCAGAGAGGCGCGAGGACCGTCGCGCTTGACGGGGAGACCCGCACGGTCACTGCCGTCCCATCTTCCACGCGGGCGATCGCGTCTTTCACCAGGCTCACAGCGGCTGCAGGGTCAAGTCCGATTTCCCGTTTCAGGATGAGCGAAGCCACCTCTATCGCCAGCCTGGCCACCTGCGGCTCCGCCTCCCTTATCGCGACCCGCCGCTGCTCTGCCGCCAGGTCCAGCTCCCTGTGGGCCTCGTCGACGCGCGATTGCGCCTCATGCGCCCCGGCCTCATAGCCCTGCTTCCTTCCCTCTTCGAAACCCCGCTCTTCTGCCGCCAGGGCCGCTGCGCGGGCCGAGTCCATAGCCTTCCGGATTATCTCCTCCGCGCGCTCCCGGGCCTTCCGCAGCAGGTCCGATGGCCTGCATGGCGCCTGGGCGCCGGCGACCTCCAGCAGCGCGACCGGCCACGGCCCGGCGCCCGGCCGCCCTGCCCGCGACTTGTGGAGCCTAGACGACAATCTCGTCACCCCCGCCGCGTGCGATTATGATCTCGCCCTCTTCTTCCAGTCGCCTGACCTGATTGACTATCCGCGTCTGTGCCTCTTCAACATCCCTGAGCCTGACCGGGCCGAGGAACTCAATGCTCTCGAGCAGGTTCTCGGCTGCTCGCTTGGACATGTTCGCCTGGATCTTCCGCTTCAGGTCTTCGCTGGCGGTTTTCAGGGCCATCGGCAGATCGCGGTTAAGGTCCACCTCGCGCAGCACGCGCTGGACGGCCCTGTCGTCGAGGTACAAGATATCTTCGAAGAGGAACATCCTCCGCTTTATCTCATCCGTGAGGTCCGGGTCCTCGACTGACAGCATCTCGAGGATGTTTTTCTCTGTGGCCCGGTCGACACGGTTCAGCACCTCGACGACTGCGCCGATGCCTCCCGCGGCCGCGAACCCGCGGGTCACGAGTGACGCGAACTTCTTCTCCAGCACGGACTCGACTTCGTGTATGACCTCCGGAGACGTGCGGTCCATGATGGCGACGCGCTTCGCCACATCAACCTGCCGTTCCGGAGGAAGCGCGGAGAGCACGACGGATGCCTGGTCCGGGTGCAGGAAGGCCACTATCAGCGCGATCGTCTGTGGGTGCTCTCCCTGGATGAAGTTGATGAGCTGGGCGGGGTCGGTGCCCCGCACGAACTCGAACGGCCTGAGTTGCAGCGTTGACGTCAGTCTTGAGACGATGTCGTGGGCTTTTTGCGGCCCGAGCGCCTTTTCCAACACCTCCTGGGCGTAGTCCATGCCGCCTGACGCAAGGTATTCCTGTGCCATGCACAGCTCGTGGAACTCCTCGAACACCCTGTCCTTGGTTTCTGTTTCCACACGAGCCGTGGTCGCTATCTGGAGCGCGATCCTTTCGATTTCCTCATCACGGAGGTGCTTGAGCACTTTCGAAGATGTCTCTGGCCCCAGCGAGATGAGCAGCACGGCCGCTTTCTCGTGGCCCGCGAGAGGCGCCGGCTGTTTCAGCACCGGCGTCATCGCCTATCCTCCAGCATCCACGTGCGTATCAGTTGGGCGGCGCTTTCCGGGCTTTGCCTCGCCGCTCGTTCGACGATCTCTTTGAGCCGACGCTTCTTCTCCTGTTCGCGGTCCACCAGGGGCGGGAGTGTCTCGAGGCTGTCGCGCGCCGCCTGCGCCGCTGCCATGATAGCCTGTGCGGGGTCGAGTCCTGGGCGGTCCCTGGACGCCGCGGTCTTGCGCCGACTGATCAGGGCGGCCAGGAGCAGGAGCAACACCGCCGCAGCGCCACCAGCCGCAAGCATCCAGGGCTCGATCCCGGCCGCCGTGGGCTGCTTTGGCTGCTCCTCCATCTGCTTCTTGATGGCATCGAGCATCGAGGTGTCGAAGGCGATTCCAGTGACGGCGATGGTGTCCCGGCGTACTGTGTCAAAGCCGATCGCAGCGGCCACCGTCTTTTCAATAGCCTGCCTGCTCGCCTCGTCCAGAGCCTTGTTGACGACCACGGCGACGGACAACCGCTTTACCGACCCGGGCGCGATGACGGTCCTCTCCTTGACCTCGCTGATCTCGTAGTTCCGGGTCGTGTCCCGCTTGTGCCAGTCGCTGGAACCCACCGGTCCAGGCGTCTGGTACTGCGGGATGTTGGAGGTCGTCCCAGGGACTCCGGATGGCGCGGCGCCCTCGCCTTTGAACGTCTCCTCGAGTTCCTGCATGCTCCTGAGGATGCCGTCGGCGGCCGGCTGGTACAGGGTCCGGTCTATGGTCTTCTGGTCCATGTCAAGTTCCGCTCGTACTCTCGTGACCACGTTTCCGGGGCCCAGGACACGCTCCAGCAGCGACTGCAGGCCTTTCTCCAGTTCCGCCTGGAACGTCTCCTGGGTCCCGAGGCCCGACGCATATGGCCCCGCGCCACCTACGTCCGGCTGCGGATCACCGGACAGGAGCCTGCCGTACAGGTCGATGACCGCCACGTCCTCCGGCTTGAGGCCCTCCACGCTCCTCGAAACCAGGTGGACGATCCCTTTCACCTGGATCCGCGAGAGCTCGGAATGTGGGGCAAGCTTGAGAAAGACGGCCGCGGTCGCCGGTTTTGCCCTGGACGCGAAGTACGTGTTCTCCGGAATGGCCACGTGGACTCGAGCGTCCTCCACGCCCTCGATCTCCCGGATCGTGCGCACGAGTTCGCCGCTCAGGGCGCGGAGGTAGCTTATCCTCCTGTCGAAATCCGTCGTGCCCAGAGACGCCTTGTCCAGGAGTTCGAAACCGGCGACGCCCCCCTTCGGGAGCCCCTCTCCGGCCAGGTAGAGGCGCGTGCTGGGGATGGAGTTCGCCAGGACCATGATGGTGCTGCCGCCCGCCGACAGGCGGTAAGGGATCTTGCGCTGCTCCAGCTTCTGGATGATCTCAGACGCGTCACCGGAGTCAAGCCCCGAGAAGAGCATCTCGTAGCGGCTGTTGCCAGCATAGGAGACTGCCCAGAGGTAGACCAGCCCGCCGAGCAGAGCTGCAAGCGCCAGGCCGAGCCCGGCTCTAGCGCCCTGCGGCAGGCTCGAGATTCGCTTTCTGGCCTCGCCGGCCAGACCCAAGAGACCGTTCAAAAGGCCTTCACCCCGGTCAGACCTGCATTCGCATTATCTCTAGATAGGCCTCGAGCATCTTGTTCCTCACGGAGATCGCGAGCTGCAGCCCGAGCGTGGCCTTTTCGCTTGCGATCACGGCTGTGTGGATGTCGGCGTCTTCCTGGGATAGCAGTGAGAGGACGGCCGCGTCGGCCTGGTCCTCAAGAGCCCCAGCCTTCTCAATCGCAGTCTCCAGGGCTTCTCTGAAGCCGCCCCGCGTGGCCTGCTGGGCCGCTTCAGGATACCCCATTCCCACCCGGCCCAATGGCTGTACCGGCACGCGTAACCCCCCTATCCTCTACCGATCTCGAGAGCTTTGGAAGCAAGCGCCTTCGCCGTGCTCACCAGGGTGGCGTTGGCCTCGTATGCCCTCATAGCGGTGATGAGGTCCACCATCTCTCTGACCGGTTCGACATTGGGAAACATCACGTAGCCGTCGCTGCCGGCGTCAGGATGCCCAGGGTCGTGGACTCTTTTCAGCGGCGACTGGTCATCTCTCACGGCCACGACTCTGACCCCCTTTGGACCGTCCGCGCCGGTATCCTCGGCGAAGACCGGCATCTTCCGCCGGTAGGGCCCGCCGGCCTCAGTCCTTGTGCTGTTCGCGTTGGCTATGTTTGAGGCGATGATATCCATCCTCAGCCTTTCGGCCGTCATTCCCGAGGCGCCCGCATCCATCGTCCGGAACACGCGCACGTCTACCGCCTCCCTTCAGTTATCGCCAGGCGCAGTCTCTGGAACTTGTCGCTCAACTGGCGGGAGAGCGCGGCGAAGTACACAGAGTTTTCGGCGGCCTGGACCATCTCATACTCGATGTCCACGCTGTTGCCGTCTGTGCGGGCGCTGGAGTTCTGGCGCACAAGCCCCGGCTCGCCCTCGACCGCCCGGGGAGCCATGTGCCTTTCGTGAGTACCCGCAAGCGTGCGCCGGGAACGCATCGCATCGCACAGCGCTGTGGCGAACTCCACGTCGAGCCGTTTGTAGTTGGGCGTGTTGGCGTTCGCGACATTGTGCGAGAGCGCCCAGGACCTCAGAGAGGATGCGTCTAAGGCCTGTTCCAACAGGCTGAAGGCCGAGCCTTGCGGCATCTTCGGTTCCCTCCCAGACAAAAAGCCCTCCATCCGATTAAGGAAAAAGGGCTCACAAAGCGTGCTGGTCCTTCGGCAACCCGGCGGTCATGGCCATCTGGCTTTAGACCCGTAGCTTTGCGTCCCCACCTTTCGGTGGGTTTGCCCTTTCGATAACCCCGGTATGGTCTTTGGAATGCGGAGGTATGTTTCTACATCAGTCTGATAACTCCTTCTCACGGATAAAGATTTTCTTACGTTTCTGAGCCATCTAGGCGCGCCAACACAGAAGGCGGCGCTTTTGACGCCGCCTTCCGCTATTCACAACCTCTGTCTATGAGCCGGCCGTCACCTCAACTTCTTTAGTTCCTCGACCAGCCTGTCGTTCAGCACTTTGATGTAAGTGCCTTTCATTCCCAACGAGCGCGATTCCACAACGCCCGCGCTTTCGAACTTCCTCAGCGCATTCACGATGACCGACCTGGTGATGCCGACCCGGTCCGCGATCTTGCTCGCAACCAGGAAACCCTCATGGCCTTCGAGCTCATCGAAAATGTGCTGCACGGCTTCCAGTTCCGAGTAGGACAGTGTGCCTATGGCCACCTGGACTGAGGCCTTCTTCCTCGCCTCTTCCTCAACCCTTTCGGTCTTCGACCTGAGGATCTCGGTGCCCACCACGGTGGCGCCGTACTCGGCGAGCACTAGGTCTTCGTCGTCGAAGTCGCCGTGGTACTTGGCTAAGAGCAGCGTGCCCAGCCTTTCGCCGCCGCCGATGACCGGCACTATGGTCGTGACCTTTGCCTCATACCCGCAATCGAGACCTTTGTCAAAGAGACACTTCTGCTCGTCTCTCTTGATGTTGGTAGATGTCTCGTCGATTTTGAGCAGGCGGTCGTTGTAGTCGCTAGGGAACGACTCGGCCTTGAGCACCTGGTCCTGCATTACTCCGCACTCGAACTCGTCCAGGAGCGCGTGCCCGAGGATCTTGCCCCTGCGCGACAATATATAGACGTTGGCGTTGACGAGTTCGCTCAGCGCTTTGGCCATCTCCTTGAAGTTCACAGGCCGTCCCGCCGATCTCTGAAGCAATTTATTGATGCGACGTGTTTTTTCGAGTAGGCTTTCCATGGTCCAGTGTCTCCTTTCTCCTTCTGTTACTACTAGCGCTCCCCCACACCAAGGCTACAGTATATACCTGGACAAGTCGATATTGTCGATAATGTCTCCTAGCCTTGAGCGCACATATGCGCTGTCTACCGCCACGGTTTTCTGGGCGCCTTCCGGCGCGTCGAAGGCGACCTCTTCCAGGATCTTCTCAAGCACAGTGTGGAGCCGCCGGGCGCCGATGTTCTCCGTCTGCTGGTTGACCTTGTCGGCTAACTCCGCGATGGCATCCAGGCCGTCGTCCGTGAACAATACTTCGACCCCTTCTGTTGACAGCAACGCCGTATACTGCTTTGTTAGTGAGTTCTGTGGCTCAACCAGTATCCTGCGGAAATCCTCCTTCCCCAGCGGCTCAAACTCCACCCGGATCGGAAACCGGCCCTGAAGCTCAGGTATCAGATCGGATGGTTTCGAAACATGGAACGCTCCTGCCGCTATGAACAGTATGTGGTCCGTCTTGACCGGACCGTGCTTCGTCATCACCGTGGATCCTTCGATGATCGGGAGTATATCTCGCTGGACGCCTTCGCGCGACACGTCGGGGCCGTAGCCACCCTCGCGCCCTGCGATCTTGTCGATCTCATCAATGAATATGATGCCATTTTCTTCCGCTTGCTTGATCGCCATGCTCGACACAGCGTCTGGGTCGATCAATTTCTGAGCTTCCTCGGCAAATAGAATCTTTCTGGCTTCCGACAGAATAACCTTACGTATTTTCTTTTTCTTAGGCAATAATCCTCCCAGTGCGTCTTGGATGTTTATTCCCATTTCCTGAACGTTGGACCCGTCGAAAATCTCTAGCATGGGCACTGCTGAGTCTTCGATCTCTATCTCCACGACCGCGGCTTCCAGCTCCCCCGCCTCAAAGCGCCTCTTCGTGATCCTGCGTTCGGCCGCTGCAAGACGCATTCTCTCTTCGAACTTCTCCACATCCTCCTGGTCCTGCCGCTGCGGGCCGCCGAACAGCATCTCAAACGGGTTCCTCGTGGCGGCATCACGCTTCGGCAACGGGCTGAGGCAATCGAGCAGGCGTTCCTGCACCTGCGCCTGGGCCGCTATGCGCACCTCTTCCGTCTTCTCAGTCTTCACCATCCGGATGGCTGTGTCGACCAGGTCTCTGACCATCGAATCCACATCTCTGCCCACGTAGCCAACCTCGGTGAACTTGGTGGCCTCGACCTTCACGAACGGGGCCGAGACCAGTTTCGCCAGCCTCCTCGCGACCTCGGTCTTCCCGACGCCGGTGGGACCTATCATCAGGATGTTCTTGGGAGTCACCTCATCCCGCATGGCGGCGTCGAGCTGCATGCGCCGGTGCCTGTTGCGCAGCGCGACGGCGACCGCCCGTTTGGCCTTGCCCTGCCCTATGATGTACTTGTCCAGCGCCTTCACAATCTCCCGGGGTGTGAGGTCGTCCACCTATGAGACCTCCTCTACGGTGACCGAGCTGTTCGTGAATATGCAGATCTGCGACGCGATCAGCAACGATTCCCTGGCTATCTCCGTGGCGTCAAGGCCTGAGTGCGCGAGCAGGGCTTTGGCTGCCGCGAGCGCGTACGGTCCGCCAGACCCGATCGCAACCACGCCATCGTCGGGCTCGATTACCTCGCCTCCGCCTGAGATCATGAAAAGCGACTGCTTGTCCATAGCGATCAGCATAGCCTCAAGCCTCCGCAGCACTCTGTCTTGCCGCCAGTCTTTGGCCAGCAACATAGAGGCGCGCTGCAGGCTTCCTCTCGACTCCTCAAGTTTCGACTCAAGCCTGTCGAACAGGGAGAAAGCGTCGGCCACAGAGCCGGCGAAGCCCACGATCACTTTCCCCTGGTATATGCGCCTGATCTTCTTTGCCGTGCTCTTGATGATGGTATTGCTGGAAGGCACGGTCACCTGGCCGTCCCCCGCCATGGCAGCCTTGCCGTCCTTGCGCACAGCGATTATGGTCGTTCCCATCATAGCAGGCATCAGTCCTCGTCCTCCCGGTTGTCACCCGTCTTGCCCGACCTGGGGTGAGCTCTGTCATACACCTTTCTCAGGCCCTGCATGGACACGTGGGTGTAGATCTGAGTCGTCGAGATGCTCGCGTGCCCCAGCATCTCCTGGACCGACCGCAGGTCGGCGCCTCCATCAAGCAGGTGTGTCGCAAACGAATGCCGCAGCGTGTGCGGCGTGACATGTTGCGGCTGGCCTGACGCGAGGCCGTACTTGTCCACGATCCGCCTGATGCTGCGCACGCTCAACCTCGTTCCAGAGGTGTTCAGGAAAAGCGCCTTCTCCGAGAGGCGCCGAGTCTTCGCACGTTTCTGCAAGAGCGCCAGCCGGCCGGTCCCCAGATAGTCCCCAAGTGCCGAGAGCGCCACCGAACCGACCGGGACGAACCGCTCTTTGTTCCCCTTCCCCACCATCTGCACATAACCGAGCGAGTAGTCGACGTCGGTTATGTCGAGGCTCGAAAGCTCGCTGACACGCAGGCCGCACCCGTACAGCATCTCCAGCATCGCCCTGTCGCGAAGACCCGCGGGGCTTTTGTCCGACGCCGCCTCCACGAACGAACGGGCCTGTTCCTGGTACAGAAACGCAGGCAACGTGCGTTCGATCTTCGGCGCGCTGACTTCTCTGGCGGGACTCTTCTGGATGGCATGGACCTTTTCCAGAAACTTATAGAAACTACGCACAGTGGAGTGTTTGCGGGCTATGGAGCGCCGTGAGTAACCCTGGTCGGTGAGCGTCTTGAGGTACTGCCTCAGATCGCCGGCGTCAAGCGTCGTCAAGTCCGGGCCATGTCCGGTTTTCTGCATGATGGCCTGAAACTGCCGGAGGTCAACGGAGTAGCTGTCCAGCGTTCTGGGAGACGCGTGCTTCTCGGCAGCCAGGTATGTGAAGAACTGCTCCAGGTAGTCTGTTGTTTCAGCAGCGAAAGAGGCCACTAGCAGCGCCACCTATGAAATGATAAATAACGTGTACATAGTATCATATTCGCACAGTTTGTTCAAGGGATCAAATGAGTCATTCACAGAATTCTTTGAACGGCTTCCAGCGCCCTGACTGCCATGATCTCATGGGTCCTGCGTTTCCCGCGCACCCGCGCCTCGACCGGCGGAAGCAGACCCCAGTTTGAGTTCATGGGTTGAAGAGGCCCCGTCCTGGGTGTGGCGATGTACCTCACCAGGGCGCCCATCATGGTCTCTGCGGGCATGACCAGCGGCTCTTTGCCGAGGGCGATGCGCGCCGCGTTGTGCCCGGCGAGCCAGCCGGTCGCGGTGGATTCGACGTACCCTTCGACACCGCAGAGCTGTCCCGCAAACAGCACATCCGGCCGCTTCTTCGACTGCATGGAGGGATGTAGAACGCGCGGCGCGTCGAGATAGGTGTTCCGGTGCATCACTCCGTACCGGAGGAACTCGGCGTTCCGGAGGGCAGGCACGAGCCTGAAGACGCGGTCCTGCTCGCCCCATTTGAGAGACGTCTGGAAGCCGACGATGTTGTACATCCTGCCGTCGCTGTCATCCTGCCTCAGCTGCACGACCGCATAAGGTCTCTTCCCTGTCCGCGGATCGGTGAGCCCGACCGGTTTCATCGGACCGTACCTGAGCGTGTCCGTGCCTCGCCTGGCGATTTCCTCCACGGGAAGGCACCCTTCGAAGAAGCCTGTGGGTTCGAAGGCGTGCGGGACCGCCTTCTCGGCCGCCAGCAGAGATTCACGGAACACAGAATACTGGTCCTCGTCAAGCGGGCAGTTGATATAGTCTCCGCCCTCCGGACCGGTCACGTCTCCTGAGTGCCCGTACCTCGAGCCGAAGAACGCGTGTTCTTCGTCTATGGAATCCCTGGACACGATGGGGGACGCGGCGTCAAAGAAGTAGAGCGCTTGCTCTCCGGTGAAGCTGGCGATGTCCTTGGCAAGAGGGGGAGATGTAAGGGGTCCGGTGGCAACGATCACAGGGCCTCCGGTGGCACAGGGGATGCGCGGCGCCTCTTCCCGGACGACGGTCACAAGGCTCTGGCTGGAGATCTTCTCGGTGATTTCGCGCGCGAATGCCCAGCGGTCGACTGCCAGCGCGCCGCCTGCAGGGAGATGCGACCTGTCGGCGGACGCGAGCACCACGCTGCCCAGCACGCGCAGCTCCTCCTTGAGCAGCCCCGAAGCGTTCTTTACTGAGCTGGAGCCGAGCGAGTTGCTGCAGACGAGTTCCGCGAAGTCCCCTGAATGATGCGCGGGTGTCATCACTCCGGGGCGCATCTCATAGAGGTCTACTCTCACTCCGGCAACGCATACCTGCCAGCACGCCTCACAGCCGGCAAGTCCCGCGCCGAGTATGGTGACCTTGCTCACTGGCTATTCCTCACCCTCAACCCTTGCCTCTCCCGGTTCGTCCCTGTAGCCGCACTCTTTGTTGGAGCACGCAATGTGCGTCCTGCCTCTGGCGCGTTTTTCGACAAGGAGAGAGCCGCATTCAGGGCACGCCTGCGCGAGCGGCCTGTCCCAAGAGATGAAGTTACAGGCAGGGTAGTTGCTGCAGCCGTAGAAGGTCCGGCCCTTCTTGGTTTTCCTGACGACAAGAGCTCCCCCGCACTGGGGGCACGCGACATCCAGCTCTTGCACGATCGGCCTGGTGTTCCGGCATTCGGGGAAACCAGGGCATGCCAGGAACTCCCCGTAGCGCCCGTGTTTCTTCACCATGAAGCGGCCGCACTTGTCGCACTTTACTTCCGTGGGCTCATCCTTTATCTCGAAGCCCCCGATCCGTTCCTCCGCGACCTTCAAGAGTCGTGAGAAGTTCGCGTAGAAGCCCGCGATGACATCGCGCCATTCGGCCTCGCCGGCCTCGATCTTGTCGAGCTGCTGTTCCATCTGGGCCGTGAACTCCACGTCAACCACGTAGGGGAAGTACTCGCTGAGGATCTGGGTCACGACATTTCCCAGGTCGGTCGGCATGAAGCGCCGGTCCTGCTTCATCACATACCGGCGCGCCGCGAGGGTCTCCACTATGGGAGCGTATGTGCTCGGCCTTCCGATGCCCCTCTCCTCCAGAGCTTTGACCAGCATCGCCTCGGTGAACCTGGAAGGCGGCTGCGTGAAGTGCTGGCGCGGCTCGATCGCCATGACCAAAAGCTCATCGCCCTCCTCCACCGGAGGTAGAGCCCCTTCAGCATCCTCCTTGCTCTCCTCATCCACGCCTTCCTTATAGATGACCAGGTGCCCCGGGAACTTGAGCACGGAACCTGTGGCCCGCAGCCTGGACTCTCCAGCCACTATGTCGACCGTCATCGCATTGTAGACCGCCGCCTGAATGTTGCTGGCCACAAACCGCTCCCATATCAGACGGTAGAGCCTGTGCTGGTCGGGTGTCAAGTACTGCTTCACGGACTCCGGCTCTCTGGGCACAGACGTCGGCCTGATGGCCTCATGAGCGCCCTGCTGGCCCGGGCGCTTTTCGTCCTGCCGCTGTTCCGCCGATGCATACTCGCTTCCGTACCGGCCGGTGATGAATGTCAGCGCCTCTTGCCTGGCTTCTTCGGCTATGCGGACGGAGTCCGTCCTGATGTATGTCACGAGGCCGGCCTGGCCTCCAGGCCCGAGGTCGACGCCTTCATACAGCTGCTGGGCTACGCTCATGGTCCGCCGTACACCGAAGCCGAGACTCCGCGACGCTTCCTGCTGCAGAGTGCTGGTCGTGAACGGCGGCGCGGGCGCCCTGCGCCTCTCACGCACCTTCACGCCGGAAGCCACAAACCGCTTCTTCTCAAGGGCCGAAGCTATGTCTCTGGCCTCCTGCCCTGTAGCAACCTCGGCGTGGTCACCGTTTGTGCCCACGAACCTGGCCTCGAAAACCGTGTCTTCCTTGACCGGACGGACCCTGGCGGTGATCGTCCAGTATTCTCTCGAAACAAAACCCTGGATCTCAGCCTCTCGATCGACAACCATCTTCAGAGCAGCGGACTGCACGCGGCCTGCGGAGAGACCTGGCCGGACTTTCTTCCAGAGCAACGGGCTGAGGTTATAGCCGACCAGCCTGTCCAGCACTCTTCTCGCCTGTTGGGAGTCCACGACGCGCTCGTCGATCGGCCGCGCCGCTTTCAGAGCTTTGGACACAGCGTCCTTCGTGATCTCGTGGAATTCCACCCTGCACTTCGAGCGGTCGTCGATCTCGAGAGAGGCGGCGAGATGCCATGAGATCGCCTCCCCCTCACGGTCAGGGTCGGTCGCCAGCAAGACCCGGGAGGCTTTGGACTTGGCCTTTCTCAGCTCCTTCAGGATCTCCCCTTTGCCCCGGATGGTGATGTACTTGGGTTTGAAACCCTCTTCCACATCCACACCCAGCTGGCTCCGGGGCAAGTCCCGCACGTGCCCCAGGGACGCCTTGACCAGAAAGCGCCTGCCCAAGAACTTCTCTATGGTCTTTGCCTTCGCGGGTGACTCGACTATGATGAGTGGTTTCGGATTTGCCGTCAAACGCTCGCCCCCGGAATGTCAGAATCCTTCATATTATGTATCTCAGCCAGGCGATCCAGATCAGACAACCTCGTACGAGCCGTCCGTAAGGCGCCTGGCCAGCCCTCTTATCTCCAGCATTCCCAACGCTCTCGCGCATTCTACCGGATCGATTCCCGCCTGGGCCACGATTTCGTCGAAACCGCTGCTGCCCTGCCTCAGGGCTCCGAACACGCGCGCTTCAGCATCGCCTGTGCCGCCAACCTGGACCTGGAGTTGCATCTGCCCGCCCGCTGTACGGTGGGACGCAAGGCCGGCGGCCTCCAGCACGTCCGAGGCCCGGGTGACGACGGCGGCGCCATCTTTGATGAGCTGGTGGCACCCTTCACTCGTCAGCGCGAATATGCTTCCAGGCACCGCGAGCACCTCACGGCCCTGCTCAAGCGCGAATTCCGCCGTGATCAGCGCTCCGCTGCGGGCCGGCGCCTCCACGATGACCACGGCATCGCTGAGGCCGCTTATGATGCGGTTCCGGGCCGGGAAATGCTCGGCGCACGGCCTGGTGCCCGGGTTGTACTCGCTGACCACCGCCCCACCTGAGGCGAGAATGGCATCTCTGAGCAAATCGCGCTCGCTCCCGAGGGATACATCCAGCCCACAGGCAAGTACCGCGAGAGTGCGCCCCCGCAACTTCACCACTGCCTCGTGCGCCGCGCCGTCAATGCCATGTGCCATGCCGCTCACGACTTCGATTCCGCACTGCGCCAGGTCCCTGCACAGGTCCCTGGCGACTCTGCGGCCGTAGCTGCTCGCCCGTCGGGTCCCGATGACCGCGACCCTCCTGGCGCTCGGCGCAACGTCGCCCTTGGTCCACAGCACCGGCGGCGGATCCGGTATCTCGCGCAGCCGGCACGGGTAGCGGCCGTTCTCAAAGCACACGGCCTCCATGCCCTGTGCTCGCGCAGATGCGAGCAGCCGTTCGATACGTAATGTTACACTAGCGTTGTTCCGTGAGTCAACGATGCGGCCTGCCAGGCCTGGGCACGAACGAGCCCAGAAGGCGAGATCACGCTGCGGGGCCGACCATGCGGCCGCGGCGCTCCCGAAGCGTGCGACGAGCGAGCGAAAGCGCCTGGGGCCTATACCCGGGACTGAGGCCAGCGCAAGCGAAACCACTTCAGAATCCACAGTACACCTTCTCCTCAGCGCCTCCTCCGCAAAACCAAAGGGCGGGCTCCTTCGCCCACCCTTCACGACCATGCAAGCAAACCGGATATCGTGGATGATCCTAGCGGCCGCCGGGCTTCGGCGTCCCACCCGCCGGCGCCGCCGGGGGTACGCCCATCGTAGCGCCGGGCGCGGTGGCCCCGGGCCCCTGCGCGGTGCTCTGCGCAGCCGGGGCCGGCTTCATCTTCTCCTGGATGACGCTCCACAGCCCCGGGTCCTCATATCCCAGGCGCCAGATGGCGATGCCTCCCAGCTTGTACTTTGACACCAGGTCGATCTTGAACGCCGCGCTCTTCGCGTCTTCGTAGTAAGCTATCCTGCGCTGGCGTCCAGACACATAGGTGTAAAACGGGACTCTGGCAACGTCGTCCCATCCGGCCTGTACCTGGCCGGTCTTGACCAGTTCCACCGCCTCATAGGAGCGAACGGACTTGGAGAGCCGCGAACCGACAGGCCAATCGTAGCCATATGCCGGGAGCCCCATCAGTATCTTGTGCGACGGTATGGCCGAGGTGGCGAACTTGAGCATCATCTCGACCCATTCCACGCTGGCCACCGGTCCGGGCAGAGCCGTGGACCAGTGCTCGTCATAGGTCATTATCATCACGCGATCGGCGATCTTGCCCAGGGACCAGTAGTCGAAAGCCGCCGACCAGGAGTTGCTCGGATCTTCCCTTTTCTTGGCCGGCACAGAGATCGTCATCATGAACCCTTCTGGCTTGATCCGCTGCGCCAGGGCGCCGACGAAGTCCGTGTACATCTGGCGGTCCGCGGGGTCAACGTTTTCGAAGTCTATGTTCACGCCGTAGAACCCGCCGTTTTTGAGTATCTTTGCTATGTTCTCGATGGTCTTGCCCCTGACGCCGGCGTTTGCCAGCACTGTGTGCACGGTGTTCTTGTCGAACTTGCCCCCGTATATGTTGCTGACAAGCGCAAGAGGCTTGGCGCCCGTGCTCTTGGCGGCCTCCATGAGCGCGCCGCAGTCGCCCCCGACCACTTCGCCGCTGGGTGTCACTGAATAGATGGCTGCCGCGACGCCATCGATGATGCCCTTGCCGTGTTTCTTGAGCGAGTCTCGAGACAGCATGTCAGCCGCGTGGTACTGGCAGTAGTAGGCCACGACCTCGGGTCCCGTCGCGCTCAACGGTGCGGCGGGCGGAAGTTCTACGGGCGGCGTGCTGGAGGGAGCCGGCGGCATAGTGGAGCCCGGCGCAGGGGAGTTCTTGACGGTAAGCGCTCGCTGGGTCATGGGGCCCACAACGCCGTCCGCGCGTACGCCGGAGGCGCGCTGGAACCCCACGACGGATGCCCTGGTCATCGACCCGAAATAGCCGGTGACAGGCCCGGAGTAGAAGCCTGCTTTCGCCAGGGACTGCTGGAGGCTCCTGACCAGAGGGCCTGTGTCGCCCCTCTGAAGCACTGCCGCCTGGACTCCTGACGGAACGATGAACAGGAGCGCCATCACAGCGGCCACCAGCGAAATGTTGCGCCCACGGGAAAACGACAAGACCCGCCCCCCTCTCCAGCTTGACCTAATGCTGATTATAATCTCGGCATCTTCCAGCTGTCACTTAACAGGGCGAGCCTCTGAGGCAGGTAGATTCGCTTGAGATGGTACTGGTGTCCAAAAATGTCACCAGATGCATGTTCTTGACGATTTAGGGGCATCTCAACATGGGAAGTTGCGCCAGGCGCCACTGCTAAAGGTCGTCTGACGCCGCCACGTTCTGGTGCTTGAACTGCATTTCGTACAGCTTCGAGTAGACTCCGCGCTTCTCCAGCAGGTCAAAATGCCGGCCGCGCTCGACGATCCTGCCCAGGTCGAGCACCAGTATCTCGTCCGCGCTGCGTATTGTCGAAAGCCTGTGGGCGATGATTATGGACGTGCGCCCTGCGAGCAGTTTCTCGAGACCCCGCTGGATGATGAGCTCGGTGTAAGCGTCGACACTCGACGTCGCCTCGTCAAGGATGAGAATCCTTGGATCCCTCAAGAGAGCGCGTGCGAAGGCGATCAGCTGCCTTTGCCCGATGGACAATCTGGCGCCGCGCTCGTGGACGGGCGTGTCGTACCCCTGCTCCATCTTGAGTATGAACTCGTGCGCCCCCACGCTTGTCGCGGCGGCGATCATCTCCGCGTCGGTGGCTTCCGGCCTGCCGTACTTGATGTTGTCCCGGACGGTTCCGGAGAACAGGAAAGTGTCCTGCAGCACGATTCCCATCTGGCCCCGCAGCGAGTTCACGGTCGCTTCACGGATGTCGTGCTCATCAACCAGGATGGCGCCCTTCTGCGGATCGTAGAACCTGCCCAGCAGGTTCGCGATGGAGCTCTTGCCTGCTCCAGTGGCTCCAACAAGGGCGATCCTCTGGCCCGGCTCAGCTCGGAAACTTATGTCCTCCAGCACAGGGACCTGCGGGTTGTAGCCGAACGTGACATCTTTGTACTCGATCAGGCCTTGGATGGCGCCGAGCCCCGTCGCCCCCGGGGCGTCCCGGATCTCCGGGACCTCGTCCATGATGCCGAAGATCTTCTCGCAGGCGGCCATCGTCGACTGGAGCATGTTGTACACGTGGCTCAGGTCCTGGATGGGCTGGAAGAAACGGCCCAGGTACGAAGAGAACGCCACCAGCACGCCCACGGTGATGCGGCCTTCGAGTATGCCGGCGCCAGCGTACCAGAGCACCAGGGCTCCGCCCACAGCCCCCACCATTTCCACAAACGGCGAGAAGACCGAGAACAGCCATACGGCCTTCATGTTCGCGTAATAGTTGTCGCGGTTGACCTTATCGAACCGCTTAGCGTTTTCTGCTTCGCGGACGAACGACTGCGTGACCCTGACGCCCGAGATGCTTTCCTGCAGGTTCGCATACACCTGCGCTATCTTCGCCCGCACCGCATCGTACGCTATACGCACCTTGCCCCGGAATGAGGTCGCCGCCCAGATGAGCACGGGCATCGTGACGAACGAGATTAGAGCGAGCCGGGCATCCATGAACAGCATCACCGCGACGATGCCCAGAAGGGTGACGACGTCGTTGATGATGTGCACGAACCCTTCAGAGATGAGCTCCTCCATCGCGTTGACGTCGTTGGTCACGCGCGACATGATGACGCCTGCGGGCCGAGAGTCGAAGAACCGGAAACTCAACCTCTGGAGATGGGAGAAGAGCTCCTGTCTTATCTGGTAGATGGCGCGCTGGCCGACCCAGGTCATGAGGTATGTCTGCCAGTATCCGCAAAACCAGTTTGCGCCCTGGATGGCGACGAACAGCACAGCTATCCTCACGAGGCCGCCCACATCCCGGTTCACGATATGCGTGTCGAGCGCCACTTTGATGAGGTACGGGCCCGCGAGCTGCGCGAGAGACGCGCCGAACATGGCGAGGCACGAAAGGGTCACACGGCCCCGGTAAGGGCGCAAGTATGCCATGAGCCGTCTGAAGAGTGTCGAGTCATACGGTCTCGTGCCGGTGTCGTCCCCCATGTGGATGTGGAATCCCACTATCTCTCGCCTCCCCTCATCGCGGTCTCTTGTTCGTCGTCCTGCCCCGCGGCGGCTTTCTGGTCCTCCTGCCACTTGAACTGCAGGTCGTAGATCTCTCGGTAGAACCCGCTGCGGTCCATCAACTCATCATGGGTCCCGCGGTCCACGATCTTGCCGTCCTGGAGCACAACGATGGCGTCCGCGTTCTTCACGGTAGAGAGCCTCTGGGCGATGACGAATGTCGTGCGGCCCTTCCGCAAGTCGGCCAGAGCCTGCTGGATGAGGTGCTCCGTCTCCGTGTCCACGCTCGACATGGAATCGTCCAGGATGAGTATCCGCGGATCGGTCAACAAAGCCCTGGCGATCGCGACACGCTGCTTCTGTCCGCCGGACAGGCCCACGCCGCGCTCGCCGACGACGGTTTGGTACTGGTTTTTCAGCGTCATGATGAAATCGTGGATCCTGGCGGCCCTGGCCGCCGACTCGACTTCCTCCAGAGCGGCGTCAGGGCGCCCGTACGCGATGTTCTCATGGATCGATGTGGAGAACAGGAAGGTCTCCTGAAGCACTACCCCAACCTGGCGTCTGAGGGCGTCAAGGTCCATGCTGCGTATATCGATGCCGTCGATGAGGATCCGGCCTCCGGTCACATCGTAAAACCTCGGGATCAGCTGGATGATGGTGCTCTTTCCAGAGCCCGTCGCGCCCAGGAGCGCGACTGTCTGCCCCGGTTCCGCCTCCAGGTCGATGCCTTCGAGCACGTGCCGCTCGTCCTCTTGCCCGTACGAGAAGCTCACACCCTCAAAGACCACACGGCCTTTGAGCAGGCCCGGGTCTATGGCGCCGGGCGCAGCCTCGACCGCGGGCCTGGTGTCGAGGATCTCGAACACACGGTCGCCGGAGGCCACCGCACGCTGGAACAAGTTCGCCACCCAGCCGACCATCCGTAGCGGGACCACAAGCATCATGAGGTAGCTGTTGAACGCGACTAAAGACCCGACCGTGATCTCTCCCCGGATGACCTGCGACCCGCCGTACCACAGGATCATGCTGGTGCCCAGGGCCGATATGAAGTTCATCATCGGGAAGTAGTAGGCCCACATCCTCATGGCGTACAGCTGGCGCTGGAAGAAGGACCAGTTCACTTCGTGGAACTTCGCCTTCTCGGCCTCCTCCTGCGCGAAAGCCCTCACCACTCGGACCCCAGTCACGTTCTCCTGGAGGACCGCAGTCATGCGGGCGACTTCTTCCTGGATGCTCCTGTAAGCCGGGCGGACCTTGGACGAGAACCGGAAGATCACATAGGTCAAGAACGGCAGGGTCGCGAGCGACAGCAGCGTGAGCTTCCAGTCCAGCCGGAACATCAGCGCAAGTGTCAGGGTGAACGAGCTGACGGCTGAAAGCATGTTGACGATGCCGAAGCCGAGCAGCCTCCGCAAGGTTTCGACATCACTCGTCACGCGGGACATGAGCTGGCCGGTCTGGGCGTCGTCATAGTAGCTGAACGACAGCCGCTGCAGGTGGCCGTACAGCACATTCCGCAAGTCGTATATCACTTTCTGCGCGGTGGTCTCCATGCTGTATCTCTGTCCGAAGTGAGAGAGGGCGCGCAGCACGGAAATCGCGACTATCAGCGACACATAGGGGAGCAGCAGCTCATACTTCGACGCGAGCAGCGAGTTGTCGATCAGGAGCCGGACGACCCAGGGTCTGACCGCATTGGCCGATTCGGCCAGCAGCATTGAGGTGATGCCGACCGCGACTATGGCTTTGTATCCTTTCATGTAAGACAACAGGCGGAGAATCGTCTTCACTAATGCCTTTCCCCTTGGACCGTCACGAGTGGCTGCCCAGAAAATGCTTATTCGACAGCGGGCAGTCAACTCCTTCGGGTGCCGAACTTAAGCGCCTCCAGGCTAATCTCAGCGCCTTCTGTTTGTGCGCCTTCTGTTTGTGCGCTTTCCGTCCTCGCGAGCTCACTCCTAGAAGAATACCAGTTTTACGGCTGTTTTCCAACACGATGCGCTCCGCGCACGCCGCGGTGTTCCACTGTCGAACGCCGGACCGCTCCGGCGTTCCACCATCGAACGCAAGACCGCATCTGCGTCTGCCTGGAGAACGCGAAGCCGCGACTGTGTTCGTGTGTGGCACGTGCAGTCGCGGCCGCAGATCCATACTTCTTTCCCAACGGTACTAACGATCGCCTCAGATTCTCAGAGGCCGGTACACTAGCCCCGGCTACGTCTGGCCCTGATCTCGGCGATGAGCGCCGGGACCACTTCGAAGAGGTCGCCGACGATCCCGTATGTCGCGAATTTGAAGATGGGCGCGTCGGCGTCCTTGTTGATCGCCACGATGATGTCGGACGAGCTCATCCCCGCGAGGTGCTGGATGCTGCCCGATATGCCTGCGGCGATATAGACCTTGGGCCCGACGGTCTTGCCCGTCTGCCCGACCTGGATGCTGTAAGGCACCCACCCCGCGTCCACCGCCGCCCTCGATGCCGCGAGGGCGCCACCGAGTTCCCGGGCCAGATCCCTCAGCATGTCGAAGTTCTTGGGGTTAGCGAGGCCTCGGCCGCCCGAGACTATGATGTCCGCATCCTCGAGGTTCACTGTCTCGGTCTCTTCGATGAACTCGAGCAACTCCGTCCTCGAAGAGAACGGCCGGCTGACCTCGGGCCGGATGACTTCCCCGGCACGCGACGGGTCCGGTTCAAGCCGTTTCATCACCCTGGGCCGGACAGTGGCCATCTGCGGCCGGGCTCTACGCGTCAGGATGGTGGCCATTATGTTGCCGCCGAACGCCGGGCGCGTCTGCTGGAGCAGCCCGTCCTCTGAGATCTCCAGCCCCGTGCAGTCGGCGGTGAGGCCGGTTTTCAGACGACCCGCCAGTCTGGGAGCCAGAGACCTTCCCTGGGAAGTGGCCCCGAAGAGCACGACCGAAGGCCGGTGCTCCCTGATCATCTCAGCCATCGCATGTGTGTATGGCTCGTCGCGGAAGTCCTTGAGTTCCGGGTCTTCAACAAGGTAAACCCTATCGGCGCCGGCCGTGATGAGGTCCTCCGCGAGTCCGGCCACCTCATGTCCCAACAGGACTGCCGCAACCGCGGCGGGGCCGCGGGCCAGCCGCCTCGCAGCGCCCAGAAGTTCAAAGGACACGCCGGCAGGCTTGCCCCGCCTGTGCTCGGCGTAGACCCATATGTCGTCGGACGCCTCTCCAAGGCTCGGCATCTCACGGGCGGACCCTCCGGTGCACTGTATCGACATGGCGCCCACAGGACAGGCATCGAGGCAAGCGCTGCAGAGGTTACACCGTTCGTCAACCACCACGCCCTCGTCGCCGGTGGAAAGCGCGCCAAGAGGGCAGGCACTTACGCATAAACGGCACAAGGTGCAGGCGTGGGTGTCGATGATCAGGCTGGAGGATTTCACCTGATCACCCCCTCAAGTTTGGACAGCAGGTACTGGGCCGCTTCGCAAGCCGGGATATCCAGCACCTCTCCCCTCTTGCGGATTTCGGGCGAGAATACCCGGACGACTTCGGTGGGTGATCCCCCGAGCCCCAGCCGGGCGGTATCGGCGCCGATGTCCTGAGGGCCCCATACGGGGATCCTCGCGCTCTTGGCCTTTATCTTGCCGCGGAGAGACGGGAGTCTCGGCTCGTTGATCTCCTTGACCACTGTGAACAGGGCCGGAAGCGGGACTCTCACCTTCTCGTATCCACCCTCGACGAGTCTCTCGACAACCGCAGACCCTCCGTCAAGCGTCATCTTCCTGACGTAGGTGGCGTGCGGTACGTCGAGTTCTTCGGCGACCCCCGGTCCCACCTGCGCGGTATCACCGTCCCAAGCCTGCTTGCCGCAGAGCACGATATCCGCGCCCAGTTTCTTTATGGCAAGGGACAGAGCGTATGCGGTGGCCAGTGTGTCGCTGCCCGCAAAAGCTCTGTCCGTCAGCAGGACCGCTTCGTCGGCCCCCACAGCCAGGCACTCCTTCAGGGCCTCTACGGCCTGAGGCGGCCCCATGCTGAGGACCGTCACCTTTCCGCCCGCTCTCTCCCTTATCCGGATTCCTTCCTCGAGCGCATAGGTATCGAACGGGTTGACTATCGAAGGCACGCCCTCACGCACGAGCGTCTTCGTCTCTGGATCGATCTTCACGTCCGTCGTGTCCGGGACCTGTTTGACGCAAACGACTATGTTGTACGGCAATGATGCTACTGCCCCCGTTTCCCTTTTCTCGCGCTTTCCTTCACCAGGGCGCCACCGATAACGTTTCTCTGTATCTGGTTGGTTCCCTCGTATATCTGGGTTATCTTGGCGTCCCGCATGAGCTTCTCGACGGGGTAGTCGCGCATGTACCCGTACCCTCCGAATACCTGCACAGCGTCGGTCGTCACCTTCATGGCCACGTCCGACGCGAACAACTTACACATGGCGGCTTCTTTCGAGTACTCCTGGGCGCCCGAATCTATGTG
This sequence comes from Bacillota bacterium, assembly GCA_030691635.1. Lineage (GTDB taxonomy): Bacteria > Bacillota > Sulfobacillia > JAUYEF01 > JAUYEF01 > JAUYEF01. Next base: position 59,456 of record JAUYEF010000221.1, read on the forward strand.
GCGCGTGGTCTGGTAGAGCAGCGCTTTCGCGGCCTCGGTCTGAGTCGCCATGTCGGCAAGCAAGTGCTGGACTGCCTGGAATGAGGAAATCACCTGGCCGAACTGCCGTCTGGTCCTCGCATACTCGACGCACAGGTCGATGGCGTTCTCACAGATTCCCACCGCCTGCGCGGCCACGCCCGGCCTGGCTCTGTCGAGGGTCTTCAGGGTGATGAGATAGCCGTGGCCCTCGCGCCCAAGCAGGTTTTCCTTGGGGATCCGGCAGTCCTGGAACACGAGTTCGCGCGTGGCCGACGCCCGTATCCCCATCTTTTTTTCCTTCTTACCGAAGGTGAAGCCAGGCGTGCCTCTCTCGACGATGAAGGTGCTGGCCCCTCTGGCGCCCCGCGATCTGTCTGTGACCGCGACCACAGTGTATATGGGCGCCTCGCCACCGTTCGTTATCCACTGTTTAGTGCCATTGAGGACGTAGAAGTCGCCATCCTTCGTAGCATGAGTCCTTATCCCTGCCGCGTCACTGCCCGCGTCGGCCTCGGTAAGCGCGAAGGCACACAGGTCGCCCCTGGCGATTCTCGGCAGGTACCGCGCTTTCTGCTCCTCTGAACCGAACATCACAAGAGGTATGGAACCCAAGAAGCCGGCTGCGTACGTCACCGCCACGGCGGCACAGGCCCGCGCGAGTTCCTCCACCACTATGCAGGTCTCCGTCACGCCCATGCCCAGACCGCCGTACTGCTCCGGAACAGGAACGGCAAACAGGTCTGACTGCTTCAGAACCTCGAGTATCTCGTAAGGGAACTCTTCTTCCTCGTCAAGCCTGGCCGCTTCCGGCCGCACCTTTTCCTCCGCGATACGCCGGGCAAGATCCCGGATCATCATCTGCTCTTCGTTGAACGCCGGTTCCAAGGGCGCACCTCCGTCTTAGCGGTTGGTGTTAAGAGCTATAGTTTAACACAGACTGGATGAAACAGCCAATGCATGAAGAACGGCTTGAGAGCCTACTAGCAGGGAATTTTCAGACCGGCAAAGCACGCGGCGACGGTGGAGAGCTGGTCTTGCGGGACCGTCCGCACATCCATCACGAGCCTGCCCTCGTGCAGGCGGGCGATGACCGGCGGAGACGCCTGCCTGAGCTTTTTCGCGAGTGATGCCGCGCTTTCTCCTGGGACCTCCACAGAGACGAGCCACGACTCGAGCCATACACCGGGGAACGACCCCCCGCCGGGACACGACTGGCCCCGCAGCACGCAGAATCTTCCCTGAGGTACCGCTTCCTTCAACATGCTCGCCAGGGATCCGGCCATATCCTCAAGTTTCTCGCCCGGCCTGGTAAGCATCTCGAGGACAGGTATGTCCTCCAGCGGCCTGCCGAAAGCGTAGATTCGAAGGGTCGCGGAGAGGGCGGCCAGCGTGGTCTTGTCCGGCCGCAGAGCCCTGGCGAGAGGGTGACGCTTCACTCGCGCGAGATACTGTGCCTTCCCGGCGATGATCCCGGCCTGTGGCCCGCCGAGCAGCTTGTCTCCGCTGAAAGTGACAATATCGCAGCCCAGGGCGATAATCTCAGGGACCAGCGGCTCATCCCCCAGGTCCATCCCCGGGAGCCCAGTCATCAGGCCGCTGCCACAGTCATAAAGCAGTGGTATGCCCTTGGACTGGGCGAGCGCCTGCAGCTCTCCGGCTGCGGCCGACTCCACAAACCCGATGATCCGGTAGTTGCTTGGGTGCACCTTCAGGATGGCAGCCGTGTCCGGGGTGATGGCCTTTTCGTAGTCGGCAAGCCGGGTCCGGTTGGTCGTGCCGACCTCTATGAGTTTTGCCCCGCTCTGCTCCATGATCTCTGGAATCCGGAACGACCCGCCGATCTCAACCAGCTCCCCCCTCGCCACGATCACCTCACGTCCCCGCGCGAGCGCGGAAAGAGAGAGAAGCACCGCTCCAGCGTTATTGTTGCAGACGATAGCGGATGCCGCTCCGGTGACTCGCGTGACCAGTTCCTCCACATGGACCTGCCTGGACCCGCGTTGGCCCGTCACAAGGTCGGTTTCAAGGTCGCAGTACAGGGACGCCCTCTCCATCGCCTCGATCGCCTGCCTGGGCAGCGGGGCGCGGCCCAGGTTCGTGTGAATGACCACGCCTGTCGCGTTTATCACCGGTGAAGGTGTAGCGCGCGCCATACGCTGCGCGAGCAGGGCGCACTCCTTGGCGATCGTTTCCACTGCGGGCGCCGGGCCCTCGCCTTCCTCGAGCTGGCGTCTCAGGTCCTGCAGCACTTGCCTGCAGGCGGCTATGATGGCCTCTCGCGGCACCCCTGGGATTTCCCGCAGCGCGGGCTGCGATAGGATCGAATTGACCGAGGGTATCTCACGCATTGTGGTCCCAAGCCCCAACCGTCCGACCTCCCACTCCGGGGTCTACCTGTCTTATCAATTATACATTATCCCCGCCGGCTCTTGCCTTCTGCACCAATAGTGTCCACACGCAGGTGGATAAGTTGCGCCCCGGGCATAGAAAGAGCCAGATTGGCGGCTTACATTTCGGCGATAGCCTGCCGATAAAGAACTTGGAGACACCACAATCTCCATCATCATTTCCAGCAGGCGAAGCGCTCTATTCTTCTAAAGGCAGGACACAGTTTCACCAGCAAGGCTTGACCTCAAAACGACAAAGGCAAACCCGCCGAAAGACGGGGACGCAAAGCCACGGGTCTGTGACGGGATCGTTTGCCGTTATGACGGCCGGGTTGCCGAAAGGTCAGGGGAAAGATGCCCCTCACCCGTCGCCTCCTCCGGCTGTCACCGGGAAGACCCCCTTACCAGGATCTCTCCGGCATCGCCCAGCGCAGCAGCAACGAGCGGCAACAGGAACCGGACCCATTTCATGCCACCGGATGAGGGCGGGGATCGCATGGTGCTCGACGCAATCAGACGTATGCTGCACAATCAGGACGGTCAGGCTCTCGTCGAAATCGCCCTGCTTCTTCCCATCGTCTGCCTGCTGCTGTTCGGCATAACGGAGTTCGGACGTGCCTACCAGGCCTACCTCGCCCTGGGGCATGCCGCGAGAGAGGGGGCGCGGATCGGCTCGCTCGGGGGCTTGGACAGCGAAATCGACACGACCGTGAGGAACTGCGCTTCCGGGCTGAATACGGCGAGCATCGTGGTAGCCATAACCCCATCGGAGCCGGAACGGCTTACGGGGACGGTGGTCACAGTCCAGGTCAGCTACTCCTTCCCCATCGTTGTGCCTATCATCTCCAACATCTCGGGTACGACCATACCTCTTTCCGTAAGTCTCAGTATGCGTGTCGAGTAAAGGAGGAGTCTCCATGTGGCGACACATGTCTGGACAGGACGGGTACGTGTTGCCCGTCTTCGTTGTGTTCATGACCGTCGTCATCGGGATTGGGGCCATCACGCTTGACGCCGGGAGAATGTACACGACCAAACTGATGCTGAGGAACATCTCGGATGCAGCGGCTCTTGCGGGCGTGGCCTCGCTCCCCGGGAGCACCTCTAATGCGATCGCAACGGCCATAGAGTACGCGGTGCTAAACGGCGCAGACCCGGACAAAGTCCTGGTGGAGGTGAGCAGCAACAACGACAAACTCATGGTTGCCGTCACCAAGACCTTGCAGCTCAATTTTGCGGGGCTTATCTCTGCCGGTACCGTTAACATCAGTGCCACTTCCACCGCAGGAATCGGCGTCACCAGGCAGGCCAGAATGGCACAGCCATTCGGCATTGAGGACGCAGTTTTCGTGATCGGTGAATCCTACGTATTGAAAGTCTCACCCCATAGCTCAGACCCGCCCCCGTACGGCAACTTCTATGCGCTGGCACTCGGCCTTCCAGGCGCTAAGACTTATAGTCAGAACATAATGTACGGCTACGACGGCTGGATATCGGTTGGGGACATGATCGAAACCGAGCCGGGTAATATGGATGGTCCCACTTCAGACGGTGTGCGGTACCGCATCAACCAGGACCCGGGCGCCACATTCGACAAATTCGTCCCGTCATCGCCAAGGGTCATCCTTATCCCCATTGTCGATTCGTTCGAAGTGAATGGACGAACGACAGTCAGGATCGAGGGCTTCGCCAGTTTCTTCCTCGAGAGTTATAACCTCTCTCAAGACGAGATCGTCGGGCGGTTTATGCGCAGGATCGTCCCGGGGGACGCTGCCTGGGACGGTGGAGTCGCTGACTACGGCACCTCTACAGTAAAACTGATGAGATAGGAGAAGACGCATGGAGAAATCTCGACTATTGAGGGCAATCGTAATACCGCTGCTCATCGGTGCTGTGGCTACCGCGCTCGTCGCCTGGTACATCCAGAGCGAGGAGAAACGGCTTTCGCCGAGCGACATGATACCCGTCGTCGTCGCCTCCAGGCCGGTCCCTGCGAAAACGATCCTGACTTCGGACGTGCTCAGCGTCAAGGGCGTGCCCCGTGCCTACGCGCCTCCCAATACTCTGACGAAAATCGAGGATGCCGTGGGCCGCGTTACGACTGTGGCGCTCAGCGAAGGCGAGCCGCTGATGGCTGCGCGTGTCGTCCAGAAGGAGAAGGCCGTGGGGCTCTCTTATTATATTCCGCAGGGCATGAGGGCCGTGACGATGTCCGTGAACGAGATCATCGGCAACGCCGCGTTCCCGGAGCCGGGCGACAGCGTGGATGTCCTTGGAACGTTCAACTTAGCCGGGCAGGACAAGACAATGACGGTGCTCGAGCGTTTGCCCATCCTGGCCGTCGTCCGCGACACCGAGGCCAAGGGCCTGCAGCAAAGAGAGCTAAAGGGCTACAGCTCTCTCACCCTTGCCGTCACGCCTCAGCAGGCAGCCACGCTGGTTTGGGCGGAGGAACGGGGCCGCTTGCGACTACTCCTCAGGCCTAAGGATTCCACCGACTACGTCGGTCACATCGAGGCCAACTTCCAGACGCTGTTTGGTGTTCAGAAGCCGCCGAAGTAAAGGCCTTTGGCCAGAGCGGCCCGGTACATCATCTGACCAGATCCCGGGGGTAAATCCTTGGAACGAACACGTGTCTTAATCGCTACGCGCGACCCGTCGAGGTTCGAGAAGATGATCCCCACAATCGTGGCCACAGGACGGTTCACAGTCGTGGGAATCGCGAGCAATGCAGAGACGGCGCTGGATGAATGCAAGAGGCTCAACCCACACGTCCTGATTGCGGGCACCGATTTCCAGTCGCCCGACGTATGGCACCTGGTCAGGAAGGCCCAGGCGCTACACAATGTGGCGGTAGTGCTTGTCGGCGGATCGCAGGACACAGCTTTTCTGAGACGGGCCATGCAGTCAGGGGCGAAGGATTTCCTGTTCGAACCCCTCAAGGCCGAAGAGGTCATCGCATCTTTAGATCAGGTCCGAGATTCGGGGGGCCTGGCCAACGGGGCCGAGCCTTTGGAGGCAAAGCCACAGGGCAAGATCATCACCATCTTCGGCACAAAGGGTGGAGTGGGCAAGAGTTTCATCGCGGCGAACGTCGCCAGTAGCGCCCAAATACAGTCCAAGAAGCGCTGCGTGATAGTGGACCTGGACCTGGAGTTCGGTTGCCTGGCGGCTCTCTTCGGCCTGAGGCCCCGAGCCTCTATAGTAGATCTGTGCAGGACAGAGGGGCAGATCGAACCCGAGACCGTGGAGAAAGTGCTGATGCAGGCACAGCCCAGCCTGGACTTGCGTGTGCTGGTCTCCCCGCCCACACCGGACCTCGCCGCCGAGGTTGAGGGCGAGGGACGCAGGGTGAAAGGGCGGAGCTACGTCACGGATATCCTTTCGTGCCTGAAGCAGTCATACGACTACATCTTCGTCGACACGGCATCGAGCTTCCGTGAGACCAACATCGCCGCCCTGGACATGTCGGACGTGATCCTGGTGGTGACGGCTCCCGATATCCCGACCCTCCAGAATACCGGCAAGTGCCTTGACATCTTGCTTGAGGCGTTCAAGTACCCTCAGGAGAAGGTCCTGGTGGCCCTCAACAGAGCCGACGGAGGCGCCGGGCTGACCACTGAGGACATCGCCAGGGGCCTGCAGTACAGCATCAAGTACGAGCTGCCCAGTGATGGGCGGAATGTCACCTGGTCGGCCAACTGCGGTCGCCCACTTATCGTGGAGCGTCCGAAGACACCTGTCGCCGAAGCTGTGAACGCCATGGCGAGCGGACTCATCTGGCAAGTGACGAACGAACGGGCGAAAGACAAGCCTGCCAGAAGCCACCGGAGGCGTGGCGTGCTCGACTGGCTTACGTCGCGCAAGTAACCTAGGAGGGTGACCCAGTGGCAACACTCTACAGCCGTCTGAAGAGCATCGAAGAGATGAAGAGCCGGTCGGTCAGGGACCAGTCCAGTTCTGCCGTTCCAAAACCCGAGACGATCGCCGCGGCGTTCCCGTCGAATATCGTCCCGATTCCTGACCAGGATGGCCTGGTGGACCTCGTTCCACTACCTGCGCCCCGGGCGCAGCAGAAGCATCAGGCTACCGCGACCCCGAACCCGTCTCTTGTCTCAAGGCTGCAGGACAAGCTCCTCAGCGAAGTCGATCTCACGTCGGCCACACGGTCCGTCATGGTCGACGATTCCCAGAGAGATAAGATCCGGCAGAAGGTCACGGAGATCCTGTCGCAGGAAGAAGGCGTCTCCCCGCTCGAGCGTGACCAGGTGACGGAGTCGTTGATGGCCGAGATAGTGGGCTTCGGTCCCATACAGCCGCTGCTCGACGACCCGACGATCACAGAGATCATGGTCAACAAACCTAACCAGGTGTACATAGAGCGGGCGGGCAAGATTCACCAGACAGACGTTCAGTTCCGCGACCAAAAGCACATAATGCAGGTCATAGAGAAGATCTGCGCGCCGCTCGGCCGGAGAATCGACGAGTCGAGCCCGATGGTGGACGCAAGGCTGCCGGACGGTTCTCGTGTCAATGCGATCATTGGGCCGCTGGCGTTGAGGGGGCCGTGCCTTACGATCCGTAAGTTCTCTCGCAAGCCTTTGACGATCGGCGACCTGGTCAAGTTCGGCACACTCTCAAGGAACATGGCGATGTTCCTCGAGGCGACCGTGCGCTCTCGCGTCAACGTCATAGTGTCCGGCGGCACCGGCAGCGGCAAGACCACGACGCTCAACGTGCTGTCGTCATTCGTGCCGAACGACGAGCGTATAGTGACGATCGAGGACGCAGCCGAGCTCCAGCTCGGCCAGGAACATGTCGTGGCGCTGGAAGCGCGCCCGTCGAACCTTGAGGGCCGTGGTGAGATCACCATCCGGCAGCTCGTCAAGAACGCACTGCGCATGAGGCCCGACCGTATCGTTGTCGGTGAGGTGCGTTCAGGGGAGGCGCTGGACATGCTCCAGGCGATGAACACCGGCCACGACGGCAGTCTGACTACGGGACACGCGAATAGCCCCAGGGATATGCTTTCCAGGCTTGAGACCATGGTGCTGATGGCAGGCATCGAGCTGCCGATCAGGGCCATCAGGGAGCAGATCGCGTCGGCCCTTGATGTGATCGTCCACCAGGCCAGGTTCAAGGACGGTTCGCGGCGGGTTACGCACATCACAGAGCTCCAGGGTATGGAAGGCGACATCATCTTGCTGCAGGATATCTTCGTGTTTGAACAGACCGGCATAGACCCTGAGGGTAAGATCCTCGGCCGCTACCGGGGAACGGGCATAAGGCCGAAATGCTTTGAGCGGTTCCTGGCATACGGGATAGATCTCCCGTTGCACGTTTTCGAGTGAGGTTATATCTATGAAGGAACTCCTGCTCGGCGCGGTATTTGTTCTCGTCTACTACGCAGCGGTGTCGGTTTTCGGCGGCCGCATCGCGCCTCAAGAAGAGGTCCAGAACCAGCTGAGACGGCAGGTCCAGATGCGGTCCACGCGCGAGCCGCTGCAGACGCAGTCGCTCGTCGCGGAGTCTCCGCGTGCGGGGCATGTGAGGCAGAAATTCTTCTCGAAGATCGACAAACAGCTGTTGACCCGGCGGGGCACGTCCGATATCGCGGCAAAGCTCAGGAAAGCCGACATCAAGCTGCAGGCGTCTGAGTTCATCCTGTCCTGCGCCGGGTCGGCGATCGGGCTCGTGGGTCTGGCTACGGCGTTCCGGCTAGGGCCGCAGCTACGGTTGGCAGCGCTGGTGATGGGAGTGTGGCTTCCGTTCTTCGTCGTCAATTTCAAGATAAACCAGCGTGTGCATGCTTTCGACGCACAGCTGTCGCCCTGTCTCGCCATGCTGTCCAATGCGTTGAAGTCAGGGTACTCCATTCACCAGGCAATAGACGTTGTTTCCCGGGAAATGCCGGCGCCTCTCTCCAAGGAATTTGGCCAGATAATGAAGGAATCGAAACTCAACATAGCGCTCGAGGATTCTTTGCGCAACATTGCCCGAAGGATGCCCAGCTCCGACCTTGACCTTGTTGTGACAGCCGTGTTGATCCAGAGGCAGGTCGGCGGCAATCTCGGCGAGGTGCTCGACGCGATCAACTCGACCATACGCGACAGGATCAAGATCAAGGGCGAGATCAGGACGCTCACGGCCCAGGGGCGCATTTCCGGGTGGATCGTCGGAGCCCTCCCGTTCATACTTGCGGTGATGCTGTTCTCGTTGAACCGCGAATACGTCTCTGTGCTGTTCAGCCACCCGCTCGGCCTGTCGATAATAGGCCTTGGCCTGGTCATGCAGGTGATGGGAATCATGCTGATCCGGAGGATTGTGAATGTCGAGGTGTAGGCCGTGATGGACAAGACTGGCTTGATGATGGTGGTCTTCGCGGCCGGAACTCTGATGGCGTTCTTGTTCTTCTCAGGCAGGCCAATCCCTGAGATAAGCAAGCGTGCGTCAGAGATACGGAAGCAGAAGACCCCAGAAGAGGTCGAGGCCGAGGAACTGGCCAGACCGTTCTCCGAGCGGGTTATCACGCCTTTGATCGATTCCCTGTCGACGGTCACCCAGAGGATGATGCCGGGCACCATGATGGCCCGGTTGAGGACGAGGCTGCAAGAAGCAGGCCGTCCGGTGAGCGTCGAGCGGTTCCTGGGGCTGAAGATGATAGCCGCCGCAGCCACACTGGCGTTGTTCTTGTCGGTCCTTTTGCCTACCCAGCCGGCGGAGAAGCGGCCGATGTCGCTGCTCCTGGGCATCGTCTGCGCTCTATCGGCTTTCAACCTGCCGGACTTCTGGCTCTCCCGGAAGGGCGAGCATCGTAAGGTCGCCATGAGGCGGTACCTCGCCGAAGTCATGGACCTGCTCTGCGTCTCAGTCGAGGCAGGGCTCGGCTTCGACGGCGCCGTCCAGAAAGTGGCCGAGAAGTTCAGAGAGCCGGTTGCCGGCGAATTCAAAAGTTACCTGATAGAGGTGCGCCTGGGTAAGAGCCGCTCAGAGGCGCTGCGAAACCTGGCCAAGAGGACAGGGCTTCCGGAGATGCAGACGTTCGTGGCGGCGATTGTCCAGGCAGACCAGCTGGGCGTCAGCATAGCGACCGTTCTGAGGACTCAATCGGACGCATTACGGACGAAGAGGCGCCAGCAGGCAGAAGAGCGGGCGATGAAGGCACCCATCAAGATGCTCATTCCGCTGGTGTTCTTCATCTTCCCCACTCTGTTTCTCGTGCTGCTGGGCCCGGCGGCCATCCACTTCATGACGACGCTCAAAGGCACAATACCTTAGACTCAGGACCATGTTGAACCACTGAGGTTTCATCGGGAGTCGCGGTCATACCCCTGTGAAAGGTCCCGGGCGGGCACCCGGGACCTTCTCCTTTGCCGGCCTCACAGTCATTGCCGGTGCTCAAACCTGCAGCTCCTCAACGCAGACGGTCCTCAGTGCGACGGGTCCTCCTGTCGAAGAGCCCTCAACGCGAGCGGTCCGTGACATCGTCCCCACCCGCGCTGCGTCGACCGAACGCAAGAACCATCTGAGGGCACGCCTCCACGCACTGGAGGCAGCCTATGCAGTCAGGGCTCAAGACTCTCCCCCGTTTCCGGATATGGGCTGCCACATTGACTCCTTTTGGGCACGCCTTGCTGCAGGTGCCGCAACCCACACATGCCGCGAGCGAGCGGACGTGGCGGCCTGACAGCAGGCCGCCGAGACCGATGGCTGCGCCGAACGGGCATATGTACCGGCACCAGGCCCGGGTGCCGAGGGCCCGCACCATGACGATGGTGAGCGCGGTAACCGCGAGAGCGAGCGGACCCGTAACGCCGCCCAGTGGGGGCGGCTCACCAAGCCTCATGACGAGACGCGCAGGCGGGTCCTCGAGTAGCTGGGCCAGAGTAAGGTAGGCCATGCCCGCCAGTAGGCCATACCGGACGCCGTACAGCAGGCGCGCCGGTCTGGCCACAGCAGGCCGCAGGCGGGCGGCCCATGGTGCCAGGAAGTCCTGGAAGGACCCCCAGGCGCAGACCCAGCCGCAGTACCTGGGCCCGAGCACGGACGCGGAAACCAGAACCCCAAGCCAGATAGTGTCGCTGCTGTGATGACACCGGACTGGAAAGTGCTGAGGAACACCAGAGGCGAGAGCTTCCCCAATAAGCGCATTCTCCCCACATACCAGTAGAGCGACTGGATAGAAAGGAAGATCAGGAAGGCGATTTGCATGAGCCGTCTTCGCACAAGCACTGGCGTCCTCCGTCGAATCCTTCGTTCTGGGCGGTATGGAGGCGTCTTCGGCGGTGGTCCGGGCTCTTCCTTCAATCCAGCGCCGGTGGCATGGGTTGGGACACAAAGGCCGGCCGGCGCCGCCAGAATGTTTGGAGCGGGGGCGTGGCGAATAGAGGTCTGGGCTTTTACCACCACGGGCGCGAGGGAGGCACGACATGCTCATCATAGGCATAGCCGGGGGAACGGGTTCGGGAAAGACCACGGTAGCCCAGGCAATCGTGAACAGGCTTGGCGCACCCAACGTGTCGCTCATCTCCCAGGACTCATACTACCTGGATCGCCCCGATTTGCCATTTGCTGAGAGGGCCAGCCTGAACTACGATCACCCAGGCGCCTTCGAGAATTCGCTTCTGATCTCTCATCTGAGAACGCTGAAAGACCAGCAGGAGGTCGACGTCCCGGTCTACGATTTCTCCCAGCACCTGAGGCAGAGGAGCACGGTCAGGGTGCATCCCAGGCCGGTCCTGGTGGTGGAGGGCATCCTGGTGCTGGCGGATGAAAGCCTCCGGAACCTGTTCGATATCAAGATTTTCGTCGACACGGACCCTGATGTCCGCGTGCTGCGGCGCGTCACGCGAGACATAGAAGAGCGGGGCAGGACCCTCGAATCCGTGCGCAGGCAGTACCTGGAAACGGTGAAACCCATGCACGACGCATTCGTGGAGCCGTCAAAGAGGTATGCGGACATCATTGTGCCAGAGGGCGGCCTGAACGAGATAGCCATCGGTCTCGTGACCTCGCGGCTGGCCCAACACGTCAAAGACATGGCAGAACAAAAGGGCCGCCCGTGATGCTCTCTGGACGGCCCACCGCCTGAATGAAACCGGGCGCACGATGGCTGAGACCGCCGCCCGGGGTATCTGCTTGCTTTGTGGCGCCTACTTTATGGTGAACTCCACGTTGACCACCGCGGTTATCTCTTTCTCCAGCGATGACGTGTCGTTGATGCCATAGTCCGACACCTCATTCGAGTTGAGCCGCGTGATCTGGAAAACACCCATCTTGGCCGACCTCACGTAACCCAGCGTGCCGCCTGTCGCCGTCACGATCTTCTCAGCGCGGGCTTTGGCGTCCCTCGAAGCCTCGGCCAGCATATCCACCTTCAGGTCGTTGAGCTTCGTATAGAAGAACTGGACCGGGTACGACTGGAAAAGCACGCCCTGGTTGATGAGCTGAGTGGACTCGCGCGAAACCACGGCCGTCTTCTGGACATCCTTGGAGGACACCTCAACGGTCTGCCGCAGGATGTACCCCGAAATCTCGCGGGCGAGCTCGCCTCGTATGGGCATCCCTGTCTTGGCGAGGATCTCCTGAGTCTTGGGATCGATCTCGTACAGCACCTCCGTCGACACCGCCGAGAACATTATCTGGTTCTCAGCGATGCCCTGCTTCAGGAGGTAGTCCTTGACCTTGGCGGCTGCCTCTTTCAGCCCTGCGTAGGCGACCTTCATGTCCTTGTCCTGGTAAGAGAAGTTTCCGTTCCATACCGCAAGGTCCGAGACAATCTGCTTTTTCGCCGAGCCTGTGACCGTTATGGACTTGCGGGCGTTGACGAAAGTGTCAAGCGGCCTGGCCACGATTAGGGTGCACACTATGAGTGCAAGCGACGCGATGGCGACCGATACAACCGTGCTCTTGCCGGTGTTCATCCCACACCTCCTTTCCTTCTGAGTTCCATAGACAGGGACGACGCCGCGCGGCACATGTTCCGCCGCCGGCAGGCCATTCCACCGGGAAACCGTTCACGTCGCGTCGACCGCCCACTGCATACGGTAGCTGATGGCTTCTGTGATATGTTCGGCCCTCACGGTGGGGCTTTCCTCCGTGTCCGCTATCGTGCGGGCAATGCGCAGCACCTTGTGGGCCGACCTCAGGCTCAGCCGGAGCCTGTCAAAGGCCGACGCGAACAGGCCTGACGTCGCCGCATCCAGCGAGCACGCCGTCATCAGCGCGTCTCCTTCCAGGGAAGCATTCAGGCACGGCCGGCATGTGCCGAGACCCCGGTTGCGCCTGACCTGACGGCGTTTTACCGCTTCGACTCGCCGGGCGACAGTGGCCGAGTCCTCGGCAGGAGGTCCGGATGTGGCTTCTTCCCAATCCTGCCTCGGTACCTCGACCTGGATGTCTATCCGGTCAAGGACTGGGCCGGACACCTTGTGCCTGTACCGCCGGACTTCCGCTGGGCTGCATGTGCACGCGCCGGAACCGCTGAGACCGCACGGGCAGGGGTTGGTGGCCCCCACCATCTGGAAGCGCGCAGGCAGGACAAGCCTGGCCCCGGCCCGGCTCAGGTTCACCACCCCTTCTTCCAGAGGCTGACGAAGCGCCTCGAGCGCGTCACGCCGGAATTCCGGAAGTTCATCCAGAAACAGCACGCCCCGGTGCGCCAGGCTCACCTCGCCCGGCCTGCCGCGAGCAGAACCGATCAGGCCCGCGAGCGATACACTGTGGTGTGGCGAGCGGAAAGGTGGAGTTGCCACGACGCCGACGCCGTGCGGGAGCAGGCCGGCCACGCTGTACGCCACGCTGACCTCAAGCGCGTCTTCAGGATCCAGCGCGGGAAGCAGGCCGGGAAGCGCCCGCGCCAGCATCGTCTTGCCTGCGCCGGGAGGACCCGTGAGCAGCATGTGATGTCCCCCGCAGGCGGCGATCTCGACCGCCCTCTTGGGCTTGGCGAGTCCCCTCACCGCGGATATGTCGTGCGACCGGTCTACCCCGCGTGCCGGGCAGACCGGCGCTTGTAGCGCAGACCTTTCGTCGCGCCAGGCGCCAGGCCCGGCCTGCAGCAACTCGATGGCCTGCACCAGGCGGGTGGCGCTCCTCCCCACAAGGCCCGTGGGGACCCGCACTTCGGCAAGGTTGTCCGGATGGACGATAGCGCGGGTGAGGCCGGCGCGGGCGGCGGCAGCCGCGACGGGAAGCACGCCCCGGACCGGGCGGAGTGAGCCGTCCAGCGCGAGTTCAGCCAGCAGCAGCGCCGCTTCTGGCTCGGCGATCGGTGCCTGCCCAGAGCACGCAAGCACACCGGTCGCGATCGCAAGATCGAAAGAGGTGCCTTCTTTGCGGACGTCACCAGGGGCCAGGTTGACCGTGATGCGCCTCAGGGGAAACTCGTAGCCTGCGTTGCGGATGGCAGACCTGACGCGCTCCCGCGCCTCTCGCGCAGGCAGGTCCGGTTGGCCCACGATGTCGAGCTGAGGGAGGCCGGGAGCGATGTCCACCTCAACCGTGATTACCCGGCCTTCAAGACCGCAGGTCGTACCCGAGATAGTCTTGCATAGCAAAGCCTACCAGCTTCTCTTGCCACCAGTCCGGACAAGTATAGCACGGTCGGCTAGGACCGGCGGGTCGAACGCTGTCAGGCCGGCCGGAGACTGCGCACGTTCAGGGCGCCGGAAGGGCCCAGAGGCATGAAAACGCGTCATTCATTTGGAACAAAGGTAATACTCCTGCAATGGGGACTGATTTTCCGCCCCGAAAGGAATTGGGCGCTGCTTCAGCCAATATGAACAGCAGTCTTGACGGACGGGCCGGAGGTGACGACCGTGGCCAACACGTCCTATCTGCGGAGAGTGGTTGAGCCGTTTGTCAGGCAGGAGCTGGGCCGGCGCTTCAACACGGTGTTTTTGCCGAAAGTGACGGGCCTGGTGAGCGGCGGGCAGCGCGAGTTCAATGCGGTTTCGCACAGCGGCGAGATCGTGGCCTCCATAACCAGCGCCGGCGGCAAGACGGTCTCCGGCAATGTCTCGTCGGGCAAAGTCCGGGGCGCCGAGTCGGAGCTCTACTACCTGACACTGGTATCTGCAGCCACTAGGCTCCTGGTCGTCACATCGCCGGAGTTCTTTCGCATGCTGGTCAAGAAGCTCGAAGGCAGGCTGGCTCCTGGGATTTCCGTGGAGCTGATAGAACTCCCTGAGGAGATGGCGGAAGAGGTTGCCCGGGTCCAGGCCGAAGCGAGCGTCGAGATGTCGCCGGCGACGAGACGGTACCAGGACCAGCTGCCCACTCGCCGGCGCGAATGAGCAGGAAATAGCCGAGGGCTCATCAAACCATACTCCAAGACCTGTATCTGCCTGCAAAGCCGCATTACCTCGAAGCGGACCACCCTTTCGGAAGCCAGGGGGCATTCTCCGTGATATATGAGCCGCGCAGGGTCTCAAGGCACCGCCGTAGGCCGAGATACTTCCTGTACGTGATGGTCGTGCTCGTGGTGGCGGGCGGCTACTGGTTCTTGGCCGGGCCGGGAAGGCCGGCCGCGGTGACTCCGAAACCCGAGGCATCACCGGCTCCAGCCTCGAAGACGCCCGCCGGCCAGACCACACCCGCCGGCCCGGTCGAGCCGCCCAAGGATCCGGAGCCACAGCGGGCGCCGCCCGCCCAGGAGCCTGCAGCGCCAAAGCCCGAGCCGGTCCAAGAGCCTGTCCGAGCGCCCACAACCGAGCCATCCGAGAAGCCCAAGCGACCGGCGGCTGTGACGCCTGCGCCGCAGCCGCAGCCGGTGCCGGAGCCTCCCCAGGCTCAACCAAAGCCGCCTCTAGAACTGCTCGACTGGAAATTCGTGAGCGACCAGAACTCCCGGTTCCTTGAGGCGACCGTCAAGGACAACGCCAACGTCAACTACCAGTACGTCCAGGCCGAGGTCAGCCTCTATGATGACGTCGGAAGATACCTCGGCACCAGAGTGGCCAGCACGACGACCGCGGGAGGCTGGTTGCCGGCCGGAGGAACCTGGAGGTTCAGGCTGCTCATCATGGACGCCAGAGCGGTGAACTGCGTCTTCAAGATCAGCGGGCACTAGGCCGCAGGCCAGAGCCCGCGCCCAGGTTGTGCACTTGCGATTTCATCCTGCGATTCTCAAAGGAGTGACGCCGCGTGGTGGTTCGGTTCGGGATGCCGTCGCGAGGCGTCGGCCTGCCTCTCACACTTCCCCTCACCCGCTAGCGGGATAGGTCTGCCCTTTTCCGGCCTGCGCCTTTCGTCTGAGGCCGGTACAAGGGTCCACAAAAAGCTTTGCCTGCATGAGGGGAGTGTGTTTCAGCGTGATGTGGCCATTCTACGTCTATGGTTTTCTGTCGTCGGCCATGCTCGACCAGTTTGTGTGGATGGCGTACTTGATGAACAGAGGATATTCGACCTCCGACCTGGGCCTGGCCATGCTCAGTTTCGGCGCCGCGTATATCGCCTGCAGCGTCCCGTCGAGTTACCTGTCGGACCGCGCCGGCAGGCGCCAGTTCTTGGTCCTGGGGCCGGTCTTCAAGATCGCCAGCGCCTTCTTGTTCATCGACGCGCGATCTCTGGGTGTGGTCCTGGCGGGCACCGCCTGCGCTGGGGTGGCTTTCTCGGTCATCGCCGACACCGATCATGCGTGCCTTCATGATGTCCTGGTGTTTCGCGGGCTGGAGAGGCATGTTAACGACCGGCTGTCCCGGTTCGCGGCAACGCAGGTTCTGGGCAACACACTGGGGGGATTCCTCGGCGGGCTGCTGGCGAGGGCGTCGTACCAGCGGCTATACTGCGCCGAAGCGGCAGTATCCGCCCTGGCCGCATTCGCCGGCCTTTTCGTCCCGACCGTCCCCGTGTCGTGGATGAGAGGCCGGGCGGGTGGTGGCATCGCCCACCGTGCCACCGGTGCGCGGACCGCCCTTGGGACCATCAGCCGCCAGGGCCCTCGCTTCGTAGGGTTCCTGGCGCTCACCGTCGCCAGCTGGACCGCATACGGCCTCGGGCGCGACCTCATCCAGCCTGTCATGGCGATACACGACATAGACCCTGCCGTGATCGCGGCGGTGTTCACCGCAGGAGGCCTTTTCACCATCGCCGGCAGGCGCGTCGCGGGCCATCTCGACGCTCACGAACACGGAACAGGGTTCGTGCTTCACATGATCCCTTTCGCCGCGGCGACCATGGCAGCAGGTTTGCTGGGCACGGCCGGCCGGCGACCGGGGCTTGTCTGGGTTCTGGCCATGACGGTGAGCCTTGCGTTTGGACGGCTGGTCTGCTCGTTTTCAGGCCATGTCCAGGAAGTATGGCTGCTGAGACGCGCCCCGGCCGGCATGAAAGCCACCACACTGTCGCTGGCCGGGTCGGCCACCATCCTCATCAACAGCATCTGCTTCTATCTCCTGGGGCTGGCCTCCATGCAGCACGGTGTATCGATGCCGCTGTTTATCCTCGGGGTCACCTGCCTGGGGTTACACATTCTCTGGCAGAGATGGCTCCGTGGCGACGGCACGGGCGTTCCTGAGGCGTAGAACTCAAGGCGGACATCTCGAATAGGCTGTGATGAAGTCTCTCACCGGGGAGGCGGCGCCCGTGAGAATTGAGTTCAACCTGGCTGACCAGGACATAGACTTTGAGTGCCCGACCTGCCGGAACAAGTTCCGGGCCAGAGCTCAGGACCTGCTCGACCCAGAGAAGACCACTGCGTGTCCCGCCTGTGGCCAGCTCTTCCGCAGCAAGACCAGCATCGATGATGTCCAGCGATCGGTGACGAAAGCTGCCGAGAAGGCGGTTGCGCGCCGTGTCAAGAAGCGTAGGAAGCGGAAGTAAGGTCCATGGTTGCAGTGGTTCTTCTAAGCCCCACTGCCGGCTCACGGCCGGCCGCAAGTTGCTCACCTGCCGCGGCGTCATATCCTGTCATCGAGCCCACCTACCGCAAATACAGATTCAGGTAGGGAACCTCTAGTGAGGTGGGCTGGTTGAACATTGCAGGGCAGCGCCGACGTTGGACGACGGGCCTCGCATGCCTCTTGACCGTAGGAGTCGCTCTGGTGTGGTCAGTCCTGGTTGAACCCGGGCCGCGGCACAGCTGGCAAGCCTCCACCGTCCCCCCCGTTCTCGTGTCCAGCAAGGAGAGGCTGGCGGGCCCGACTTGCGATGATGACAGGGACCTCTACCTGTGCGATCCCCATCTGGCCGGCGACGACGTGTACGAATTGCAGGCAAGGCTTCTTGAGCTGGGCTTCTACTCAGGTCGTCTCAACTCCACGTACGACCTTCCCACAGCCGATGCCGTAAGGTCTTTCCAGCGCAGCAAGGGCCTGGCGGCTTCGGGCCGGATGACATCACATCTATGGTACATGCTCGGAGAAGGGCCGGTAGTGCGGGCGGGTCCGGCGGCATCAAAGCCGGCGGGCGAGATATCCCTTGAGATAGACACAAGGAAACTCACGCTGACTGTGCTTGTGGACGGGGTCCCTTACAAGAAGTACCCGGTCGCCATAGGCAAGGCGACGACGGCCACACCCACCGGTGAGTTCATGGTGAAGAACAAGCGTATGGAGCCCGGGGGGCCTTTTGGGGCGTGCTGGATGGGACTCAACATACCCTGGGGCACGTACGGCGTCCACGGCACCAACAGGCCCTACTCGATAGGCACCATGGCATCCAAGGGCTGCATAAGGATGTTCAACCAGCACGTGTCCGAGGTATTCCCATGGGTGAGCATCGGGACCCGCGTCAAGATCACCGGGGCCGAGCCTCGAGCGGCGATGTCGAGGACGTTGAAGAAAGGCGACGCGGGCACAGATGTTCAGTACCTGCAGTTCAGGGTGCGACTCATGGGGTTCGACGCAGGCCCCCTCGACGGGCGGTTCGGTAAAGACTTGCTTACCTCCATGCTCCAGATCCAGAAGTTCTACGGCTTGCCCGTGACCGGTGTGGCCGGGCCCAACGAGTTTCACATCCTGGGCATCAAGTAGGCGCTTGGGGGAATCCGCATGCGAAAGGCGTTGAGAGTACTGATCGCAGCGATGCTGCTGGTCGCCATTTCCGGCACAATCGTCTACCTGCGCCCCGAAATCGTGCCGCCTGGGTGGTTCCACCCCCGTTATATCGCCCATGAGATCAAAGGCGACCGGATACATCCCTGGATAGCCACCGATCCCGGTACGATGTATTCCATAATCCTCTGGGATAGCAGGTGGCCGGTCTTCCGCAAGGAGCTCTATAACTATGAGGAATTCATGGACTACGTGGTGCAGGGCTTCGCCGCGGTCCACCCCAATGTGAGGATCGAGGTAAGGCTCTTCGATATGACGATGGAGGGCGAGGAGCTGAGACGCGCGATCGAGGCCGGTGAGCGGCCCGATGTGCTGGCAGGCACATTCGACCCCCAGTTTGCGAGCGCAGGCCTTCTCGTCGACCTGTCCCCGTTCTTTGATGAGACCGAAGCCGCCCGTTTCGCCCCCGCCGCACTGGAACAGATGACGATGGACGGCAAGACATACGCGTACCCACGCTGGTTCGAGCCTCAATACATGATCGCGAACGCGACCGCGCTGGCCAGAGCCGGTGTCGATATCGAGGCCATCCGAGCGTACGGTTGGACGTGGCGTGATGTCGAGGCCGTGGGCCCCAGGTTCAAGGGCACAAACGTGGTCCCGCTGGTCCTCGACTCGACAGATGTGCAGGCATTCGAGACCCTCGTGCGATCGACGGGCGGGGGTGGGGCGTTCGATGCTTCGGGCAACCTGATCTGGTCGGAACGCGACCTGGCGTCTCTTGTCTCCGTGGTCGCCGGCCTCGTGAAACAGGGGACTCTTCCTTCCCCACCCTCCAGGTACCGGACATCTTCGGTGGAGCTGTTCTGGTCCGGAAAAGTGGCGCTGATGGGGCCTGCTTCGAGCGGGTTCCTTCGCTACATGAGGGAGCGTGCCGCCGGAGCCATCCGCCTGCCGGGCGGCGAGAAGAGCACGCCCGAATTCGACGTCGCGGTCCTGCCCCTCCCTCATCAAGCGGAGCAGGGTACGGTACTGGGCAACATCTCCAGCCTGATGGTGTTTGACCAGGGCGACAGGGAGCGTGCCCGTATCGCCGTGGAACTCGCGCGATTCCTGGCCGCATGGAGCCCATCAAAGATCACGGACAATCTCCAGCTGGTCTCATGTCACGCAGGCAGCATGGACCGCTCGGTCGCAGGACTTTTCGTGAAAACCGGGACGTCCTGGATCTCTGATGCGCTCACATGCGGCGTGGTGCTGCCGGCGGCCGGCGGCCCCGCGCTTGACACGCGCTCTTCGGCGGGAGCCGCCAGGATTGCCAAGGCGGTGAGGGCCTTCTGGGACCGCCCCGTCGCCGTCGACAAGCTCGTGCAGTCGCTACACAAGGCCATGGCAGAGATACCGCCTGCACCGAAGGCCAAGACATCCAAGTAGCCGAACAGGCGCGTTTCCAGACACGTCGAGGGGGCGCCAATGACCTGCGCCCCCGTCAAGTTTTCCAGTAGGCGGCAAGACCCCTACCCTATCTTGATCAACCCAAGCCAGTCGCCCAGCAGGAACTGAAGCCTGCCGAGGAATAGCGAAATACGCCCCTGGACGGTGTTGCCGAAGGACGCGCCCAGACCAATCATGATCGCATAGCGCCCGACCGTAGAGACGATTCCCGTCGCAGTCCCTTCCTTTCTGACCGTGAACATGAAGTACACGATCGTGGCGGCGAGGAGTATGAAGAAGAGCACATTGTCGAAGGAGTCGAGCGCAATGAAGCTGTCGATCACCTGCAGCAGGAACGTCCTGGGCACGAACGCCAGTGTGTAGCCCACGCCATAGCCGACCCAGAACGACATCGGTATGCGCGCCACCCACTGGTACTGCTTCGAATAGCGTGCGTAGATGAGTATGCCGAGAATGGCCGGGATGATGAGGTGGTATTCCCCTTGCTTGGGAATGGTGTCGGTGATAGTGGGCTTGAGGTAGTTGTCCCAGCTCATGACCATACCGTGTGCCGCAGCGAGGCCCACCATTAAGTGCTCGGCGAGCCGGTAGACCGCGTTCTCCTTCCACAAGTATGAAAAGAGCATGAGAGTGAGAATAGCGGCCAGCCAGTTCTGCGTGACGCTCATCCTATCTCACCTCCACTACTTCTTCCGCGTGGCAACAAAACCGATGTTGCCGAGCAGGATGAAGAATATTATCAACACGTGCCCCAGTGATTGAGCGTCCATGAGCTGTGTCGCCGCGCCCGGTTTCTTGATGAGTTTCTCATACTCAGCTGCGCCTCGCAGACCGGGGATGATCCCCTTCTGCTGCCCGGACCTAATGTAGGGAAGCCTCGTGGGCACCTGCACTGCAACCTGACCGCTCATCAACGGTATATTCTGTGGGTCTGTGACGTACTGCCTGTAGTCACCGTCTCCGGGGCTTCCCGAGGAGAAGTCAATACAGAGCGCGACCGAGTTGTCGAGCTTCTTCACCTTGGCCATCAGCGGCAGATCGCCGAGTTTGGTCCCGTTGATGTCGACCCCAGCCGAGGCCTGCCAGACATCATTGACCATCGCGCGAAGCGCGATGGCGCTTCCGGGTTTGTAGCCCAGGTGCACCCAGTCCTCGCCGTACTTCTTCCCCATTTCCTTTGCTATGGGCTCGGCCACGTTTCTCGAAAGCGAAGCGCCCTGCTCCCACATGGCGAAGAATATGACCTTGTGCCCTTTCATCAGGAGGTGGCGGAAGACCGCCGCTACCTGCGGGTTCAATTCTGCGCTGGCCCCCGGGCTGTAGTCCGGTCCCATCCAGACTATCGACCCGGCCGGCAGTTTCTCTATGAAATCGAAAAACCTCTGTGTCAGGTCTGGGTTGATGCTTATGGGCAGCCCTATCGGCGAGAACAGGGGAACGATGACGACTATCACCATCAGCGCGTATATGATCCTCCGGTCGACATTCTGAAGCTTTTCCCACATGTCCTTCACCTCCCGTTAAGCCCCGGCGCCGCCCATATGGGCGCGCTCCAGGCCGAGTAGAATCCTGAGCGCGGTGGCAAAACCACCGATGTAGATACCGATGTTGATACCCCTCATCGCTGCCGAGTTGGGAACCCTGAGGATCCAGTCCTTCATCACTGGCAGCTGCGACCAGATAACATCGCCGATCGGCACGTTCCCCAGCATGACGATCGTCGCCACGACGAGAAGCACTGTGGCCTCGCGTGTGCGGATGCGGAACGCCCGGTAGGCAGCGGAGGCGATGTAGAAGCAAATGACCGAGAACATCGTCGCTTCCATATGCACCAGCGTCGAGTCATATATCCAGCGGTATACCGGAGACTTGTTGGTCACTACCAGGCCCAGGGCGAAGAAGCTCCACAGGCATATCAGGAGCACGATGCTGTTGTAGTACCCGGCCCTGCGCCTCTGGATATGCTGCCCGTGGATACGCGTGAGGTTCACGGCGCCTATCAAAAACGCCGTAGCTTCACTCACCTGGAACCACCGGTCCACTGTGGCAGTAAGCTTAAGCTGCTGGCCGACAAACGTAAACACTGAGAATATCACGATCACAGCGGATAGTGTCGTGATTATCCTCGGAAGATCCTTTCTCACCATCGCACCTCCTTTGCCGGGCTATTTCTTCAGGATGGCCGAAAGCCAGTTGCTCTTGCCCTGGATGTTCTGCAGTATCGTCCCGATGATGATGATGCAGAACGTGAAGATCTTGCCCAGGTCCTGCCCCACGACAGAACCCACCAGAACCGGTTCTTTGGACAGGTATGCACTGGCTGCGAATATCTCTTCGCCCAAGAGTGTGTAGTCACACGCGGCCATAAAGAAAGCAAGCTGAGTCGTATTGGTCGTTCCGGCTATTTGGATAGCGCCAGAAAGATAGCCACCCTCCGCAAAGAGCAAGGACTCGGCATAGAAATAACCGATCATGAAGTTGGCGGCAGGCTTCTCACGCTGGAATATGCCCAGCACACCTGTGGCGTAAGCAAACTGGGAGCCTGACAAGTACCTCACGTCATCCGGGTTGAACGCGTCGGGACGGCCCGCCTCAAGGTAGGCCTGCCTGATTATCTCCTCGTTAATGGACATGACCAGGTAGTTGCGATTTGTGTTGATCAGTTTCGTGTCGTACTGCGCGCACATCTTGGCAACGTACCCGAGAGCCGCCCACCCTGCGAATGTCGCCGAAGTACTCACATCACCCAGACCCACAGTGTAATGGACCGGCCGCCCCATCTCTGTGGCGCGGCCTATTGCCTCATCCACTGCCTCCAGCCCGGGCAGCTTTCTGATTGGCGGTACGGGAGCTCCGGCCTTTGCCCTTTGAGTCATGACGTAGACGAAAACCAGCATGAGAAACACGACCAGGAATTGGGCTATCACGCCCGGCTCAAAAACGAGAAGCACTGGTTGCTTGGGGGGCGTTGCCGCGGCAGCTGCAAGTGTGATCATCCCGTAGGGACACCTCCTTCCAGATTTGACGGGACTAGCAGCACATGCAAGCACACTTTGTTGGCCTGACGCATCACCTCCCGGCACATACTCCAGGGTAGCCAGCCATATCGCCATTATCTATACGAAGCGAGAATTCCTTCTATGTAACGCGCGATTTGGCATAAAAACTTAGAGACACAGGACGGTAGAGTCAGATAGCGGGGGTGATGCGGAACTCGGGACCTGCCGGCGCGCGGGTGACCGACACGACTTCCAGCCCAAACGACGCGAACCTGAGGGATGGGTCGGCCTGCATGTAAGCCTGCGCCAGGCGCTGCAGGCGCAGCACTTTTGACCGGGTCAAGGCCTCCTCTCCTGATCCGAATGCTCCGCCCGACCGGTACTTCACTTCAAAGAAAACGAGGCGTGTGCCCATTGACGCCACGATGTCCAACTCCCCCAGCGGGCACCGCCAGTTTGTGGCGAGAATCGAATAGCCCAGTGACTCCAGGTAGGCTGCGGCAAGACGCTCGGCCTGCCGGCCCTTCTCCGTGTTACTCGGCCTGGTCGTCAAGGTTTGCGAACAGAAGCTGGCTCTGGGAGACGAGGAGGAAGCTGCGCCTGTGCTCCGGGCATGGGCCGTGTCGAGATAGCGCGAGAAGGTGCTGGCGGGTGGTGTAGCCTTTGTGCTGTGCAAACCCGTACACGGGGTACTTCCGGTGCAGTTCAACCATCATCCTATCCCGGGTCACCTTGGCGATGATGGAAGCCGCCGCTATGGAGCAGGATAGCGCGTCGCCCTTGACGATGGCGCGCTGGGGGACCTGCAGGCTGGGGATCTTGAAACCGTCGACGAGGACGAACTCGGGAACGAGCCCGAGCGAGCCGACGGCATCGCGCATCGCGGCGAAACTGGCCTGCGCGATGTTGTGCCTGTCGATGTAGTGCACATCCTTGACCCCTACTCCGATGGCCAGCGCCCTGCGCCAAATCTCATCGAAAAGGGCCTCACGGGTCTCAGGCGACACCTGCTTGGAGTCATTCAGCCCGCGTATCAGGCAGCGGCGCTTCAGGACCACCGCGGCTGCCACAACCGGGCCCGCCAGGGGACCTCTACCGGCCTCATCCACTCCGACGACCAGGCTTGTGCCGTTGCGCCATGCTTTCTGCTCGTATGCGTACATCCGTCGGAGCCTCGAGAGTTCGGCCCTGTCCTCTGCAAGCCTCTTCTCGATGATCGCGGCCGCCCTGGCTGCACAGCGCCGGCCGTCACCCGCAAGCAGGACGCGCGCCTCCCGGGCACGTGACACGGGCAGGCTCGAGGCCCACGCGCATATCTCCACTGATGTCATCGACCTGGTGTCAAACGAGTTCATCGTCCGGCTCCTCAAGGCTCACCCGGCCCAGCCGTCCGGACCGGAAGTCGGCAAGTAGCGCCTGCGCTGCTCTCTTTGTGTCGGGAACTCCGCCTGTCGCGAGAAGGCCCCGCTGGCGCGCGATGGCGGTAAGCGCCTCCTCCGGCGCTCCAGGCAGGACGCCGTACCGTTCCGTGAGCGCCTCGGGCGCGGTGCCGCCGAGCCGGCCCAGCAGCCGGGACGCGACCACCTCAACGTCGAATGTCTCGTCCGGCAGGGCGCCTGTGATGCAGAGCAGGTCCGTGGCCTCGTCGGTCGCATGCTCCGGCCAGAGGATGCCGGGCATGTCCAGGAGTTCGAGGTCCTCCGCCACGCGGATCCACTGCCTTCCGCGCGTGATGCCGGGACGCTCGCCCGTCCTGGCAGACCGCCTGCCTGCCAGCCTGTTGAGCAGCGAAGACTTCCCGACATTGGGTATGCCCACAGCCATGGCCCGGTAGGGGCGGAGCCGCCTTTGACCGGTGGACGCACGTTGCGACCCGGTGCGCGCTCTGGCGATCAGTTCGGGCACTCCCTGCCCGGTCTTGGCGTTGACGACCGTGGCCTCGTGACCCAGTTCTGCGAAGTGCTGGACCCAGCGGGACGTGACGGCCGGGTCGGCAAGGTCGGCTTTGTTCAGCGCGATGACAGACTGCTTCTGGCCCAGAAGTTGTTTCATGGCGGCAATGCGGCTCGAGCGTGGGATGCGGGCGTCAACTATCTCAAACACGACATCGACCAACCGGAGGTTCTGGCGGATCTCCTTCTTAGCTCTGGCCACATGGCTTGGATACCACATGGCCCTATCCTCCCGTTATGAGCTGGACCCGGGGAATTGGCCAGTAGACGACCATGGCCCGGCCCTTTATGTTGCCAAGGGGGACTGCTCCGAAGTACCTGGAGTCTTCGCTGTTGCTCCTGTTGTCGCCCAGGACGAACACTGAGCCGCTGGGGACTTCCGTGCGGGGGAAACTGGATATGCTCGGCTTGGTGGTGAAACCTTCTTCGAACAGCTGCCCGTTCACGTAGAGCCTGCCCATCCTGACTTCTATCGTCTCGCCGGCGACGGCGATGACCCGCTTGACGTAGTCTTTCTGCGGCTGGCGCGGGTAGCGGAAGACGATGACATCTCCTCGTTTCGGGGCAGAGAACCGGTAGCCGAACTTGTTGACGATCAGCATGTCCCCGGTATGGAAGGTCGGCTCCATGGACGGCCCATCCACGCGAAACGGCTCCACAATGAAGAAGCGGATCAGGAGGGCTATCGCTGCGGCTATGATCACTGTTTCGAGGGTCTCTTGAAGCACCTTGCGCATATGGAGCCTCCACCGGGATACATCAGGGGGCCGGCTTACCGGCCCCCGGCCTTCGCTATCTCTTCTCCTTGATCCGGGCCGCCTTGCCGGTAAGGTCTCGTAGGTAGTAGAGCTTGGCCCTGCGGACACGGCCATGCCTTATGATATCGACTTTCTCGACTCGCGGGGAATGCAGCGGGAACACTCTCTCGACTCCCACACCGTAGGAGATCCTTCTAACAGTGAAAGTCTCGCTGAGCCCACCGCCCTGGCGGTTGATGACGATCCCCTCAAAGGCCTGCAGTCTTTCCCTGTTCCCCTCGACGACCTTCACATGCACCCTGACAGTGTCGCCCGGGAAGAACTGCGGCACGGTTTTCTTCATCTGCTGCTGCTCCAGGACTCCGATGATGTCCACGTCCTGTGCCTCCTTCGCCCACGATGGGCAGATGTATTATAGCATAGCAACTTATGGAACTCAAAGCCCCTCCGGCTCTGGCTCTTTCTCTATCTCTGCCAGGAGTTTTAGGTCTTCGGGCCCGAGTTTCGCTCCCGCGAGCAAGTCGGGCCTTCGCAGCGCCGTCTTCCGGAGCGCTTCCTTCCTTCTCCACACCCTGACCTTCTCATGGTCTCCGGATACCAGTATCTCCGGCACAGGCATTCCCCGGAAATCCCTCGGCCTGGTGTACTGCGGCCCTTCCAGGATCCCGTCCTGGAAGCTCTCAAGAAGGCTCGAACCGGGACTTATCACGCCGGGCACAAGCCGTGCCACCGCGTCTGCAACCACTGCGGCCGCCAGTTCCCCGCCGGTCAGCACATAGTTCCCTATCGAAAGCTCTTCATCGGCGAAAGAGAGCACGCGTTCGTCGATCCCCTCATAGTGGCCGCACACGAGCACAAGGCTCTCCAGCCGCGCCAGCCCCTTGGCCCTGGCCTGGTCGAACAGACGCCCCTGCGGCGTCATCAGCACGACATGCGGCCTGGGCTCGACCCCTGCTGTGACGCTCTCAATCGCGCGGACGAGCGGTTCCGGCTTCATGACCATTCCCGCCCCGCCGCCATAAGGGTAGTCGTCCGTCACCTGGTGTTTGTCATAGGCGAAGTCCCTTATGTTCACCAGCCTGATGTCTATGACACCGGATGATATGGCTCGTCCCAGTATGCTCTCGCGCACGAACCCCTCCAGCATCCCCGGGAAGAGCGTGAGAACTGCTATTCGCAAAGCCTCACCTACTCGAAAAGCCCCGGAATGAGGTCCAGGACCAGGCGCTTGCGCTCGATATCGACTTCTTTGACGAACCGCCTCGCGAAGGGCACCAGGGACTCACCGCCCCCGGGCCGTAAGATGACGAGCAGGTCGTTGCCCGTGCCTGTCAGCGCGTCCCGGACTTCCCCGAGCTTCGTGCCGTCGTCAGAAAACACATCACATCCGACGAGATCGAAAACATAGTAGCTGCCTTCTGCGAGCGGCATCGTTTCCTGCTCCGGGACCATCAGATAGACGCCCTTCAGTTGCTCCGCCGCCGCTCTGGTGTCGATGCCGGCGAGCGTGAGCAGCCACACTCTCTCATGGGGCCGCGCAGACGCCAGTGTGGCTTGAGTCTCGCGTCCTCCCAGGTAAACACGCCTGGTCGTCAAGAAGCGTTCTGGGAAGTCGGTCAAAGGGTACACCTTGACCTCGCCTCGGATCCCGAAGGCGCCAAGGACCTGGCCTATCGCCACAAGATCGTCACTTGCCACTCCGTATCTCAACCACCCTGCCGTCTTCCAGGACGATTTCGGTGGAGTACAGCCTGTCCCAGTCTGTCCCCGGCTCAGCCTGGCTCAGCGCTTCGACAGTGCCCTGGTTGATCTCGGTCCCGTCTTCAAGGCGGGCTATGTCGCGAAGCCTCCCCACAAGCTCAGACCGTTTCTCCAGCCTCTTCTGCTTCTCCACCTCAAGCTGCTTCTGCAACACCGGCGGCGCATTCTGCTTCTCCGCCTCGAACTGCGCTCGCTTGGCCTGGAAGTCGAGCTGCCCGACCTCTATGTCGAGCCTCTTCATCGATTCCTGGACCTCGGAAGCCATCCTCTTCTTGAGTTCGGGGGTCACCCTTGCCTTCACCGAAACCGGGTGCTTGATCCAGAGCTCAGGCATCGGAAGCCCTCCTAGACTACCTCTACGTTGACACGCTTGCCTGTCCTGATCGCGGCCGCCTTGGCAACAGTGCGAATGGCTTTGATGACCCGCCCCTGCCTGCCTATGACCTTGCCCATGTCGTCGGGAGCAACCCTGATCTCGTAGACAACCTCTCCCCTGTCGTCGGCCATCTCTTCGACTGAGACTTGCGATGGGTCATCAACAAGCGACTTTGTGAGCACCAGGATGAGATCTTTCAATCCACGAACCTCCCTGAGGGTCAGTTCTTTTCCTCAGCCAGTTTCTTGAGAACGCCGGCCTTGCTCAGCAGAGAACGCACGGTGTCCGAGGGCTGGGCGCCTTTCTTGATCCACTCGATGGCTCTTTCCTCCTGGATCTTGAGCTCGGAGACCCCGGAGACCGGGTCATAAAAGCCTATCTCCTCGATGAAACGCCCATCACGCGGCGATCTCGAGTCGGTGACCACGAGCCTGTAGAACGGAGCCTTCTTGCCACCCATTCTCTTTAGTCTGATCTTGACTGCCACACGATCACTCCTGTCCTTTGATTGCGGCGAGAGCCGCTACCCTATGGCCAGGCCTAAGGCAAAAAGGGCATCTTCATCCCTTTCCTCGGGCCTTTCTCCATCGACGCAAAAGCTCGGAACATCTTCTTTGCCTGTTCAAACTGCTTGAGGAGCCTGTTCACGTCCTGCACCGTGCTACCGCTCCCCGCCGCGATACGGCGGCGCCTTGAGCCACCGATGATAGAAGAGTTGCGCCTTTCCTCAACCGTCATCGAGTTGATCATCGCTTCGACCCTGGAGAGCTCTTTCTCATCCACTTCGAGCCCGGTCTTCTTGAGCGAGCTGAAGCCGGGGACCATGGACAGCAGCTGGTCGAGAGGGCCCATGTTCCTGACCTGCTTGAGCTGGTCCATGAAGTCCTGAAGGGTGAACTCGGCGGCCCTCATCTTCCTCTCGAGTTCCTTTGCCTGGTCGGCGTCGAACACGGCCTCGGCTTTCTCGATGAGGCTCAACATGTCGCCCATACCCAGGATCCGGGACGCCATGCGGTCGGGGTGGAAAGGCTCAAACCCATCCAGTTTCTCTCCGGTTCCGGCGAACTTGATGGGCTTCCCGGTAACCGCTTTGACCGACAGCGCAGCGCCACCGCGCGAGTCGCCATCGAGCTTGGTCAGGATGATCCCGTCGATATCCAGCCTGCGGTTGAACGTCTCCGCGACAGACACGGCCTCCTGGCCGGTCATGGCATCCACCACAAGCAGGATCTCATGGGGATGCACCGCGGCTTTGACGCGCTCGAGCTCCTGCATCATCTCATCGTCTATGTGGAGCCTTCCGGCCGTGTCGAGAATGACCACATCTCTGGCCGATGAAGCGGCCCAGTCCAGCGACTCTCGGGCGATGTCCACGGGCAATGCCTTGTCGCCCTTCGCGAAAACCGGGACTCCGGCCTGCTTGCCCACCACCTGCAGCTGCTGGACCGCCGCAGGCCTGTACACATCGCAGGCGACCAGCGCGGGACGCCGACCCTGGCCTTTGAGGTGTATCGCGAGTTTGGCCGCAGTGGTCGTCTTGCCGGAACCCTGAAGCCCGGCCAGCATGATCACCGTGGGCGGTTTGGGCGCGAAGTTGAGCCTGGCATGGGCGCCTCCCATGAGCGCCGTCAGCTCATCGTGGACTATCTTGATGACTGCCTGGCCCGGCGTCAGGCTCGAAGTCACGTCCTGGCCCAAGGCTCTTTCCTTCACCCGGTTTATGAAGTCCCGGACCACCTTGAAGTTGACGTCCGCTTCGAGCAGCGCGATCCTGATCTCACGCATACCCTCGTTGACATCTGCCTCAGTGATCTTGCCCTTGCCGCGCAGGCGCTTGAAGATAACCTGCAATCTCTCTTGGAGAGATTCAAAGACCATTGCCCACGCTCCCTGCCAGTTTGGGTGGCCACACGCTTCACCTGCCCCGGCCCTATGCCCTGACCTGCTCTGCCAGCGCCGCTGCCTCGGCCAGCAGCCTTTTCAACTCGGTGATCCGCTGTGACTGCTCGGCAAAGCGTGCCACGAGCCCGAGCTTCGACTCGTACTCCTCCAGCTGGGCCTGGCCTCGCTTCAGCGCGTCGTGCACGGCCGCCCTGCTGACGCCCATCATCGACGCGATCTCCGATAGCGAGAGATCTTCCTCGAAATGCAGTTTCAGCACCAGGTGCTGCTTCTCTGTCAACAGGTTTCCGTAGAAGTCCAGCAGAAACGCTATCCGCACGATGTCGTCCATCAGGCCACTTCCCCACGGGTGTCAAGCACAAAACCTTTACACCCGATTCTAGCCCTAATTGGAGGCTGCAGTCAAGCGATTGCGAGGCGGTGGTGGCGGGCCAGGTGCAATAGAGTCACCGGGGTATCCATGTCACTCAGGTGACCCCATATGTAGGGGTCGCGGTCGCCAACAACCACACTACGATGGGGGCGAGTCCGCAATCTCCTTGTAGGTCACCGGGTCGACCTGGGCGGCCTGCTGAACGAGGCGGTAAAACAGCTTGCCACGGCTCCTGGAGGTGCGGCGATTGAAGCGGAAGGTGTACTCATCCAGGTAGCAGTCAAGATGGTCCGGCGACACGGACCCCTGGTGTGTGCCCATGATCCAGCGCTTCACAAGGCTGGCGACCCGATGCACCCTGGGTAGCAGTCTGGTGGCAGCATCCTTGCCCTGCCTCCGCAAAACCTTCACCTCATGCCCGTAGCCGAGCGTGTCAACGGCGGCATAACTGCTCCATCCGTCCGTGATGATCATGCTCCCGGGCTCAATGGCGTCCTGGATGAATGGTAGAAGGCTTGCGGCAGAGGCGTCTGGAATGTGGCGCATGCGGATACGGCCAATGCTGCTGCCCCGGACCTGGGCAGCGATGACCACCAGCATCTTGGCATGGGTCTGACGACCCCGGACGCCTTCCTCCTCGCCGCCGATGAGTGTCTCATCCACCTCGATTTCACCGCTGAGGCGGTCCCGACCTGGCCGGACCATCGCCCTCCGCAGCTTGTGGAGCCAAGTCCACGCCGTCTGGTAACTGCCCAGGCCCAGTGCCCGTTGTAGGCTGGCGGCACTCACCCCATTCTTCTCGTTGGTGACGTGCCACATGGCCCGGAACCACATCTGCAGAGGCTTGCGGGTGTCTTGAAAGATAGTGCCGGCCGTGATGGAGGTCTGGCGATGGCAATCGGCGCACTCATAAAGCCCCCGTGCCAAGGAAAATCCCTTCTCGCAATCACAGCGGGGGCAGCGGTATCCTTCCGGCCATCGTAGCAAGGCGAGGTACTCACGGCACGCCTCTTCGGCGGCGAACATCCGCTCCAACTCCATGAGCGTCTTCGGATACATTTCCATGGCTCAACACTACATCTAGGGCCAACCTGAGTCAAGTGGATACCCCAGCTATGAAAAACCAGATGATCAACAAGCTGCCCCGAGAGACCTGCTGTTCGTTCTAGGCCGCCCAAACCGTGACTCTCACCTAGGTGCCTTC